>NZ_JBFAZX010000029.1:0-96752 GCF_040689395.1 Dactylosporangium sp. NPDC051484 | reverse complement strand
GCGGGCATCACCGCAGCGGGGTGCGGCCGGTATCGGCGGGCGAGGTGGCCACGGCCGCGGCTCGGGCCGGGCTGCACGTGTCCGGGGTGTTCACGTTCCCCGGTCACGGATACGGACCCGGCCGCCGGGCCAGCGCGGCGGCCGACGAGGCCGAAGCCTTGCATCAGGCGTCCGAGGCGCTGCGCGCCGCGGGCGTGGACCCTGTGGTGCGCAGTGGCGGGTCGACACCCACGGCGCCGGTCACCGACCCTGGCTCGCTGACCGAGATGCGTCCTGGCGTCTACGTCTTCGGCGATGCGCAGCAGGTGGAACTCGGCAACTGCACGTGGTCCGACGTGGCGCTCACGGTCGTGGCGACGGTGGTCAGCGTCGCCGGGTCACGCATCATTCTCGATGCGGGCAGCAAGGCGCTGGGTGCCGACCAGCCGGCGTGGGTGACCGGAGGCGGGCGACTGCCCGATCACCCCGGCGCCCGCGTCACGGCCCTGTCGGAACACCACGCCACGGCCGTCTTCCCCGATGACGCACCGGTACCCGCGCGCGGAGACATCGTGCGGGTGGCGCCGAACCACGTCTGCTCGGCGGTCAACCTCGCCGACGAGCTCGTGATCGTGTCCGGGGGCCGGGAAATCGACCGCTGGGCGGTCGCCGCCCGCGGCGCCAACACCTGACGCGCGCCGTTCGCCGGCAGGCGTAGTCGCGTTCCACGGCCTGTGGGCCGGCCAACTGCAACGCCTGCAGCTGACCCGACGCCCGCGACGGCCGGTTGCTCGTCGAGGGCAGGGTGACCCAGCAGGAGTCGCCAGCGGACGGTGCCGCACCGACCCACTGCGGGCTGGCGGCTCGCCGTGCCGAGAGCAGAATGAGGTGGTGAGATCGCCGCTTTCTACCCCGGCCGCCATCCCCGGCGGAGCTCTCGCCATGCGCCCGCAACCAGTCCTTGCCGCACCGGGCGGCATCGTCCTGCGCCCCTGGGAACCTTCCGATGCGGCGGTGTTCCTTGCTGCGTACCAGGATCCGGCGATTCAGCAGTGGCACACCCGCCAACCGGCATCCGAGGCCGAGGTAAACGATTGGTTCGAGCAGTACCGTCGAAGCCGGGAGCAGGAAGAGGGCGCGTGCTGGGCGGTAACCCGCGGCGGCGAGGAGGTGCTCGGGCGTATTGCCCTGGCAAGCTTGCATCTCGACGACGGCGTCGCAGGATGTGGCTACTGGGTGCTCCCCGCTGCCCGCGGCGCAGGCGTGGCTCCCCGCGCGCTGGCAGCTGTCAGTGCCTGGGCGCTCGGCGAGGCCGGGTTTTACCGTCTGCATTTGAGCCACTCGACACGCAACGACGCCTCCTGCCGCGTCGCTATCAAAGCCGGCTTCCGGCTGGAAGGCACCAAACGCAGCGAGGCCATCCACTCGGACGGCCGCCACGACATGCATCTGCACGCCCGCATCCGCGGCGACAACTGACGGTCCATCCCCGCTCAGGTTCGTGGTCGAGGAAGCCGCAGAATGCGCGAACCCGAGAGCTCTCGTCCGCTACAGATCTTTGGGCAGTACCACGCCGAAGCCGTGCCGGGACAGGCGCAGCAGCACCTGTCCTGGCCTGGTCAGCTCGACGAGCTTGGCCTCGCACGATCGCTCCAGGTTCGCCAGGACCGCGGCGTACCGCTGCGGGCCCTCGCGCCGGGCCCGGTCCAGGACGTCCGCGTTGCGCCACACCTTCGCCCGCGACTCGGTGAGCAGCCGGCGGGTGGCGGCCCGGTTGAGGGGACCCATCAGCCGGTCGAGCGGGGTGACCCGGCTGCTGGCCCGAATCTCGTCGTCCTCCGCCCCGACCAGTGCCAGCAGTACGGTGTCGACGTGCGCGTGGTCGCGGGCCCGCGACGCGCGGGTGGCCGGGTCGTCGAAATCATCGGGCGTGATGGCCGCGATCAGCGCCTGCGGCAGGTCGTAGTTGATGTGGGCGTTCATGCCCAGCAGGATGTGCCGCAGCGGCGGCAGCTCCGGGCGAGTGCGGGCGACGTCGAAGGCGATCCGCCACGGCGCCGAAACCGGCTCCCCGGCCAGTTCGGCGTCGAACGCGTCGAGGTAGAGCTGAGCGAACACGAGGTCCCACCGCTCCAGCCAGGCACCGTCGAGGAATCCGCCCTGGCCGATCTCCTCGGCGATTGCCCGGGTGGTGCGCAGGTAGGTGCTGTGGAAGAACCGGCGCGCGTCGCCCGCTGGCAGCCGCTCCTGGTCGCAAACCATACGCTCGAGCAACGCGGCGATGCTCTCGTACACGGGCCGATCATCGCACGGCCGATCGCGGATGCGGCCAAGCGCCATCCTAAGGGTCAGCCGAGACGCGAGTCCGCCAGATTACCGCAGGGTTCGTGGCTCATGCGGGTGTTGGAGCCGGCCACGTCCTGCGCGTCGTAGCCGCTGTACCTCGCGGTTCTGGGCCGCATCGTCCAGGACCGTCACCGTCACCTGGTCGGGCAGGTCGATCAGGGGACGCAGGTCGCCGTCGAGCACGGTACCGACCACGAGCCGCCGCAGGCCGCGGGCGACTGCGAGGGGCGCCGCCGACGCGATCGCGCCGAGACGCAGGGTGTGCAGGTCCGGGAGATTCGCCACCGGATCGAGCCGTAGCGGCTCGGGCGGCTCCAGCGTGGAGTTGGGCCTGACGACCAGTTCCTGCAGCTCGACCAGGTCAGCCAGGGGCTCGAGGGACTCCACCGTCGCGTCGATCACCTCCAGCTGCCGCAGCTTGGGCGCCGCCTCGATGCCACGCAGGGCCAGCGGTCCGTAGCGCCCTTCGATCCGCAGGTACACCAGCTCCGGCTTGGCGCCCAGCAGGGTCAGGTCCGAGCCCGTGCAGCGATTGATCGTGAGGTACTCCAGGGCCGCCAGCGCGCCGATCGTCTCCAGGCCCGGCCGCTGCGACAGCAGCAGCGTGTCGAGCTTCGGCGTCCGGTCGAGCCGGACCGCCTTCTTGGATCGCGTCATCAACGCCAGGCCGAGGAGGTCCTCGAGCTCGAAGACGAGCGTGTCGTCGCGCAACGGCCCCTCGATCGCGACCCGCCGCAGGCCGGGCAGGTCGCTCAGGAACGTCAGGTCGAGCTTGCGCCCGATGTCATCGCCGAAGGCGAGGAAGACGGCGTCGCAGCCACGCTCGGCATACCGGCGGGTGTCATCCGCCCGCCAGACGCTGTCCGAGAGCAGATACTCACCCGGATTGACCGTCTGATGCACGGCACCGCCTGCTTCCCGCCTTCGCCTGGAACCTCGGAGGGTACCTCCTGCCGCTTCTGCGATCGCCGCATCCGCACCCACTGATTCCGGGTAGCCGGGCGCATCCATCGTGGTGCATGATTTGAACGTGTTCAGAGACTGGTTGGCGGCGACCTGGTTGCTGATTGGGCTGGTCGGCTCGGTTCTGATCCGCGGAGCTCTCTGGCTGTTTTCGATCTTGATTCTGACGCCACTCCTGGGGCCGATCCCATTGCTGTTGAGCCCGGCGGTCGGGGACAGCGCCGGCACGGCACTCTGGACCGGCGACATCATCGCGTCGTTTCCGCTCGCCATCGCGACCTTCTTCGCCTGGCGCGGACTGCGTGCCTACCGCCCGTGGGCGCTTCGGCTGTCGCGCGGGCTGGCGTGGTTCTACGTCGTAGCCAACGCGGCGACCGCCATCGTGTGCGGCGTGTACATGTGGGACTGGGGCCTGCTTGCCGTGCCGTTCGCGGTGTACGTCGCGTCGTTCGCGGTCGCGGTCATGGTGCTGCGCCGGCTGGCGGCCTACCGTGCGCTGCTGGCGCGACAGCCTTACGTGGTCGAGGCGCGGTAGATGCCGGCGATGGAGGTGTCGAGCGTGCGGTTGAATTCGTCGTCGGTCTGCTGGTGCCGCAGATCCTCGCTCAGCGCTCGGGAGAAGCTGGCGATCAGGCCGTGGTTGCGAGCGAGCCGGGCGTCGGCCTCCTGCTGGGAGTAGCCGCCGGACAGGGCGACCACCCGCAGGACCCTCGGATGCTCGATCAGCTCGGCGTAGAAGTCGTCCTGGGTCGGAATGGAAAGCTTGAGCATCACCTGCCGCCCGTCCGGCATTGCCGCCAGGCGATCGAGGACGCCCTGCCGCAGCAACCCCTCGGCCTGCTGCTTCTCCTCGCTGTGGATGTCGACTTCAGGCTCGATGATCGGCATGAGGCCGGCGTCGAGGATCCGCTCGGCGTAGCCGAACTGCTGATCGAGCACGGCGGCGACACCGGCCGGGTCGGCCCGGGAGATGAACGAGCGCATCTTGGTGCCGAACACGTGACGACGGGTGGCCCGCGCCAGCAGGTCGTCCAGCTTGGTGAAGGGCCGCATCAGCCGTACGCCATCCTGCTCGTCGGCGAGGCCCTCGTCCACCTTGACGAACGGAACGACCTGTTTGCGCTCCCACAGGTATCGCGCGGCGGCCGTGCCGGCCACGTCGCGGTCCATGGTCTGCTCGAACAAGATCGCGCCGAGGACGCGACCGCCGCCGAACGCGGGCGCGGTGATGATCCGCGAGCGGAACTCGTGCATGAGGTCGAACATCGCGTCCTCGGTCGCGTAGCCCGACTCCGGCACCCCGTACTGCGCCAGCGCCTTCGGGGTGCTGCCGCCGCTCTGGTCCAGGGCGGCGAGGAAGCCGCGGCCGTACGCGATCTTTGACCGTTGCTCCTGGTTCATGCCCCGATCCTGGCACCGGCGCCGACCGGCTGGCGGCGTTATCGCGCATCACCACGGCGCGATTTCAGCCGCGTGGCGCCATGAAGCCGGTCCGAGAGGCGCTCTGCGGCGTTCGGCGTGGTGTAACCAGGCGGCCATCTCGTCGGGGGAGGGTCGGGAGTTTGTCACATGGTTACGGGGCGGATGCATCGCGGGAAGATCCAAATCGGCATGATCATCCCGGCTTGTGCCGATTTTGTCCCTGGTCAGGGCCGTATTGGCGGTCCGGACGAGCAGGTACGCTGTGCGCAGCGATTGCGCTCCCTACCGCTTGGCGAACCTGTCAGGCAGCACGATCCACAACGGTGTGGGCCGAGCCGCTGATGCGGCTGGGGTAGAACCACGTCACACCGGAGGTGGCCTTGTCGACGCCGACCAAGCTCGAGTCGATCTTCAATACGGTCGTGCACCGCAACCCTGGTGAGCACGAGTTCCATCAGGCGGTGCGGGAGGTGCTCGACAGCGTTGCCCCGGCGCTGGACAAGCACCCCGATTACGTCGACGCGAAGATCATCGAGCGGATCTGTGAGCCTGAGCGCCAGATCATCTTCCGGGTGCCGTGGGAGGACGACCGCGGCGAGGTGCACATCAACCGCGGGTTCAGGGTCGAGTTCAACAGCGCACTCGGGCCGTACAAGGGTGGGCTGCGCTTTCACCCGTCGGTGTACCTGGGCATCGTGAAGTTCCTCGGCTTCGAGCAGATCTTCAAGAACGCGCTGACCGGCATGCCGATCGGTGGCGGCAAGGGCGGCTCCGACTTCGATCCCAAGGGCCGCTCGGACCGTGAGGTGATGCGGTTCTGCCAGTCCTTCATGACCGAGCTGTACCGGCACATCGGTGAGTACACCGACGTTCCGGCCGGCGACATCGGCGTCGGCGGACGTGAGATCGGCTACCTGTTCGGCCAGTACAAGCGCATCACGAACCGGTATGAGTCGGGTGTGCTGACGGGGAAGGGCCTGACCTACGGCGGCGCGCAGGTGCGCCGGGAGGCGACCGGATACGGCGCGGTCTTCTTCGCCGACGAGATGCTGCGCGCGGTCGGCGACAGCTTCGACGGCAAGCGTGTCGTCGTCTCCGGCTCGGGCAACGTCGCGATCTACGCGATCGAGAAGGTGCACCAGCTCGGCGGAACCGTCGTGGCCTGTTCGGACTCCTCGGGTTACGTCTACGACGAGAAGGGCATCGACCTCGACGTGCTCAAGGACGTCAAGGAGGTCCGGCGGGCCCGCATCGACGAGTACGTCGAGGCGCGACCGCACGCGTCCTTCGTCGCGGGCCGGACCGTGTGGGAGGTGCCGTGCCAGGTCGCGGTGCCGTCCGCGACCCAGAACGAGATCAACGAAGCGGACGCCATCAACCTCATCAACGGCGGATGCCTGATCGTGGTCGAGGGGGCGAACATGCCGACCAGCCCCGAAGCGATCCGCGCCTTCGAACAGGCCGGTGTCCGGTTCGCGCCCGGCAAGGCCGCCAACGCCGGCGGGGTCGCCGCCAGCGCGTTGGAGATGCAGCAGAACGCCATCCGCGACTCGTGGACGTTCCCGTATTCCGAGCAGCGCCTGCAGGCCATCATGCGCGACATCCACGCCCGCTGCCACGCCACCGCCGAGGAGTACGGCATGCCCGGCAACTATGTCGCCGGCGCCAACATCGACGGTTTTCGGCGGGTCGCCGAGGCGATGCTGGCCCAGGGCCTGATCTGACGCCAACCAGCTGACGGGCGGCGACGATGCCCTTGGGGCCGTCGCCGCCCGCGGCGGAGCCGCTCATCGGCGGCGTCGTACGGACCGCGGCGTCAGCATGAGTACGGCCAGCAACGTGCCGGCGAGGCCGAAGTTCAGCATCGGACGGCTCGACGTCAGCGTGCCGATCCATGCCCCGCCGACGTCGCCGGCGAGCCCGAGCAGTCCCAGGACCGCGCCCTGTGATGCCTTCCGGCGGGCTCGGCCGCCGCCGGTGATCCAGGCGACGATGCGTTTTCCGGCCTATCACGGTTCCCGACTGGTACGTGATCGTGGTGGCCATCCCCGCGGTCCGGGCGAACAGCCCGCCGAGGGGCGGGCGGTGCTCGCCGCCGCCGGCCCAGGCCCGGCACGCCGCGGTCGAGCACGGCATCCGCGACCGCCCAGAGGGCCAGTGCGGCGAGTGCCAGGCAGCATTCGACGACGGCCGGAGCCGGACAACGATCCGGCCCGAGAACGCGGCGCACCCGCAACGCGGTTCCCGCGCCGAACCCGAACGCGCCGATCGAAGCCGCCGACGCCGGCCGCCACGGGTCATGGCCGGCCAGGCCCATGCCGACACGGATGAGACCAGCGCCGGGAACCTGAACTGCGCGCGGGAGTCCGGCGGCTCGCCTGCGGTGGATGAGCCACCCGTCGCACCCATCCGCCGGCGCCTGGGTGCATTCATGCGTCGCGCGGCGGCACGGGCACACCGGCGACGTGGCGGCGAGCGCGATCCAGAGATGGTCGTGCGGGAAGCGCCACACCGCCGCCGCTGCTCCCATGTTCCGACCGCCTCAGCCCGTCATATGCGCTAGCCCACGGGCTGGGCGGCCTTGCGGGCGGACTATACGCGCGTATAGTCAGTTGTCGGGGCGGATAGTCCGCCATACGCATGTACAAGGGGGTGCGGGTCATGGCGCGCCCGGTTGGAGATCCGGCGTTCGAGGACCTGACCGCCCGGGCGCGGATCAGGGACGCCGCGATCCGGCTGTTCGCCGAGCGGGGCATGGACGGCACGACGGTCCGCGACATCGCGCAGCAGGCCGGCGTGTCACCGGGCCTGCTCCGGCACCATTTCGGGTCCAAGGAGGCGCTGCGCGAGGCGTGTGACGCCTACGCGCTGGAGCGGCTCGTGAAGGTCAAGGAGGAGTTCATCGTCGACGGCGAGGTGGCCAACGCCGGCTTCCTGCCCTCCGCCCACCCGACGATGCTGCTGCTGTACAAGTACGTCACCCGGTCCCTGCTCGACGGCTCCACCGGCACCGCGGCGCTGTTCGACGACATGGTGGCGATGGCCGAGCAGTGGGTCGGCAAGCACGCGCCGGGGGTCACCGGCGACTCCCGGGCCTACGCCGCGGTGCTCGTCGGCATGCAGTCCGGGCTCCTCGCAATGCACGAGCACGTGTCCCGAGCGCTCGGCGTCGACGTCTTCACCACCGAGGGCTACCTGCGCATGGCCGGTGCGATGGCCGACCTCTACTCCCACCCGCTGCTCGACCCCGAGTTCGTCGCCAAGGCCCGCCGGGCGATGCCGCCGTTGCGGGCCCCCAATCCGCCTACCGCCGCCGGGACCGAACCCGCGGCCGAAGGAGCATGAGGATATGACCGAGGCGATCCGCGCAGACGCACTGGTCAAGACGTTCGGGCGCACCCGCGCGCTCGATGGGCTCGATCTCGCCGTGCGGACGGGGGAGGTGCACGGCTTCCTCGGCCCCAACGGTGCGGGGAAGTCCACCACCATCCGGGTCCTGCTCGGCCTTCTCCGCGCCGATGCCGGTGCCGTCCGGCTGCTCGGCGGCGACCCGTGGCGCGACACCGCGCAACTGCATCGCCGCCTCGCCTACGTGCCCGGCGACGTCACACTGTGGCCCAACCTGTCCGGCGGCGAGGTCATCGATCTGCTCGGCCGGCTCCGCGGCGGCCTGGACACCAGGCGCCGCGCCGAGCTGCTGGAGCGCTTCGACCTCGACCCGGGCAAGAAGGGCCGGACCTACTCGAAGGGCAACCGGCAGAAGGTTGCCCTCGTGGCCGCCCTCGCCTGCGACGTCGAACTGCTCATCTTCGACGAGCCCACCTCCGGCCTCGACCCGCTGATGGAGGAGGTCTTCCGTCAGGTCGTCCGCGAGGAGCAGGAGCGCGCCGGCCGCACCGTCCTGCTGTCCAGCCACATCCTCGCCGAGGTCGAGGCGCTCTGCGACCGGGTCACCATCATCCGCGACGGGCGGGCGGTCGAGACCGGCACGCTCGCCGGCATGCGGCACCTGACCCGCACCTCGATCCAGGTCGACCTCGCCGGGCCGGCGACCGGCCTGGACACGCTGCCCGGCGTGCACGACCTGCGCACCCACAACGGCACCGTGCGCTTCGACGTGGACAACGCCGCACTGGACGCGGTGCTGCGCCAGCTCACCACGGTCGGCATCCGGAGCCTGACCAGCCAGCCGCCGACCCTGGAGGAGCTGTTCCTGCGCCACTACGACCGGGCGCAGGCGGGCGGCGAGCAGCGCTCGGAGGTGGCCCGGTGAACTCGCTGACCGGCACGCGCGCCCTGGCACGGCTGGCGCTGCGGCTCGACCGCGTCCGGCTGACCGTGTGGGTGCTCGGGCTCGCGGTGATGCCGATGGCGACCGCGGCCAACTATTTCAAGCTGTACCCCACCGATGACGACCTGCGCGCGGTGAGCTCCGTGTTCGTCAACCCGTCGCTCGTCACGCTGAACGGCCCGCTGTTCGACGTCTCGATCGGCGGGCTCACCGCGTGGAAGATCGGCGTGACCGAGTTCATCCTGGTCGGGCTGATGAGCCTGCTGACGGTCGTGCGGCACACCCGGGCCGAGGAGGAGAGCGGCCGGCTCGAGCTCATCCGCGCCGCGGTCGTCGGGCGGCACGCGCCGCTCACCGCCGCCCTGCTCGTCACGGCGCTGGCGAACCTGGCCATCGCCCTACTGATGGCGCTGGGTCTGATGGCGACCGGCCTGCCGGTGGCCGGCTCGATGGCGCTCGGCCTCGCCACCGGCCTGGTCGGGATGTTGTTCGCCGCGGTCGCGGCGGCGACCGCGCAGCTCACCGAGAGCGCCCGGGCGGCCGGCGGCATCGCCAGCGCCGTGCTCGGCGGCACCTACCTGATGCGCGCCGTCGGCGACACCGGGCCGACCTGGCTGAGCTGGCTGTCGCCGACCGGCTGGGCCCTGCACCTGCGCCCGTACGCCGATGAACGCTGGTGGGTGGCCGCGCTGTTCGCCGGGTTCACGGTCCTGTTCACCTCGGCCGGATACGTGCTCGCGGGTCGCCGGGACGTGGGCGCCGGCCTGCTCCCGCAGCGGCACGGGCCCGCCACGGCATCCCCGGGCCTGCGCAGCCCGCTCGCGCTGGCCTGGCGGCTGCACCGCGGCCTGCTGCTCGGCTGGACCGCCGGGCTGGCGGTGACCGGGGCGGTCCTGGGTGGCGCCGCGGCCGGCTTCGGGGACCTGAAGTCGCCGAACCAGCAGCTGAGCGACGTCCTGAGCCGCATGGGCGGGCGTACCGATCTCACCGACGCGTTCCTCGCCGCGATCTTCGGCATCACCGGCATGATCGCCGCGGCCTACACGGTGCAGGCGACGCTGCGGCTGCGCCAGGAGGAGAGCAGCGGCCGGGTCGAGGCACTGCTGGCCACGGGCGTCAGCCGGCTGCGCTGGGCGGCGAGCCACCTGGCGTTCGCGCTGCTGGGCACGGCGCTGCTGCTGGCCGTGGCGGGCCTCGCCGGCGGTCTCGTGTACGGCGCGCAGGTCCACGACGTCGGCGGGCAGGTCGGGCGGCTGCTCGGGGCCGCGCTGGTGCAGGTGCCGGCCGCCTGGGTGCTGGCCGGGTTCGGTACCGCCCTGATCGGCCTCGCCCCGAGGCTCAGCGCGCTGGCGTGGGGCGCGCTCATCCTGTCTGTCCTGCTCTTCGAGCTCGGCGCGCTGTTCGGGCTGAGCCAGTGGGTCCTCGACGTCACCCCGTTCGCGCACGTGCCGAAGCTGCCCGGCTCCGCGTTCGCCGTTGCGCCGATGCTGTGGCTCACCCTGATCGCGGTCGCCCTGGGCGCCGCCGGTCTCGCGGGGCTGCGCCGCCGGGACATGCCGGTGGCGTGAGTGTCTCGAGGGCCGTGCGGGTGGACCCGCGCGGCCCTCGCCCGGCTCGGGGAGCGGGTCGACGCTCCCGGCGGTGTCAGGAGCGTTACCAGTCGGCGTGTGTGGCCACGGTCGTGGATGACCCGTGGGTGAGTTCGGCGGGCGGTTCGAGGGGCAGTTCCGCCCGCAGCGTGGTGCCCCGGCCGGGCGGGCTGCTGATGGTGAGGGATCCGTTGAGCGCCTCGACCCGGTCGGTCAGCCCGAGCAGGCCGGCGCCGCGGGCCGGGTCGGCGCCGCCCACGCCGTCGTCGTGGGCCGCCAGACGTAGCCTGCCGTCGCGGACCGTCAGTTCGAGGCGGGCGTGCGTGGCGCGTGCGTGCGTGGCCGTGTTGGCCAGCGCCTCCGCGGCGATGTGGTAGGCCGCCATCTCGATCGGCTCGGCGAGCCGGCGGTCGAGGTGCACGTCGAGCTCGACCGGGACGACTGAGCGCCGGGCCAGAGCTTTGAGCGCGGCTTGCAGGCCGCGGTCGGACAGGATCGTCGGGTGGATGTCGCGGGAGATCTCCCGAAGGTCGTCCAGCACCCCGTTCAGCCCGTCGGGCACCGCGGACAGGGACCGTCGCAGCTCCTGCATCTCGGGCGGGACGCTCGACACCGCGCCGCCCGCCTGGATGGTGATCGCGATGAGCTGCTGGATGCCGTGGTGCAGGTTGCGCTCGATCTGGCGGCGCGCCTGGTCGGCGGCGACCACCACGCGGAATCGGGAAGCCGCCAGATCGCAGCGCGCCCGGGTGTTGGCGACGGCGGCGGCGATCAGGTCGGCGAACTCCGCAAGCCGTGCCTCGGCGTCAGGGGTCAGCGGCCGGCCGCCGGTCACGGTGGCGTTCACGGCTCCCCAGAGGCGCCCCTCGACGAGGATCGGGGCACCGACCGCCCCGTGGACGTCATGCCGGCGCAGGTAGGCGGCGATCGCGCCGGGGGCGTCGGCGTAGCTGTCCATCCGGGCCGGCTGGCCGGTCCTCAGGACCGTCGCCGTGACGCTGTGGCCGTCCAGGGGCAGCCGCGTACCGATCGGTATGTCGATGCCGGCGGACCGCCATGCGCCGACGAACGTCGCGGTGCCGTCGGTCTCGTAGCGCACGGCGTGCGCGCCGTCGCTGCCGATGAGCTGCTGGAGATCCGTGGCGGCGGCGTCGAGGACCGCGGCCGGTGCGGCGCCGCGCGCCACACGGGTCGCGAGGCGGCGCACCGCGGCCTGTTTCCTGGCGGCGCGGACGAGTCCGCGCACGCGTCGCTGCACGGCGTCACCCATCATGTTGAACGAGCGGGTGAGATCACCGACCTCACCCGCACCGGTCTCGGGCACCCGCGTGCCGAGCTCGCCCCGTGCGAGGTGGCCGGCCATGGCGGTGGCCCGGCGGATCGGCTGGACGACGACCCGGGTCGTGTACCCGACGACGATGGAGCCGAGCAGGAACGCGACTGTCATGCCACCGACGACCGCGGTGACCGCCTGCCTGGCGGTCGCGTGCGCGCGCTGGTCACGGTCGGCCGCGAACCGCAGCTCGTTGCTCGCGAGGTGGTCGAGCTCGGCTTCCAGTTCGGCGATCCTGCGCTCGTCCTGCTGGAGCGTCGCCATGCTGTGCGCGGAGGGATCGCCGCGCTGGGCCGCCTGCAGCACCGGCGTGGCGTAGTCGCGGACGTAGGACTGGCCGTCGTGCGTGATCTCCTGAGCCTGACGAGCCTGATCCGGCGTATGGGCCAGCCGCTGCAACCGGGCGTACGTACGGTTCAGCTCGGCCTCCTTCTGGTGCCACGTCGCGAGCAATCCCGGATCCCTGGTGACGATGAAACCCCGCGCGATGCGGTCGAGGTCAAGAACCTGCTGTTCAGCCTCCGCTTCGGCGGCAAGAATCGCTACGGAACGTGCCGACGTCCGGTCCGTTTCGCGATGCTGAAGAATCACGACGAGCAAAGCGCTGAACGCGGCGCCGAAAACGAATACGAGTACTACACAGCTGATGATGAAGCGCGGAATCAGCCCGCCACGCACGGCAGCCTCCGATCGTGATTTGCGGCTCGATCGCCGCTATCAGGGCCGGCGACCGGCCCGCGGGGCCTTTGAGCCGGGAAGAACGCAAAGGGCCGATGTCGCGGGCGAGTGGGGCAACCGGGCGCATGTGTGCCGTGCGGTGATGAGGGATCTGTGATGCGGCGCCTGGCCACGGGCCCGCCGCGGCCGGATCGGCATTGTCTGCACCGGGATGATCGAGGCGGCGACCGTGATCCGAAACCCGTCGGGCGGGGGCGCCGGTCGCACCGTGACGACAGTGAACCGAAACGCATTCAGGCCATTTTAATCTGCTTTCCAGCACCGCGGCGCGCTTCTTGCGCATCGCGTCGCGGGCGAATCAACGAAATGCCGGGGTGAGATGAGGCATGGCCCCGGAATCGCACACGCCGTACGGCGGCCCGCCGCGGAGCCGTCCGGCCGTCCCGATCGGGTGGGGGCGTTCGCCTCTGATCGGTGCCGGTGAACGGGGGCACGAACGCTGCCCCACCTGCGGCCGGTGAGCTGACGGGGCTGTTCCAACGGGGCGGCCGGGCCGGTATGTTCGGTTCGCGCGGCACGTGGAGGTGGATCATGAGGACGGTGACCCGTCTGCTCGCGCTCCGGCGGGCGGATCTCGACGGCGCCGTCTGCGCCGCCCCGCAGGAGTGCGTCGAGGTCCTTCGTGACCGGCCGCTCGTCACCGTCGTGCTCGAGCACCGCGTCCGGGGCATCACGCCGACCAGGCAGGTCTTCGAGAGTGCGCTGCGCCAGGACGACGAGTGGCGGTTCAGCGGCATCGACTGGCCGGCGGATCTGCGGCCCGGGGCGCTGGTCAGCGTCTCCTGGCACGCCGCCCGGGACGAGGTCGTCATGCGCACCGTCGCGCTGGAGGAACCGATGCGCGTCGACGGCGTCGACTACTTCCACGAGTACGACCCGAGGGTCGTCACCCACGAGTACGCCCCGGGCACGTCCAACCGGGGCAAGGTGCTGCACGCGGTGCGCCGGCTGGGCCTCGTCTTCGACGACGGCAGCGCCGTGTTCGCCGAGTCGGACCTGGCCAGGCGCGGCGGGCTCGGCCGGGGCGCCCGCGGGTCGTTCCTGCTGCGCAACGCCGTCGAGCAACTGATCCGCGAGGGCTACGTCACCCGCGTGCTCGGCAGCGTCGACTCGGCGGGTCACCCCTGCTATCCCGCCGTCGACGGCCAGGAGGCCGCCGAGATGCTGTTCTACGCGCCGCTGATCGAGCCGGCCCCGCGCCCCGGCGACGACGAGTCCGAGGAGGCCGACCGCCGCGACCACTGGGTCAACGGCTTCGTCCGCAAACTGCCGCCAGGCGCCCAGCCGTCGCGCAAGCAGCTCGCGCTGCACCAGCAGGCCGTCGAGAACGACCAGATCACCGACGGCCCGCTGGCTCCCGGCTACACCTTCGTGAAGAAGCACCACCGCAACGGGTGAGCGCGTAGCCGCAAAACTCTTGTCCGCCGCACGGCTCACGACCCGATCGGGTGCCGATCCGCGCCGGTGCGAGCCCACGGCAGCAGGTGCTCACGCAGCAGTGGTGCCAGCGGCAGGTCTCCGGGCTGGGTCAGCTCGACCCAGCGCGCTTCCTCGATCTCGGCCAGCGGTTCGACCGGGCCGCCGAGCGGCGCGGTGAAGACGTCGGCGTCGACGGTGAAGCCGGCCTCGTTCGCCGCCGGTGCCGTGAACCGGCCGACGTATCCGAGCTGGTCGGTCCGGACCCGCAGCCCCAGCTCCTCGGCCAGCTCCCGGACCAGCGCGCCGGCGGCCGTCTCACCCGGTTCGAGCTTGCCGCCGGGCTGCATGAACACACTCGTCCCGCGCTTGCGCACGAGCAGCCACCGCCCCTCGGTATCGCGGATCACTGCGGCGACGATGCGAATCGTGGGCATCGGATCAGGGTATTGCCAGCCCCGCCGCCACCACCATGAGCCCCGGACGTGCCTGAGGGTGGTGCCGCCCTGGCTCGAATGACGGATGCTGGACGGCGGTGAACGTCGTCGGCGTGAAACGGCTGTACGAGGACCCGCCGGGTCTCGTGCCGGTCGCGTACCTGCCCGTCGGCGACCTCGCCGAGGCGCTGCGGGACGCGGACGGCTGGCGGGCCCGGGCGAACGTGTGCCTGTCGTTCCTGGCCCGGGTGCGGCTCGCCCCGCTGTACGTGCTGGCGGTCGTGGTCATCGGTCTCGTCCTCGACCACGCGGTCAGCGAGCAGACCAGGCTCCGGGTGGTGCTCGCGAACTCCAGCAACGTGGCCAACCTGGGGCAGCACCGGATCTGGACCCTCGTCACCAGCGCCTTCGTGCTCGACGGGCAGGTGCGCGTGTTCGTGATGGTCCAGCTGTTGCTGCTGCTGGCTGTGGCCGAGGTGATGTGGGGGTGGCGACGCCTGCTCGAGGTGTTCTTCGTGTCCAACGCGGTGGCCAGCTGCCTGGTGTACGGCCTGTTGCTGGCGGGCGTGCGCGCGAACCGGATCGACAGCGCGATCACCATGGCCAGCGACGTCGGCACGAGCTACGGCACGCACGCCGTCGCGGGCGCGCTCGCGTTCACCCTGCCCGTGCGCGCGCGGCGCTTCCTCGTACCGCTGGCGCTCGGCGTCGCCGCGGTGCCGCTGCTGTTCGACGCCACCTTCACGGACGTCGGCCACCTGCTCGCCACCCTCCTGGGTTTTCTCGCCGGCTGGCAGATGCGCCGCCGCCCGCTGGCCGGCCGGGTGCGCCGCCCGGCCAGGCCGCGCGCCGGCCGGACGACGGCCTACTCGTTCGCGGACGTGGCTCAGGCCCGGGCGGCGCTCACGACGGCGCTGCGCCTGCAGGAGCGGCTCCGGTTGCGCCTCGACGACGCCGTTGTCGCCTGGTCGGACGGGCGGCGCCGGACGCACCTGCGGGAGACCCGCGAGATGAGCGCGATCGACGGTGCCTGCGCGGGCGGTTGCTGGGGCGTGGTGCTGGGCACCTTCGTGGGCCTGCCGCTGATCGGCCTGGTCGTCGGCGCGGCCGGCGCCGCGGCGGTGGCGCACTGGCACGACGCCGGCCTTCGCGACTCCACGGTGGACGCGACCGTGCGCGCGCTGCCCGCTGGCCGGGGTGTGCTGCTGTTGCTGGGCGACGCGGCCGGCCAGCCGGCGATGGCCGCTGCGCTCGCCGGCATCGGCGCGACACCCGTGCCCGGGATCGCCGAGGGCGCGGGTGTCGCGGACTCGCGGTAGGAGGAGTCAGGAGCCGGTCGCCGCGTAGTCGATCGCGTCGAGCATCGCGCCGAGCACGTCGCACTTGAAGCGCAGCGCGGCCAGCGCGGCCTGCTGCTCCTGCGCGCTCTCGCAGTGGGTGAGCACGAGGCCGAGCGTGTCGGCGCTCTCGTCGCCGGCCACCGCGATCCTGGTCTCGAAGTACGTGAGGCCGTCCGGCTTGATCCAGTCGTAGTGCCGCCGCCACGCGTCGAGGCGCCGGCTCATCAGCTGCGGCGCGAACAGCTCGGTCAGCGCCGCCGCGAGCCCCTCCGTCCACGGCCGGGTCTGGCAGAAGTGCAGGTACGCGTCCACGGCGAAGCGCACGCCGCGCAGCACGTGCCGCTCGTCGAGGACCTCCTGCCGGGTCAGGCCGACCGCATCGGCGAGGACGAGCCACTCGGCCAGCCCGCCCTCCTGCTCGTGCGCGCCGTCGTAGAACCTCACCCGCGGCAGCCACATCCGCCGCACCTCGGGCAGCGGGCACCGCGAGATGATCGCGGCGTTCTTCTGCGCCAGGCAGCGCTGGTAGTACCAGCGGTTGGCCACCCACGAGCGGATCTCGTCCGGACCGCAGCCGCCCTCGTGCAGCCGCACGTGGAACGGGTGCCGGTCCCAGTAGTACCTCGCGAGTCCGCGCAGCGCCCCGGCGAACGCCTCCTGGCTCAGCGCGGCCGGCGGTGCCACGGGTCTGCCGTGCCGGAGTAGGCGGAGATCTCGGGCCGGGTCTCGAGGCATTGCACCCGCGGCGTTCGCCACTGCCGGCGGTCCGCGACGGAGGCGGACGGTGTCTGGTCGGTGCTGGCCAATGTTCGCTCCTATGGTGGTTGTCGTCGTCGTGTCTGCGAGCGCGCTACCCGGCCGCGGCAACCCGAAACGCGCGGCGATGAGCCGCGCGCCGCGCTCAGGCCCGGTCGTAGGGTGGGTCGCATGACCAAGACGAACAGGGCGATCGTGCATACGGAGTTCGGTGACGCGTCGGTGCTGCGTGAGATCGAGCGGGAGATCGTCGCGCCCGGCCCGGGCGAGGTCCGGGTGCGGGTGGTGGTGTCCGGGGTCAACCCCACCGACTGGAAGCAGCGCACCGGCGCCACGGCCACGTCCGAGGTCCCCGCCGGCGGGGCCGTGCCCAACCAGGACGGGGCGGGGGTGCTCGACGCGGTCGGCGCCGGGGTGAGCGGGCTCGCCGCCGGGGACCGGGTGTGGCTGATGCTGGCCGCCTATCAGCGGCCCGGCAGCGGCACGGCGCAGCAGTACACGGTGGTACCGGCCGATCGGGTGGTGCGGCTGCCCGACGGGGCCGGGTTCGAGGCCGGGGCGAGTGTCGGCGTGCCCGCGATGACGGCGCACCGGGCGCTCACCGTCCACGACGGCGCGCCGGCGCGGCTGGGCCCGGGCACGCTCGACGGCGTCAACGTGCTCGTCGCCGGTGGGGCCGGGGCCGTGGGCAACGCCGCGATCCAGCTTGCCACGTGGGCCGGGGCGTCGGTGGTGGCGACGGTCAGCTCGCCGCGGAAGGCGGCGCTGGCCCGTGCCGCGGGGGCCGGGCGGGTCGTGAACTACACCGAGCCCGACGCGGCGGCGCAGATCCGCGACGCGTTTCCCGGCGGGGCCGACGTGATCGTCGAGGTCGCCGCCGCGCACAACGCCGAGCTGAATCTTTCGGTACTGCGGCCGGGCGGCACGATCGCCGTCTACGCCAACGACGGCCGCGGCGGGCCGCTCGACGTCGACGTGCGCCGGCACATGGTGCTCAACGTCCGCTACCAGTTCGTCCTGCTGTACACGGTGAGCCGGGAGGCCCTCGCCCGCGGCGCCGCGGCGGTCAACGCGGCCCTGGCCGGCGGCGGCCTGCGCTTCGGCGCCGACGCGGGCGTGCCGTTGCATGTGTTCCCGCTGGCGGAGACGACCGCCGCCCACGCCGCCGTCGAGGCCGGCACGGTCGGCAAGGTGCTGATCCGGGTCGACCCGGCCGTCACCGGCTGACCCGGGCGGGGCACGCCGGCGCATCGCCGCGGACTCGATGTCGCCGATGACGGGTCCGTGTGCCCGGCGGGACCGGGACCTTCGGCGGTGGGCGGCGAGGCCCGCGCCGGAGAGCCTTGCGGGTAAGGGGGCGACAGGGATGCCGGTCAGTGTCAGTGCGTCGCGGCGCGACGAGCAACGGTCGTGGCCGCGGCGCCTGTGGGCGGCCCGGGAGGCCGGCCTGTTCGGTGCGGCGACGGTCCTGCTCCTCGCCGGGGTCGCGGCCGCCGTCGCGGGCGCGGGGCAGTGGGCGTCGGCGCTGTGGGTCGCGGCGACCGTGCTGGGGCTGGTGTACTCGACGGTCACCATCGCCGTCGCGCTGCGCCACCGCCGGCCGTCGGTGGACGTCATCGCCTGGCTGGCGCTGGTCGGTGCGCTGCTGGTGGGCGAGCCGCTGGCCGGCGCGGTGATCGCGGTCATGCTGTTCACCGGCGGGATGCTGGAGGCGCGCGCGTCGGCCCGGGCCCGCCGGGAGCTCAGCCGCCTGGCCGCGGGTGCGCCGCGGACCGCGCGCCGGGCCGGTCCGGACGGGGTGGCGGTGATCCCGGTGGACCAGGTGGCGGCCGGCGACCGGCTCGTGGTCTCCTCCGGCGAGATCGTGCCCGTCGACGGGCGGCTGCTCGACGGCGGCGTGTTCGACGAGTCGGCGCTGTCCGGCGAGGCGGTGCCGGTCGAGCGCCGGGCGGGGCAGGACGTCCGCAGCGGCGTCGTCAACGCCGGATCGGCGGCGTGGATGCTGGCCACCGAGACCGCTGCCAGGTCCACCTACGCGGGCGTGGTGCGCCTCGTCGAGCAGGCCCAGGCGGCCAGCGCGCCGTTCGTGCGCATCGCCGACCGCTTCGCGCTCGCGTTCGTCCCGTTCACCCTGCTCGCCGCCGGCCTGGCCTGGGCGTTGTCCGGGCAGCCGGTCCGGGCCGTGGCCGTGCTCGTCGTGGCGACCCCCTGCCCGCTGCTGCTCGCGGCCCCGATCGCGATCATGTCCGGGCTGTCCCGGGCGGCCCGGTACGGCGTGATCATCAAGGGCGGCGCCGCACTGGAGCGGCTGGCGGCCGGGCGGGTCCTGCTCTTCGACAAGACCGGCACCCTGACCCGCGGCCGGCCGGTGCTGAGCGACGTGGTCACCGCACCCGGCGTGCCGGCGGGAGACGTCCTGCGCCTGGCCGCCTCGCTCGACCAGGCGTCCGCCCACGTGGTCGCGGCGACCGTCGTCACCGCCGCCCGGGACCGGGGGCTCGGGCTCGCACCGGCGTCGGAGGTGCGCGAGCGGCACGGGTACGGCATCGAGGGCGTCGTGGACGGCCGGAAGGTACGGCTGGGCAAGGCGGGCTGGGTCGTCGACGGCCCGGTGCCGGGCTGGGTCCGCCGGGCGCGGCGCCGGGCCGCGCTGGACGGTTCGCTGACGGTGTTCGTCTCGGTGGACGCGAGCCCGGCCGCAGTGCTGCTGCTGACCGACCCGCTGCGGCCGGACGCACCCCGGATGATGCGCGCGCTGCGCCACGCCGGCATCGCGCGGACGGTCCTGCTCACGGGCGACCGCGCCGACATCGCCGAGACCGTCGGGCGCATCGTGGGCGTCGACGCCGTCTACGCCGACCGCGACCCGGCCGACAAGCTCGCCGTCGTCCGCGACGAGCAGGAGCACGCGCCGACGATCATGGTCGGCGACGGAGTCAACGACGCGCCCGCCCTCGCCGCCGCCGGCGTCGGGGTGGCTCTCGCGGCGCGTGGCGTCACCGCCTCGGCCGAGGCCGCCGACGTGGTTCTCACCGGCGATCGCGTCGACGGTCTCGCCGACGCGATCCTCATCGCGCGGCGCAGCCACCGCATCGCCCGCCGCGCCGCCGGCGTCGGCATGGCGCTGTCGCTGGCGGCGATGGTCCCGGCCGCGGCCGGGCTGCTGTCGCCGACCGCCGGCGCGATCCTGCAGGAGGTGATCGACATCGCCGCGATATCCCTCGCCCTGACGGTGCTGCTGCCCGGCCGCACCCACACCGTCACCCTCAGCGCCGCCGACCTCGCCACCGCCCAGCGGCTGTACGCCCAGCACGCCGCCGTCCGGCCGCTGGTCGAGCAGGTCCGCGCGGTCGCCGACGGCCTGTCGGTGCTCGAGCCGGACCTCGCCCCGGTGCGCGGGCTGCTGGACCGCCTGGAGACCGACCTGCTCGAGCACGAGCGGGCCGAGGAGGCGCAGTTGCTGCCGATCGTCGCCCGGGCCCTCGGCGGCCCCGACCCGATCGGGGCGCTCAGCCGCACCCACGCCGAGATCGAGCACCAGGTGCGCCGGTTGCGCCGCGCCGTGCGGGACGTCGGCGACCCGGCCGAGCCCGAGGAGGTGACCGACCTGCGCGGCGGCCTGTACGGCCTGTACGCCATCCTGCACCTGCACAACGCCCAGGAGGAGGAGAACGCCTTCAGCCTCATGCCGGCGGCCGCGGCGGTGCCCGCGCACGACGACGCGCCGAAGGGGTTCAGCGCGCCGGGGGCGTGACCGCGGCGACCAGCACCGAGCGCGCTGAGCGCTTGCCGAGCATGTTCTGGGCGTACACGGCGTAGGTGTACTCCGTCGAGCCGTTCAGGCCCTTGAGGGTCACGCCGGGGTGGTTGGTCGTCGCGACCCGCGTCTCGGCCGCGCCGTTGACGGCCACCACCTGGTACATCGTGGCGCCGATCCGGCTCGGCCGGGGTTGCCAGGCCAGCCGGACGCTGTTCGAGGTCACGTCCGTGACCCTCAGCCACTGCGGGGCGCCGCTTGCGCGCTCGCCGACGGCACCGGCCGTACCGTTGCGGAACACCGTCGCCTCCCGGGTGTCCGTGCGAAGACCGTTGGGGCCGTTGATGAACCGCTGTCCCCAGGCCGTGCGGCTGTTGCCGTCGAAGTTGTTCACCAGGTCCAGGTAGCTGTACTGCTTGTCGTTGCCGCTCCAGGACCAGCCGAGGAAGCCCAGGTGCTGCGCCTGCGCGTAGGCCATGATGGCGTCCTCGTCCGGCTTGCCCCACTCGTGCTGGCTGGAGAACTCGCCGATGACGATCGGCAGGCGGCGCTTGGTGTACGAGGTGAGATAGCTGCCGACCTTCGCGGCGGTGTTGAACATGCCGTACATGTGGATGTCGAACACGGTGTTGCCGGTGGGGTCGGCGGCGGCGACCCGTTCGGCGCTGTCGCGCATGATGAACGACTCGTCCTGGCCCCAGCCGGGGCCGTCGATCAGCAGCGTGTGCTTGAAGCCGGCGGCGCGCAGCTGGCGGATCGCGTCGGCGGTCTGCTGCGCCCAGGGCCACGTGGTGCCGTTGGCGAACGGTTCGTCGGCGATGTTGACCAGCACGTAGTCCTCGTGGCCGACCAGCCGGTCGCGCAGGCTGAGCCAGAACCGCACCGCCTCCGCCATCGGCGCCGCCTTCTTGTCCTGGCCGAAGCCGGCGGTGTCGTGGGCGTCGAAGATGCAGATCAGCCGGTTCTTCTGGCACAGGTCGATGACGGTCGACACCTCCTGGCCCGTGGCCCGCCGCCACTGGTGGCCGATGCCGAGGGTGACCCGCACCGCGTTGGCGCCGGTCGCCTTGATGGCCGCGAACGCGTCGTTCTTGTTCGGATACCACATGAAGTCGTGGTTGATGCCGCGCAGCACGAGGTCGCTGCCGTCGGCCTCGACGAGCCGGCCGTCGCGCACGCGGATGCCGATGTGCGGCTCGGCGGCGTGCGCCCGGGCCGGCGTCGAGAGCACGCCGAGGCCGGCCAGCAGCGAGGCGAGCACGAGCAGCGCCTTGGACCGGCCTGGGCGGGGCCTTGGTGAGGCCTGGGCGTCGGTTCTCACGGCTCCTGCGGCTACCCGGGGCCGTCGACCCCTACCCGCACCGCCGGGTGAACCGGCACGTCAGCGCCCAGGCTCGCCCCGCACCGCGCCGGGCTCAGCCGACGCGTACCGTGCGCGCGGCGGTCATGAACGCCTCCAGTTCGCGGGCGATGTTGGGCCCGGTCGGCTGGTAGACGATCTCGGTGATGCCCTGTCCGGCGTATCCGGCGAGGCGGTCGGCCAGTTGGGCGGCCGGTCCGGTCACCGTCGTGGCCGGGATCGCGGCCCAGCTGCCGGCTGCCCAGGCGGCCTGGTCGGCGGCGTTGAGAGCGACCAGGTGCTGGTCGTGGACCGCCAGGTGCCGCTGTCCTTCGGCAGCCCGGTTGACCACGTCCAGCCATGCCTGCCCGCCGGGCAGCGCGGTCACGTCGCCGCCGACCTCGTAGGCCGCGTGGTAGGCCAGCGCGTTACCCGGCCCGGCGGCGGCGCGGACCCGGGGTGAGTCCAGGGCCTCGCCCTCGGCCAGCACGGTGCCGTGCACACCGAGCGCCGCCCAGCTGAACTCCTTGGCGAACGCGGTCTGCTCGTTGATGGTGAACAGCCCGTCGGCGAGCTCCTTGGCGACGGCGAGACCCTTGGGACCCAGCGCCGAGATCAATATGGGCACGTCGATCGGGCGGGCCGGGGCGTGGCCGGCCGGGTGCAGCATGCGCATGCGTCCGCCGTCCCAGTCGACGGTCTCGCCGCGCAGCAGCGCGCGCACGACGCGGACGTATTCGCCGAGGTACGCCCAGGTGCTGGACCTGGCACCCATGGCGCGGGCGCCGGTGAATCCGGTACCGAAGGCGACGGCGACCCGCCCCGGTGCGAGGGCGGCCAGGGTGGCGGTGCCGGCGGCGTTGACCATCGGGTGACGGAGGTTGGGCACCAGCACGCCCGGCCCCAGCCCGATGCGGTGGGTGCCTCGCGCGGCCAGCGCCAGCATCATCCACACGTCCGGGCTCTGCTGCGGGGTGTCGAACAGCCAGGCTCGGTCGTAGCCCAGTTGCTCGGCGACGGCGACGTGCGCCGGCGCGTCGAGGGAGGTCGGGAACTGGCTGGAAATCCGCATGATGCGCGATACCCCACGCACGCACGACCACGCGGAACGCGGATGTTCATCGTCTGTGGCGTGCGGCCGCGCCGCGCGACGGCATCGCGCCCCGCGCCGATGGCACCATGATTCCCGGTGCTTCATCCGGCGTTCACCTGGCCCCCCTACATTTCCGGCGCACGCCGAATCTCGAAGGAGCCCAGAAATGTCCGCCCTGCTCTCCGCCATCGCGGTCGAGGTGGTCAGCGCCCTGCTGATCTCGCTCGTCGTCACCGCGGTCCGCCGCCTCTTGCGTGACAGCGCCGCCCGCACCGCCTGAACCGGCCGCCCAGCCCGCACGGCTCACCCCGTCCCGCGCACGATCCGGGGTTGATCGCGCGCCGCCCGGGTAACCGCCTCCCTTTGGGAGGTGCTCAACCCATCTCCCGTCTGGGAGGTGCTCACCCATGACCACAACCACACAGACGGCGACCCCCAAGACGGCGCGGACGGCCGCCACCGAGCCGTCGACACCGCCCGCGACCCGGCGCCGCGCCGCCGCGCGAAAGGCGACCGAGCCGAAGAAGACCCAACCCGCCCGCGCCAGAGCGCGCAGGCCGGAGCCCGCCCGCACCCCGGACGTGCCCGCGCCCGGGCCCGAGTCCGAGCTGGTGACCTGGCAGGACGTACCCATGCCGCACGTCAAGGTGCCGGTCGTCCACATGCGCAAGCCCGACGTGCGCGCCACCCTCGCCAACGTCAGGACCGGCCGCACCGTCACGCAGCCCAGGCACCTGCTGTACTACGGCGGCGTCGGCGCGCTCGCCGCACTCGGCGTCCTGGAATGGCCGGTCGCCCTCGCGGCCGCCGCCGGGGTCTGGGTGGCCACCCGCGAACGCCGCACCCCCGCCACAGCCGGGTGATGGCGCGAACCGGGAGCCGGCCGTCCCGCGCCGGGCGGAAGGCCTGGGCGCGGGACGGCCTGGCACACATCGAGATCCGCGGCGCCCGGCAGCGCCCGGTCACGGCCGAGCAGGGCAGGCTGCTCGAGCGCGCGGTCGAGACACTGCGCGGCGTCGACTGGGCGGCGTGGAACGCGATGCTCGGGCGGCTGCTCGTCGCCTACGACGAGGACGGGCCGGATGGGCTTGGCCTCGACGCCCTCGTCGAGGCGGTCGCGGAGGCCGAGTCCGAGCACCTCCCCGCCGGCGAGCCGGGCGGGCGGGAGGACCTGGACGCGGAGCCCCGTCATCAGCTCACGCTGGCCGTCGACCTCCTGGCCGCCGCCGGATCGTTCGCGGCGCGGCGCCTGCGGGTGCCCGCGACGCCCCTTGAGCTGGCCGCGGTCGTCGCGCTGGTCGACCACCTGCCGGGGGTGCGCGGCGGTCTGCGCCGAGTGCTGGGCCACAACAAGGCCGATCTGCTGGTCTCCGCGGTGGGCGCGGCGATCAACGCCGCGGGCCACGCCGAGCTGTCCTCGGTCGCGGACGCCGCCCTGCGCGCCGTCCTGCTGCGGGAGGCGTCGGCGCAGCGGGAGACCTGGCGGCGAAGAGCGGCCGAGCTGACGGGGGACGCCGCCGCGGGCCGGGCCGACAGCCCCGACGGCGACCGGCCGGATGAGCTGCCCGACGGCCCGCTCGAGCGGTACGCGCGCCGGATCAGCACGCTGACGTTGCTCGTCGCCGGCGCGGTCACGGCGCTGCCCGGGGGCGTGCGCCGCGCGGCCCGGGTGGTGGCGGCGGGTTCGCCGGTCCCCGCGTACGCCGGGCGGGAGGCCTTCGCGAGCGGGCTCGGCCGGCTGCTCGCGCGCCGCGACGTGCTCGTCCGTGACCGGGCCGCGCTGCGCCGGCTGGACCGGATCGACACCGTGGTCATCGACGCCCACGTGCTGACCGGCGGCCGGCACGTCATCTCCCACGTGGTGCCGGTGAACGGGACGGTCGAGGCCGCCTGGGAGGCCGCGACGCGGCTCGTCGACGGCCCCGGCGGCACGCTGCCGGCCCACGCCGGCGCCGACGGCTGGGCGCTCACCGACCCACGCCGCCTGGACGCCCCGATTCCGGATGCGGTCCTGGCCGACGCGCGCTCCCACGACGGCGTCCGGGGGAAGCTGTACGCGCTGACCCGAGACCGCGAGGCCGTGGCCGTCGTACTCGTGGAGCCGGCGCTGGATCCGCTGACCGCGGCCCTGATCGCGGCCGGCCGCCAGGTCGGGTCGGTCCTGCTCGCCGGCGCGCCGGCCGGGATCCGCAGCCGGGTGCGGGCGGACGGCACCGTGCCCGGGGGCTCGCGCCTCGCCGCGTCGATCCGCGCGCTGCAGGCCGACGGGCACGTGGTGCTGCTCATCGGTGAGCGTAACGACGCCGCGCTGGCCGCGGCGGACTGCGGCTTCGGTGTGCTGCGTGCCGACCGCCGGCCCCCGTGGGGCGCCCACCTGATGGGCGGACCCGGCCTGGAGACGGCCTGGCTGCTGCTGGAGGCGGCGGCGGTGGCACGGGCCGTGAGCCGGCGCAGCACCCAGGTGGCGATGCAGGGTTCGGCGGCCGGCGCGCTGCTGGGGCTCGCGGACGCCACGCAACGCGGCGCCCGCCGGGCGTCGAGCGCGGCGGCCATCGCCCAGGCGGTCAACGTCGCCAGCGGGATGTGGTCGGCGCGCGGCCTGTCCCGCCGCACTCCGCCCGCACCGCCCGTCGACGTCGCCTGGCACGCCCTGCCCGCCGAGGAAGTCATGCGGGCCCTGGACACGGCGCCGCGGGGCATCGACGAGGAGGACGCCGAGCGACGCCGGCAGGCCCGGGTCACGGCGGAGACACCCGCCGACGCCTCGGCCGGGCGGGGAGTGTTCGGCACCATCCTCGGTGAGCTCAACACACCGCTGACGCTGCCGCTGGCCGCCGGTGCCGGCGTCTCGGCCGTGACCGGGGCGACGAGCGACGCCGCGCTGGTCGTCGCCGTCATCCTCGCCAACGCGGTGCTGTCCAGCATCCAGGACATGGCGGCCCGCCGGGCGCTGAGCCGGCTGGTGAGCGAGGCGGCGCCGCGGGTGCGGTTGCGCCGCGCCGGCATCGAACGGGACGGCAACCTCGACGAGCTGGTGCCGGGCGACGTCATCCTCCTGGAGCCGGGCGACGCGGTGCCGGCCGACTGCCGGCTGCTGGACACCGTCGGCCTGGAGATGGACGAGTCGCCGCTGACCGGCGAGTCGGTGCCGGTCGCCAAGAGCGCCACCGCGACCCGTGCGGCCGCCATCGCCGAGCGCACCAGCATGGTGTACGCCGGCACCACCGTCGCCGCCGGATCGGCCACGTGCGTCGTCGCGGCGACCGGCGCGGACACGGAGGCCGGCCGCAACGCCCTGATGGTGCTCCAGGAACCGCCGAAGAGCGGGGTCCAGCAGCGGCTGCGCGAGCTGACCAAGGCGTCGCTGCCGGTGGCGGGGGCCGCCGCGGTGGCGCTGCTCACCACCGGCGTGGTCCGGGGCCGGCTGGCCGAGTCGGTCAACAGCTCGATCGCGCTCGCGGTCGCGGCGATCCCGGAGGGGCTGCCCTTCATCGCGACCGCGGCCGAGCTCAGCGCCAGCCGCCGGCTGTCCCGGCGCAACATCCTCGTGCGCGATCCCCGCTCGATGGAGGCGATCGGCCGGGTCGACGTGATCTGTTTCGACAAGACCGGCACGCTGACCGAGGGACGCATCGCGCTGCGCAGCGTCTCCGACGGCCGCGTGCGGGTGCCGATGGACCGGCTCACCCCGCGGCACCGGGAGATCCTCGCCACCGCGCTTCGCGCGAGCCCGGCCCCGAACGGGCAGGAGGTGCTGCCCCATCCGACCGACCAGGCGGTCGTGGTCGGTGCCGCGGCGGCCGGCGTCACCACCGGGGAGGCGGCCGACGGCTGGCGAAGCGTCCGCGAGCTGCCCTTCGAGCCGGCACGCGGATTTCACGCCGTCCTCGGCGCGGCGAACGGCGGCCAGGTGATCAGCGTCAAGGGCGCGCCGGAGATCACGCTGCCCCGCTGCGTGAACTGGCGCGTGGACGGGGAGGTACGGCCGCTGACGCAGGCCGACCGGCGCTCGATCGAGGCGGAGGTCGACCGGATGGCCCGGCAGGGGCTCCGGGTGCTCGCGATCGCGGAACGGGCGGCGTCGGCGCGGCGCCGCCTCGACGACGAGCGCGTCGACGACATGCGGTTCCTGGGTCTGCTCGGGCTGGCCGACCCGACCCGCCCGAGCGCCGCCGAGGCGGTCGACCGGCTGCGCCGCGCCGGCATCAAGGTGCTCATGCTGACCGGCGACCATCCCAGCACCGCGGCGGCGATCGGCGCCGAGCTCGACCTGCTCGACGGCGGCGCCGTGGTGACCGGGCCGGAGCTGGACAGCGCCGAGGCGGACGACGCGATCGTCGACGCGCTGGTGTCCAAGGCGTCGGTCTTCGCGCGGGTCAGCCCCGCGCACAAGGTCGCGGTCGTCCGCGCGCTGCGCCGGGCCGGGTACAGCGTCGCGGTCACCGGCGACGGCGCCAACGACGCGCCGGCCATCCGGCTCGCCGACGTCGGCATCGCGCTCGGCGAGCAGGCCACGGCCGCGGCCCGCCAGGCGGCGGACCTGATCGTGCTTGACGGGCGGATCGAGACGATCGTCGACGGGGTGGTCGAGGGGCGCGCCATGTGGGCGTCGGTCCGCGAGTCGCTCGCGCTGCTGCTCGGCGGGAATCTCGGCGAGATCCTGTTCACTGTCGGCGGATCCCTCGTCTCGGCGACGCCACCGCTCAACGCGCGGCAGATCCTGTTCGTCAACCTGATGACGGACCTGCTGCCCGCGATCACGGTCGCCGCCCGGCCACCGCGGCACGTCAGCCCCGACCGGCTGGTCCGCGAGGGGCCGGAGGCCTCGCTGGGCGGGGCGCTGACCGGCAACGTGATCCGCCGCGCGGTCGCGACCTCGGCCGCGACGGCGGGGGCCTGGTTGAGCGCGAAGGCGACCGGGACGGCGGCGCGCGCCAGCACGGTGGCGCTCGCCTCCCTGGTCGGCGCGCAACTGGGCCAGACCGCGCTGCTCTCCGGCGGGGACCCGGTGGTCCTCGGTGCCGCCGGGGCATCCGCCGCGGCGCTGGTCGGTGTCGTGCAGACCCCGGGCCTGAGCCAGTTCTTCGGCTGCCGGCCGATTGGGCCGGTCGCCTGGGGGATCGTCCTGGCCGCGACGGCGGCCGGAACGGCGCTCGGGGCGCTGCGGCTGCCGGTACCTGCGCTGCCAGGACGTCCAGCAGCGTAGAAAGCGGGGGGACCAGAGCCTGCCTGGCTCTGGTCCCCGACTTCCCGCTCACCGCGGCTGCTCACCCCTCGCCGGCGTGCCTGCGCCAGTCCCGCATCGCGTCACGGACCTTGTCGAACACCCCGATCGGCGGTCCGGCGAACAGGTTCGCGATGGCCGATTCCCCGGTCCCCGGGTGCGGACGCGTCGGGGCCAACGCCTCCGCCGCCTCGAAAGCACGCCCCAACCGGCGCAGCCGATCCGCGTCGGCCTGCTCGCGAAGCCGCGTGAACTCCATGCGCTCCTCCTGGGCCGCGTGCGCCACGACCGATTCGCCGAGCACACTCAGGTGCCGGTCGAACTCCGGATGATCCATCCCCAGGTCGTAGAGGTCGGACAGCGCCCGCTTCGCGTCTGACTCCTCGTGGAGCAGCTGGTCGATGATCTGGTCGCCGTCGGCGATGATGTCCCGCGCGGCCGGATGCACGACCAGCTCCTCCGCGCTCTCGTGGACGGCGAGCCGCCGGACGAGGGTGTGGAACACCTCTTGCTTCCCCGCGCCCTGAGCGGTCGCCAACTGCGCGAAGAGCTGTTTGATCTCGGAGTGCCGGGTGAGCAGGATGTCCACGACATCCTGCTGCCGGGCCTGCGTCTGCTTGCCGACGGCCTGACTGACGTCCTTCGGTGAGTCGAACCGCTCGCCAGGCATGGCCTGCAGGGTCTGCACCACGTCGCTGCCCGCACCGTGCTCGCGGGCGTGCTCGACGAGGTGCTGCTTGTCCGTCGGGTAGTCCAGGTCGCCGAGGTAGCGCTGCACCTGGGTCGCCGTAACAGTCATGTCCGGGCTCTACCCGGTGACGTGCCGGCCAAGCCGGCCCGACGGCGGACGTGACCGGGTTGTTCAGGCTGGACCTTCCCGACCTTCCCGACCTTCCCGAAGCACGGCGTCGGCCGCCCTGCGGTCTTGTGCGACTCGTACCAACGCCCCGGCCAGCTTCGGCAGCTGTGCCGTTGACACCAGGCCGGCGAGGTCGCCGGCCGATCGGGGCAGCCGCAGTCGCTCCGCCCCGTCGACGACCTTGGCGTCGGCGAACGGCGCGATGTCCGGCCACACCGCCTGTACCTCACGCACGAAGATGTCGGCGCCCGTGGGGCCGATACCCGGGAACTCGGTCAGCAGGCCACGAAGGCGGTCGACGTCGCCGGCGGCCTCGCGGTGCAGGCGACGCAGATCGCCGTGCCAACGCTGCCGGCAGAGCCGGGCGCCGTCGCCGAGCATCGTCGAGGTCCGCTTCTGGTAGTGCCGGTAAGCTTCGGGTAGGACTGGTAACTGCCCCGAGCCAGGGCGTCCACGCGGTCCTGCCAGGTCGCCTCGGTCATGCGTCGCGGTGTGCGGTATCCGGCCCGAAACAGCTCCCGAGCCGCGGTCACCGCGATACCGGAGGAAATGCGGGCGCTGAGCAACGTCGCGAGCACCAGCAGCTGGTACAGGGGAGCGGGCTTGTCGGCCAGCGTGATGCCGGCCTCCTCGGCGATGGTGGTGCCTTGGCGGTCCAGGAGCGCAGCGACGGTGCGTTCCTTGTCCAGTGTTGCCATCTTCCCGCTCCGCTCATCGCGGCAGTGCGCCGCGACCATCCTCCCGAGGTCTCTTCCACAGCGTGCCCGCAGGGCGGCGAGCGAAACAGTGGCGACGGCCGCTGGTTGAGGTCGGGTCGGCACGTTCCCGGCCGATCCGGCACCGCCTGCGACCGGGTCTGGTGAGACGGCCCGGGGCCGTCAGGCGGCGCGCTGCAGCCGGCCGAACGCGCTCTGGTGGAACACCAGCGGCGGGACGCTGCGGTCGGCGTCGAGGGCATGGACGCGGAGCAGGATGATGTCGTGGTCGCCCGCCGGGATCTCGCGTTCGATGCTGCAGTCGAGCCAGGCGCAGGCGCCGTCGAGCAGGATCTCGCCACCCTGCGTCGCTCGCCACGTCACGCCGGAGAAGCGGTCGCCGCCGCGCAGGCTCAGCTGGCGGCCCAGGTGCTCCTGGTGCGCGGCGAGCACGCTGACCCCCAGCCGATCGGCGCGGCGCAGCGTCGGCCAGGTGCTCGACGTCCGGGCGATGCAGACCGAGACGAGCGGCGGGTCGAGCGACACCGAGGTGAATGAGCTGGCGGCGAGGCCGACGGGTGCGCCGTCGACCAGCGCGGCCACAGCCGTGACGCCGCTGGGGAACGCGCCGAAGACCCGGCGTAGGTCGGTGGGGTGCAGCACCGCGCTCATGCTCATGTCGATGGCCTACCTTCCGTCGGGCCGAGGTCGGCGGCCCGGTCGAGCAAGCGTGTGATGGCGTATGGCCGGAGGGGCACTCGAGCCGGCCGCACGGCCCAACTCTAGCACCGTACCTATCGGATCAATAGGATTTGCTATCCGGCCTTACGCGCTGGCCGATCGGGAAGGGTGAATTTGCGGGATTCGTTGAACGCCTATCTCAGTGGTATTCGGGGGTCAAGCGCATTCGTGCGGATATCCGCGGTCTCGCCGGTCTCGCCGGGGGAGATGGACACCGTGCCGTATTCCGACATTCCGACGGAACTGCCGGCCCGGCACGAGTCAGGACCGGGAGGTGGTCCTGGGCAGGGTCAGGCTGACGGTGAGTCCACCGCCGGGGGTGTCGTGGCAGCGCATCGTGCCGCCCATGGCTTCGGTGAGCGCCTTCGCGGTACGCACCGCGAGGCTGCCGTCCGGGGCCGGACCGCTCGCCCCGCGCGCTGCCCCGATGGGGCGTGGTTCGTGCCGGACCGGCACGCCGGGACCGTGGTCGACGATGTTGATCGCGAGGCGATCGGGCAGCACGTTCACGCTCACCCTGGCCGGCGCGGTGCCCGGGTTGCGGTCCAGGGCGTTGGTGGCGAGGCCGGTGACCGCGCGGGTGAGCAGGTTGGCGTCCGCGATGACGTCCGGCACGTCCTCGGGAGTGTCCACGACGATGTCGTGTCCTCCTGGCCCGAGATCGTCGAGCGCCGCGGACAGGACGTCGTCGAGCTCGACGGGGCGCAGATGGATGTCCAGCGCGCCCGCGCGGGCCTGGGCCAGGTCCTGCAGGTCGGTGAGGCAGGTTGCGATGCGGGCCAGGCTGGCTTGGCCGGTGGCGGTCAGCTCGTGCCGCTGTTCGGCGTTGATCGGGTCGTGGGTCCCGAGCCGGCCCAGCGTGTCCTGCAGCAACGCCAGTGGCGCCCGCAGTTCCCGCTGGGTGGCCAGCAGCATCGTGGTGCGCGCGCTGTCGGCGGCGATGCGCTGGTCGGCGTCGGCGGCGCGCGCGGCCAGCTGCTCGCGATCCAGGCAGGCGGCGATCTGCGCGGCGCAGGCCACCAGCACCCGCTGGTCGCTGTCGCCGAGGACGCGGCCTCGCCCGGCCAAGGTGAGCGTCTGCCCGACCGGGACGCTGGTGCCGGCCTCGGCGGGATGCCGCGGTGGCCGCTCGCCCGCGGAGGCCAGCACGTGCCAGTCCTGTCCGTGGCCACCGGCGGGTGCCCGGTCGAGCAGGCTGACCGCGTCCAGCCCGAAGAGCTGCCGGATCTGCTCCAGCTGGGCCGGCAGGTTCGGCCCGCTCAGCGCGGCGCCGGCCATGGTGCTCAGCGCACCGGCTTCCGCGGACGCGCGTGCGGCGCGGCGGGTCTGCCGGGTCGCGGTCTCGATCGCCCAGCTGACGAGCGTCGCGACGGCGACGAAGACGACCATCGCCGCCGCGTCGTCGGGTCTGGCGATGGCCAGGCTGTGCAGCGGGGGCGTGAAGTAGAAGTCGGCCAGCAACGCGCCCGCCACCGCCGTTGCCAGTGCCACGTACAGCCCTCCGGTCAGCGCCACCACGATCACCGGGAGCAGGTAACCCAGCAGGGCGCTGGACAGCGCGACCCGCCCCTGCAGCCCGACCAGGGTGAGGGCGGGCAGCAGCAGCAACGCCAGGGCGGCACCGGCCGCGTACCGCCGCACACCGAACCCGCGGCCCGCGCGTGGCAGGCGCAGCCCGGGCGGGCCGGCCGCGTGCTCGTGCGTGACCATGTGTACGTCGATCGATCCGGACAAGCGGGTGACGCGGACCCCGACGCCCTCGCCGGTCAACGCCGACGCCAGCCACCCTCGGCGACTGGCCCCCAACACGATCTGCGTGGTGTTCTCGGCCTGGGCGAACTGGATGATCGCCTTGGCCACGTCGTCGCCGACGATCTGGTAGTAGCGCCCGTCCAGCGACTCCACGAGCGCCCGCTGGGCGGCCAGCGCCGGATGGCTGCCCACGGCCAGCCCGTCACACGGCATCACGTGCACGGCGAGCAGATCGGCGCCCTGGATGCGCTCCGCGACCCGGGCGGCCCGCCGGATCAGGGTCTCGCCCTCCGGGCCACCGCTGAGCGCCACCAGGATCCGCTCACGGGTCTCCCATCCCGTGGCGATGCCGTGCTCGGCCCGGTACCGCCGCAGGCCCTCCTCGACCCGATCGGCCAGCCACAGCAGGGCCAGTTCCCGAAGCGCGGTCAGGTTCCCGGGCCGGAAGTAGTGGGTCAGCGCCGCCTCGATCCGGTCCGGCGGGTAGACATTGCCGTGCACCATCCGCCGTCGCAGCGCCTCCGGCGTCATGTCGACCAGCTCGACCTGCTCCGCCCGCCGTGCCACCGCATCCGGCAACGTCTCCTGCTGGGTGACCCCGGTGATCTGGCGTACCACGTCGTTGAGTGACTCCAGATGCTGGATGTTGAGGGTCGTGACCACGTCGATGCCGGCGTCGAGCAGTTCCTCGACGTCCTGCCAGCGCTTGGCGTTGCGGCAGCCCGGAACGTTGGTGTGCGCCAGCTCGTCGACCAGCGTCACCTGCGGGTGCCGGGCCAGCACCGCGTCCAGATCCATCTCGGTGAACCGGGCGTCGCGGTAGGCGCACTCGCGGCGGGGCACCACCTCGAGACCGTCGGCCATCGCCGCGGTCAGCTTCCGGCCGTGTGGTTCCAGGAACCCGATCACGACGTCGGTGCCCCGGGACCGGCGGCGCTGGCCCTCGGCCAGCATCGCGTAGGTCTTTCCCACCCCGGGCGCCGCGCCCAGATAGATCCGCAAGCGACCCCGTGCCACGCAGGACTCCCCACTGCAGGAACACCACCGCCGCCGCCCGATCGGGGCGGTCTGGCCGTGACCATCTCCTCCAGTATGAAACGTGATCGGTCATGGGCTGCCGTACCCGCCGCCGCCGGGCGTCTCGATGACCAGCACCTCGCCGGGTCGCACGTCGATCGAATCGCAGCCGGCGAGGTGGACGACGCCGCCGTCGGCGCGTTCCACCCGATTGGCGCCGAGCGCGCCCGCCGAGCCGCCGGCCAGGCCGTACGGCGGCACCCGGCGATGGCTGGACAGGGTGCTGACCGTCATCGGCTCGCGGAACCGGATGCGGCGTACCGCCCCGTCCCCGCCCCGCCACCGTCCGGCGCCGCCACTTGCGCGCCGGACGGCGAATTCGTCGAGGAGCACCGGGAAGCGCCATTCGAGGACCTCGGGGTCGGTCAGCCGGGAGTTCGTCATGTGGGTCTGGACCACCGAGGCCCCGTCGAACCCGTCGCCGGCACCGGAGCCTGAGGCGACGGTCTCGTAGTACTGGTGCCGCGCGTTGCCGAAGCTGACGTTGTTCATCGTTCCGGACCCCTCGGCCTGCACGCCCAGTGCGGCGTAGAGCGCGCCGACGATCGCCTGTGACGTCTCGACGTTGCCGGCGACCACGGCCGCGGGGTAGGCAGGCGCGAGCATCGAGCCGTCGGGCACCACGATGCGCAGCGGGCGCAGGCAGCCGTCGTTGAGCGGGATGTCATCGCTGACCAGGGTCCGGAAGACGTACAGGACCGCCGCGGTGACGACCGACGAGGGGGCGTTGAAGTTCGTGTCCAGCTGCGGTGAGGTCCCGGTGAAGTCGATCGTCGCGCCGCGGTGGGCGCGGTCCACGGTGATCCGCACCGCGATCCGCGCGCCGGAGTCCGTCTCGTAGCGGTACTCGCCCTCGGTGAGGGCGTCGATGACCCGGCGTACCGCCTCCTCGGCGTTGTCCTGGACGTGGCGCATGTAGGCCCGCACCACGTCGAGGCCGAAGTGGTCGATCATCTTGCCGACCTCCTCGACGCCCCTGGCGTTCGCGGCGACCTGGGCGCGCAGGTCGGCGAGGTTGGTCATCGGGTTCCGGGACGGGTACCGCCCGCCGTTGAGCAGCCGCAGCGTCTCTCGCTCGCGGAACCGGCCGTCGCGCACCAGCAGCCAGTTGTCGAACAGCACACCTTCCTCGTGCACGTTGCGGCTGGCCGCCGGCATGGAGCCGGGGGTGAGCCCGCCGATCTCCGCGTGATGGCCGCGGGAGGCCACGTAGAACAGGATCTCCGGCCGCCCCGAGTCGCGGGCCGGGCCGAAGACGGGGGTGACGACGGTGATGTCGGGCAGGTGCGTGCCGCCGTGGTACGGGTCGTTGACGGTGTACACGTCGCCGGGCACCATGGCGGTGCCGCGGCGGCGGATGACCTCCTGCACGCTGACGCCCATCGAGCCGAGGTGGACCGGGATGTGCGGCGCGTTGGCGATCAGGTTCCCGTCCGGGTCGAACAGCGCGCACGAGAAGTCCAGCCGCTCGCGGATGTTCACCGACTGCGCGGTCGACTCCAGGCGGGCACCCATCTGCTCGGCGATCGACATGAACAGGTTGTTGAAGATCTCCAGCAGTACCGGGTCGGCGCGGGTCGTGGTGTCCGATGCCTCGGTGGCCGGCCGCTGCCGTCGCATGAGCAGGTGGCCGAACTTCGTCACCGTGGCTCGCCAGCCGTCGTCGACCACCGTTGTCGCGTTCGCCTCCGCCACGATCGCCGGGCCGTGGACGGCGTCGCCCGGGCGCAGCCGTTCCCGCTCGTGGAGCGGCACCTCGCGCCATGTCCCGCCCGTGTACAGCCGAGCCGTGCCCGGTGGTGTCATGGCAGACTCCGCCGGCGTGCCGGTGGGCTCGCCCAGCCGGGAGAGGTCCGGCTGTTCGGTCAGCCCGACCGCCTCGACGCAGACCGCCTCGACGATCAACGGCCGGTCCATGAGGAACGAGTACGTACGCCGGTACGCCGTCTCGAACGACGCCACCATGGCGTCGACGTCGGCCAGCTCCACCGCCACCGCGGTATCGGTGCCGTCGAAGCGCAGGTGTGCGCGCCGGCTCACCCGGATCCGCTGGGCCGGTATGTCCTCGTCCAGCAACTCCGCGCGCGCCGCCGCCTCCAGGGTGTCCGCGACGTCGGTCAGCCGCCGCATCGTCGCGGGCTCCAGCCGGGCCTCCACCGACTGTTCGCGCATGGCGGTGGTGTCGGCGAGGCCGATACCGAGAGCGGACAGCACGCCCGCCATCGGCGGCACGATCACGGTGCGGATGCCCAGCGAGTCGGCCACCGCGCACGCGTGCTGCCCGCCGGCCCCGCCGAACGTGGTGAGCGCGTACTCGCTGACGTCCCTGCCCTTCTGCACCGAGATCCGCTTCACCGCGTTGGCCATGTTGGCGACCGCGATCCGCAGGTACCCTTCGGCGAGATGTTCCGGCGTGCGCTCGTCGCCGGTCTGCCTGGCGATGTCCGCCGCCAGGCCGGCGAAGCGCCGTCGCACCACCTCCGCGTCCAGCGGCTGGCCGCCGTCGGTACCGAAGACCCGGGGAAAGGTCGCGGGCTGGACCCGGCCGAGCATCACGTTGGCGTCGGTGACGGTGAGCGGCCCGCCGTTGCGGTAGCAGGCCGGGCCCGGGTCAGCCCCCGCCGAGTCCGGCCCGACCCGCAGGCGCGTGCCGTCGAAGTGCAGGATCGACCCGCCTCCCGCGGCGACGGTGTGAATGTCGATCATCGGCGCGCGCAGCCGTACACCGGCGATCTCGGTGTGGAACACCCGCTCGTACTCGCCGGCGTAGTGCGACACGTCGGTGGAGGTGCCGCCCATGTCGAAGCCGATCACCTTGTCGAAGCCGGCCAGCCGCGACATGCGCACCATGCCGACGATGCCGCCGGCCGGGCCGGACAGTATCGCGTCCTTGCCGCGGAAGTGCCCGGCCTCCGCCAGGCCGCCGCCCGACTGCATGAACATCAGCCGTACGTCGTGCAGGCGCGCGGCCACCGCCTCGACGTAGCGACGCAGCACCGGCGACAGGTACGCGTCGACGACCGTGGTGTCGCCGCGCGGTACCAGCTTCATCAACGGGCTGACCTCGCTGGAGCACGAGACGTGGTCGAAGCCGATCCGCTCGGCCAGTTCGCCGATCTGCTGCTCGTGCGCCGGGTACAGGTGACTGTGCAGGCAGACCACCGCGACCGCGCGGATGCCCGCGTCGCGGGCACGCCGCAGGTGGGTGGCCAGCGCTTCGGCATCCGGCGCTCGCAGCACCGTGCCGTCGGCCATCATCCGCTCGTCCGCCTCGATGACATGCTCGTAGAGCATCCGCGGCAGCACGATGTGCCGGTCGAAGATGCGTGGCCGGTTCTGGTAGCCGATGCGCAGCGCGTCACCGAAGCCCTTGGTGATGACCAGCGCCGTGCGTTCGCCCTTGCGTTCCAGCAGTGCGTTGGTGGCGACCGTGGTCCCCATCCGCACGGATTCGACCTGGCCGACCGGGATCGGTGCCGTGTCGGGGATGCCGAGCAGCGCCCGGATGCCCGCGACCGCCGGGTCCGCGTAGCGTGCCGGGTTGACCGACAACAGCTTGTGCGTCACCAGCCGGCCGTCGTCCGGCATCCGGGCGACGATATCGGTGAACGTGCCACCGCGGTCGACCCAGAACTGCCAACGCCGCCGCGCCATCGCCGATCGCCTCCTTCCGCGTCCGCGCGGGTCATAGCCGGTGTACCCTGCCCGCTATCACCCCCCCCGTATCACCGGCGAGCGACGGGTCGCGATCGTGCCCGAGGCCGTCCATTCGATCCTGGACCTCGGACTCTCGATTCTGGACCTCGGACTCGAGGTCCTGGTCGAGGCCGGGGCCGGGGCGCGAGGCCGTCTTCCCCGACGGCGCCGGGGGCAGGATCGTCTCGCGCTGCGAGCTGTTCGCCGCGGCCGGCGTGCTCATCGGCGTCCGGCCACTGAACATCGCCGCGACACACCGGTTCCGCGCCGGACAAGCGCTGTTCTGCCTCCTGCGACCCTTGCGGGTCGCGGACCTGTTCCGCCGCTGGGCCGGCCCGGGCCTCACCACGATCGCCGCCGACCTGGCCCCGAGCAGCACCGGCGAGGTTCGGCCGATGGACGCCCCGGCTCGCAGGAGCGGGTCGCCGGGTACCAAGCGGTGCTGACCGCCGCCGCCACCTTCGGCCGCTGCCTCTGCGGCCCGCTCCCCGGCGCAGGAACCGGCCGGCCCGCGCAGGTGCTCGTCGTCGGCCGTGGCCGGCCGCCAAGCCGCCCGCATCGCTCGCCGGCTGGGCGCGCGGGTTCACGCCTGCGAGGCTCGTGCCCAGCGGTGCGCGGACATCGCGGCGCGCGTCCACGGCCTCGATATCGTCACCGCCGAGATCCCGGGCCGGCAGCCGCCGCTGCTCGGCGGCACACGCCACGAGCGTCGCGGCTCTGCTCGCGCGTCTCGTCCGCGGCGGCGTACTCGCGGTCGATCTGGCCGACCCCGTGCATCGCGCGGTGGTGGCTCTGGCGGGCCTGCCATGAGCGATCCCGCGTCAGCCGTTACCCGGGAGTGCCCTGGACGGCCAGCGCAGTGTGCCGGGCCATCGAAACCGCGTGCTCAGCGCATTGCAGGTAATATCGGCAGGCCAGGGAGGCGTCCAGCGCCGCGTCCACATCGACGGTCCTCAAGTCGTCGAGCAGTATCCGGTAAATCCTCTGCCGCAGCCGATGCAGCTCGGCGTTGGCCGCGCCCATCGCCGCCCGCGTGTCGGCCGGCGCCGACCCTGCGGCATCGCGCGCCAGGGCCAGCATTTCCAGGCAGACCCGGCCCATGCCGCATACCGCCGCCTGTACTTCGGCCGGAACCGCCGGCCTCGAGGGCCGGGACCCGGCGATCTCAACCAACCGCCGCGCCAGCACGCCGACTCCTTCGGCGTCGGCGTTGACCTGCGCGGTGGCGACGACTGTCCGCAGGCCGGTCGCCGGCCGGACCCGGGTCTCGCCGATCGCCAACGCCTGATCCTCGATCGCCTGATGCAGCGCGTACAGCGCCTTCTCGGCATCCGGCAGACAGCTCCCGGCCGCAGGACCTTGGTCGCAGAGGGCCGCGGTGACGTGCTCCAGCGCGATCCGCGACAGCTCCGTCACCTCGACCAGTTGGCAGCTCAGCCCGCCGAGGTCCTGGCGACTCCGCACATCAACCGACTCTACCTGCGCCAATGTGCCACGCCGGGGCCGCAACGCACGTGCGGCCGATGTGGAGGTGAGCGCCGGCGGGCGGCGAGAACCGCCTCCAGGACTGTCTTCTCGGAGTAGCGCGGCGCGGTCCATGGCCTGTTCCGCCGCTGGCAGCGCGCGGGAGTCTGCCAGCGTGTCGTTGCCGAGTCCCAGGCCCGCGCCGACGCGTCCGGGCTGATCACTTGGGGAGTCAGTGTGGGGCCGCCGGCCCCCGCACTCGCAGCAGGAACCGCCGGGCGGGGGGCAGCAGGAACCCGCCGACCACGCCTTGGGCCGCTCCCTCGGCTGCGAGCAGGGGAAGAGGCCCTGGCGATGCTGCTGACCGCCGGCCAGTGGGGGGATGAAACGCCGTTGCAGTACCGAGCGCCGTCGTCGACACACACGAACTCGTCCGACACCGAACGCCGGTCCTCGCTGCGGACCCACTTCCGCAGCGTCTCGTGACTCATCCCCAGCTCACGAGCGACCTGATTGATCGGCCGACTCGACGAGCGCACCAACTCGACCGCATCACGCCGGAACCCTTCCGTGTATTTCGACGGACGCCCCAACGGGACCACTTCCTCTGGACCAACGTCCAGTCTCAGGGGGAAGCCCAGACATCACGGCGGCCCGGAGATGCGCGTCATGCGAAACGCCGAATCGGTCGTTGGTGTCTCTCGTGAGCGTCACCGCCCACGAGACGGTCACTGCAGAGCCCGTTGCCCGGCATGCGCGTGCACCATTTGACATTATGGACTGCTATTCGGGGCGGTGGTTTCGGTCGGGTTCTGGGATAATCACATGTATGGGGCAGTTGCAATTGTTTTCGAAGACGGAATTGGCTGCCATGCGTGACAGGACCAGGTCACGTCGTTATTGTCCGGCGAATGAGCAGTTCCGCCGGGAGCATGCTCGGCATCGGGAATGGGGCCTGGTCAGACGGCACGCCGAGAAGCTGCGCCGCCTGCGCGGTGACACCCAGCCGACGGTCAGCGACCAGCGGGACGGATCGGTGCAGGAGCCGGTGCCGCCCTCGCCGCCTCCGCCAGTCACGCTGCCTGACCAGGCACGACCTGGCCAGGCGCGACGTCCCGCGAGCAGCACCGTGGCAGACGACTGCGCTCCCGCGCCGCGCCAGGTGGGCGGCGACGGGCGGCCCGGTCCCGTCCCGAAGCGTCGTCGCGCGTCCACGCCACAGCTGCGCCGGCCCGCCGGCCCGGCAACGCACCGAATGATAGGCGGCAATATACGGCCCCCGGTGCAGCGCAGCCGCCTTTCGGCAATGCCGCGCACGGCCGATCGGCATTTCCGCCGAATGCTCCACAAGGCGAGAACAAGCAACCACTGTCCCCATGGACCACCGGCGCCAATTCCCGAATGTCTCGATGCACGGTAGCGGTGACGCGACCGCGACCTGTATCACCTTCCGCCTTGTCGAGGAGGCCACCGGCCGGTTGTTCAACGCTGCCGGTGTCGCAGAGCGGGTCGGCTGGCTCTGCGTAATCGTGCGGGACATGACCGGCCGGCTCCTCGATCGGCATTGGACGGCCGAAGCTCTGGCTGGGCATGCCTGCGGCGTGGACGTGGCGGGCGTTCGGCTGCCGTCCAACGGGTGGATAGCGCAGCGCCGGCTCGGCATGACCACGATCGCCCCGACCGGCATGGTCGTGTCGGACCGGGTCCGGCGGATCGCGGAGGAACACGCGGCATCGTCTTCGACACCCTCAACGGCCAACTCGACGTCGAAGCCCACGGCGGCCGCGCCCTGGCCGGCGTCATCTGGCGCAACCGAACTCTCGGCGGCCCAGCAAACGGTCCCTCATCGCCTACGACCACTGAATCTTCAAGGCATCAATCATCCAGATCGCCGGTTGCGTCGGGAGGTGGCCGAACTGCGGGCCGAGAAAGGAGATCCTGCGTTGGGCAGCCGCATATTTCGCCAGGGAGATGGATCGATGATCTGCCGGTGGCTGGCCAGTGAGGCGGACCGGCGGCGGCGTGTGGCCGCCGAGGACGCCTTGGCCGAGCGGATCGCCACGTTGCACGCGGCGTCCGGCGGCACCGATGGTTTCCCGCGTGTCGCCGTCGAGCTGCGCGAGCAGGGTGTGCGGGTCAAGCGCGAACGCGTCGAACGGATCATGCGTGAACGTGGGGTGGTCGGCCGGCACCAGCGGCGCCGCAAGCGCACCACGATCCCGGACCCGGCCGCCCCACCCGCGCCGGACCTGCTCGGCCCGCGACTTCACCGCCGGCGCGGTGCTCGGCGGGTGGGCCGCCTGCCAACGCCGCCAGTGATCACCGACCCCGGCTGCGGCGACCGCGCGGTCGACCCGACTGCGGCCACCCCACCGGCCGGGTCGGCCACCCCACCGCCCGGGTCGGCCACCCCACCGGCCGGGTCGGCCACCCCACCGGATGTGGTCGGCGACCCCACCGGATGTGGTCGGTTGTCCGTGACTCGTGTCGGCCGTGCGGGACCATCACTCAGGATGTCGCCGAAGCCGTGCGGACGGTTGTACTCAGTGTCGCCACGAGCGCGAGAAGTGTCAGCCATCCGGCCAGGACGATGGTCAGTGCCGGTGCTCCCAGCAGCGCGATCAAGGCGCCGCTGGCCATGGTGCCCATCGCTGCGCCTCCGGTGGTGAGCGTGTCGATCGCGCTGGTGACTCGGCCGCGCAGGGCGTCGGGGGTGACGGCGAGCCGATAGGAGTCGAGGGCGACCATGTAGACGGGCGAGACCACCGACTCCACGAACGCCACGACCAGCAGCAGCCACCACGTCCGCGCCACCGCGTAGAACGGAAAGGCCGTCGCCTCGACCCACAGCATCGTGACGGACAGGGCCCCGAGCGGAAACCGGCGGGTGAGCGCGGGTGCCAGCAGGCTGCCGAGCAGGGCGCCGGCGCCCGCGCCGGTGAACACCATGCCGACCTGGGTGGGGTTCGCGTCCAGTTGCCTGGCCAGCATGATGATCAGCAAGTAGCCGGCGCCGTACCGCAGGCTGTCTGCGGCATCGAGCAGCGCCAGCGTCCGGATCACCGGTCTGCGCCACAGCCAGGCCAGCCCGCGACCGATGTCGATCACGAGTGCGCGCGGCGAAGCCGGCGTCGTGGCCCGTGCCTGCTGGAAGTCGGCGCGGATGCCGCGTAAGGACACGGCCGACGCCAGGAACGAAGCGGCGTTGAACGCGAACGGGAGCATCCGGCTCACGGCGAAGGCGATGCCCGCCACGGAGCCGCCGACGATGCGAAGCGTGTTGGACATCGCCCCGGCCGCGCCCAGCGCGCCGGGTAGGTCGCGGTTGCTGACGATGTTCGGCAACGCCGAACTGTTCGCCGCCCCGAACATGGTGCTGAGCACGCCGTTCAGCACCGCGACGGCATAGAGCTGCGGCATGCCGAGCATGCCGAACGCCGCGGCTACGGCAATGGTGGCGGTCAGCACGCCACGCCCGATCTCGCACCAGATCATCGTGGCCTTGCGATCCCAGCGGTCGGCCAGCGCGCCCGCCAGCAGTCCGAAGACGAGGTAGACCACGGTTTGCAGGCCGAGCAGGACACCCGCCTGCGTCGAGGACCCGGTCAGCGTGATGACCAGCAGAGGCAGCGCGAGGAACTGCAGCGAGTCGCCCAGCTGTGAGACCAGTCGTCCTCCCAGCAGCAGCCGGAAGTCGTGCTGACGCCACAGGGATCGAGGCGGCGTCGACGTGAGGTTGTCCATGGGGGATCCGTGTCGAAGCCTGACGGCTAGACGTCACTGGGCGAGAACATGAGCCAAGACCGTACGGGGCGACGCGACCGGCGGCAACACGAATTCCATCCACAGGTGTCAGGATGACGTGCCGGTCCTGCTGGCGGGAGCCGGCAAGGGTGCGGCGGTGGGGGCCATAACCTGCCGGGCGCAGGCAAGTGTGGCATGCCTCATTCGGATCTTGTCGGTGCGGTTGGCCTCTGCGTAGTCTGCCGGAGTCGTGGTGCTCGGGAAGTCCGGTGGAACGCCGGCGCGGCCCTCGCCACTGTGATCGGGAGTCTCCGGCATCCACCCTTGTGGGGTCACTGGGCAGTTCTGCCTGGGAAGGCCGGCCGGGGACGCACCTCCCGTCAGCCAGGAGACCGGCCACGGCACGCACGTGTACACCCTGTCCACGAGGTGCTGGAAGGCTGATGTTCCGCATGCTGTCCATTTTCCGGGCGGCGGCGCTGGTCGCCGTGCTGTCCCTTGCGCTCGCCGGTTGCGGCAGCGCCAATCCGGTCGCGACGTCCGACGAGCCCGCCGCCGAACAGACGTTGAAGTTCCTGACGGTCAACATGCCGAGGTCGCTCGATCCGGTCCACATCGACGCGCAGCGGATCCTCGAGAACGGCCTGGCCGAGTCCCTGGTCGTGCAGAACGACGACGCCACCCTGCGGCCAGGTCTGGCCACGTCATGGCGAACCGTCGAGCCCACCGTGTGGGAGTTCACACTCCACAGTGGTCTGAGGTTCTGGAGCGGGGCGCCGGTCGACGCCGCCGCGGTCAAGGCGTCCCTGGAGCGGCACAAGGCGAAGAACCCGCGCGCCAAGTCGATCCTCGGCGCGATGGAGTTCGCCGCGGCCGACGCCACCACACTGCGGATCACGACGAAGACTCCCGACCCCGGGCTGGCGTTCCGGCTCACCACGTACGGCATTCACAATGCCGCTGAGGCGGACCGGCGCGGCGACGAGTTCAACCGCGACCCCGACCTGACCGGGTTCATGAAGCCGGTCCAGTTCGTGCCGGGGGAGACGCTGGTCGCCGAGGCGAACCCGGACTACTGGGGCAAGCCCGAAGGCGGCATCAAGCTCAAGCGAATCGAGGCGCGGCTCGGCTCCGACCCGCAGGCCCGGATGCTCGCGCTGCGCTCCGGTGACGCCGACGCCGAGTTCAACGTCGAGATCGATCAGCGCCTGCAGTACGAGAAGTCCGGCACGAAATTCAGCGTGTACTCGCCGGCGCCGACCACCCGCAACATCTGGCTGAACACGACGAAGGTCCCCGCGTTGCGGGACAAGGCGGTCCGGCAGGCCCTCGATCTCGCGGCAGACCGCAAGGAACTGGTGGACGGGCTCAACCACGGCTACGCCAAGGCGGCGACCGGGCACTTTCCCGCCGGGCTGCCCTACGCCGTGGACTCCGGCACGACCACCGACGCCGCCAAGGCCGCGGCGATCCTCGACGCCGCCGGCTGGTCGCCCGGCCCGGACGGGGTACGGGCGAAGGACGGCACCCGGCTGCACTTCAAGATCCTGACGTACACCGTGTTCCAGCCCCTGGCGATCGCCTTGCAGAGCCAGTGGAAGAAGGTCGGTATCTCCACCGAGCTGGCCCCGGTCGAGACCACCGCCTCCAACCAGATGATGCTCGACGGCAACTTCGAGATCGCCACGTACTGCTCGTGCGGCTCGGCCACCGGCGACATCGCCGGACAGCTGCGCTCGTTCTACCGCACCGGCGTCGTGTCCAACTACGGCGGCTACAGCAACCCGCAGGCCGACGCGCTCATCGACCAGCTCGGCACCGAGTTCGACCCGGCGAAGCAGGCCGAACTGGCCAAGCAGGCGCAGCGAATCCTGCTCGACGATGTCGCGCTGGTCTACCTGTACGCCTCGACGCAGTGGGGTGCGGCCTACGCGCCCCGGGTGCGCGGCGTGGAGCCGAACCTGTCGCGGCGGATCCTGCCTGGCATGTGGCTGGCGCGGTAACCGGCCCGATGCTTCGCTACGTCGCCGTGCGGCTTGCCGCGACGGTGCCGGTACTGCTGGGCATCTCGATCGTGGTGTTCACGATGATCCGGCTCATCCCCGGTGACCCGAGCCACGCGATCCTGCTGTCCATGGTGGAGCCCGGCGCCGACATCAGCCGCCTGCAGGAGGACCTCGCCACGCTGCGCCGTGACCTCGGCCTGGACGAGCCGTACCCGGTGCAGTACGTGGGCTGGCTGACCAGCATCCTCACCGGGAACCTCGGTACGTCGCTGCGCAGCGGCGCCCCGGTCCTCGACGAGCTGTGGATGCGGCTGCCGGCGACGCTCGAACTGGCCGGTGCCGCACTCGTCGTCATGGTCGTGGTGGCGGTACCGGCCGGGATCGCCGGGGCGGTGTGGCACGGCCGGGTCGCCGACCGTGTCGCCCGCCTGGTGACCCTGCTGGGTGTGTCGGTACCGGGATTCCTGCTCGGGCTGCTGCTCATGTACGGGTTCTCCGTCGGCCTCGGCTGGTTCCCGACGTACGGGCGGGGCACACCGGCGCACCTGGTCCTGCCGGCCGTCACACTGGGCCTCGGCCTGGCCGCCGGGGTGTCCCGGTTACTGCGGGCGAGCCTGCTCGACGCGCTGTCCCAGCCGTACGTGGCGACCGCCGAGGCCAAAGGGCTGCACTGGCGGGTGATCGTGCTGCGGCACGCGCTGCGCAACGCGCTGCTGCCGGTGTGCACCAACGCCGGACTCATCGTGTCAGGCCTGCTCGGCGGCGCCGTGGTGGTGGAGACCGTGTTCTCGTGGCCGGGTGTCGGCCGGTACGTCGTGGACTCCATCACCGGGCGTGACTACCCGGTCATCCAGGCGTTCGCCATCGCCATGGCCCTGGCGTACGTCCTGATCAACCTCGCCGTCGACCTCGGCTACCGGCTGATCGACCCTCGGGTGCGGGTGGAGGGAGCTGGATGAGGACGCTGCACCGACTGCTCGCGATCCCGCGCCGGGACCGGCTCGCCGGTGTCCTGCTGGTCGTCCTCGCGGTCGTGGTGGCGGCGGTCGCGGCCGCACCGTGGCTGACCGGCGCCGACCCGACGGCCGTGAACTACCTCGACGCGACGCTGCCACCGTCGGCCGCGCACCCGTTCGGCACCGACAACTTCGGGCGCGACCTGCTTGCCCGCGTGCTGTACGGCGGGCGGGCCTCCCTGGCCACAGCCGCCGTCACCGTGGCGGTCACGGTGGTGGCCGGCACGCTCGCCGGCGCGGCGGCCGGCTACCTCGGCGGCTGGTTCGACCTGGTGGTCACCCGGGTGATCGACGTACTGCTCGCCTTCCCCAGGCTGGTTCTCGCGATCGCGGTCGCCGCGCTGCTCGACGCCGGTCTCGCCGGCCTGCTGCTCGCGGTGAGCGTCGTGTCGTGGCCCGGCTACGCGCGCGTGGTACGCGGCTACGCGCTGCAGCTGCGCGACGAGCCGTACGTCGCCGCCGCCAGGACAGCCGGCAGTCCACAGTGGAGGATCGTCGGCACGCACGTGCTCGGCGGGCTCGCCGGGCCGGTGTGCATCCTCGCCATGGTGGACGTCGGCGAGGTCATCATCGCCGTCGCCGGGCTGTCGTTCCTCGGCCTCGGGGTGCGCCCTCCGCAGCCGGAGTGGGGCGCCATGCTCAACGAGGCGCGTGGGTTCGTGCAGGACGCGCCGTGGATGTTCCTCGCGCCTGGCGCGGCGATCGTGCTCGTTGTCGTGGCGGTCACCTACCTCGGCGACGCGGTCCGCGACGCGCTCGAACCGCGAAACCCACGCCTGTCGCCGCGCGGCGCCCGCCGCGGCCGTGCTCCCCGCGTCGTCACGCTCGCGCCGGACGCGGCCGTCCTCGCCCGCCTCGACCGGCTCAGCGTGCGGGCCGGCGATGTCCGCATCCTTGACGGTGTGACGCTCGAACTGCGGGCGGGGGAGTGCCTCGGGCTCGTCGGTGAGAGCGGGTCCGGCAAGTCCACCCTGGCCGCGGCGCTGCTCGGCCTGCTCCGCCCGCCGATGTCGGTCACCGGCTCGCTGGAACTGCTCGGTGCGCCCACGGACGGCTGGCGCGACACCGACTGGCGGCAGGTCCGCGGCCGGCACGTCAGTCTCGTCACGCAAGACCCGCTCACCGCGCTCAACCCCGTCCTCACGATCGGCAGGCAGCTCACCGAGACCGTCCGCGCCCATGCCAGCGTCTCCAGGGCCGAGGCCAGGCGACGCGCCCTGGCCGCGCTGGATCTCGTTCGCCTGGATCGCGACCTCATGCGGGCGTATCCGCACCAGCTCTCCGGGGGCATGCGGCAGCGGGTCTGCATCGCGATCGCGATCATCAACCGGCCGCGGCTGCTCATCTGCGACGAACCCACCACCGCCCTCGACGTCAGCACCCAGGCGCGGATCCTCGACGAGCTGGCCACGCTGCGGCGCACGCTCGGCATTTCCATGCTGTTCATCTCCCACGACCTGCGGCTGGTCTCGCAGGTCGCCGATCGGGTCGCGATCCTGCACGACGGCCGGCTGGCCGAGCAGGGACCGACCGAAGAGGTGTTCGCCGCGCCCGCTCACCCTTATACCAGGAAGCTGATCGATGCTGCGCGTTGACGGTCTGTCCAAAGTGTACGGTCGCAGGACGGCGCTCGACGATGTCACGTTCGGCATCGCCCCCGGCGAGACCGTCGGCCTCGTCGGTGCCTCGGGTGCCGGCAAGAGCACCATCGGCCGTTGCGTCCTGGGCCAGGAACGGCCCACATCCGGCGGCGTCTCCTGGAACGACCTGCCGATCCGCCGCTCACTGTGGCGCACCGGCCGGGAGCGCCGGTGGCGCCGCGACGTCCAACTCGTCCCGCAGGATCCCCGAGCCGCGCTCGATCCCAGGTGGACCGTCGGGCGCAGCGTCGCCGAGCCCGCGCGGAACTTCCCCGGCAGCCGGTCCGTCCTGGAGACGTTCGAACTCGTCGGACTCGATCCCGCGCTGCGGCACCGTTATCCGCACGAGCTGAGCACCGGCCAGTGCCAGCGTGCCTGCATCGCCCGGGCGCTGACGCCCCGGCCGAAGCTGCTCGTGCTCGACGAGCCGCTCTCGGCGCTGGACCTGCCGGTGCAGGCGCAGATCCGCGACCTGCTCGCCGAGCTGCATCGGGCCGACGGGCTCAGTTACCTGTTCATCTCCCACGACCTCGTCGCGGTCGCCGCGCTCTGCGCCCGGGTCATCGTCCTCGAGCGCGGCCGGATCGTCGAGGAGGCGGCGACGGCCGACCTGCTCACCGCACCCACCCATCCACACAGCAAGGCGTTGGTCGCCGACACACCCGTTCTCAGGTACGGTCCGGCATGAACCGCCCGCCACTCGGCGCCCGCTTCATCGCCCCGCGCGGCCTGCCCGAGACAGATGGCTGGCATCCCGCGAGCGCGTTGTTCGGGCCCCACCTGACGCAGTTCGTCGCCGAGCATCGCCGGGCCCGGCATACCGAACACACCGTCGCCGCGGCGTCGCTGCTGTTCTGCCAGTACGTGAACCAGGTCACCGGGCCGGTCCTCGCCCGGTACTGGCTGGACGGCCGAGGCATCGACGCGGCCGCCGCCAACACGTGGGTTCACCTGACAGGTGGCCGTCTCACCGACGCCGCGTTCACCACCGCGCCCGCACAGGACCGGCCAGGCGCGGATGACACCCTCGCCTGGCTGATGCGGCGGATGGTCGAGGACAACCTCGCCCACGCGGTCGACGCCTGGCACCGCATCACCAGGGTCGGCCGCCGCACGCTCTGGGGCAACGTGGCCAGCGGGATCGCCACGGCGATGCGTGCCATCTCCTGGACCCAGCCGGACCCGGCCCGGTTCGTCGCCGAGACCGAGTCGCTGCTGGAGCACCACCCCGCCACCAGAGGGCTGTGCTGTGTGAACAGCCTGCCGGTCGGCGGGCACCGCTGGCAGACACACCACCGCAACAGCTGCTGCTTGATGTTCAAGACGGGCGACGGCGGCTTCTGCGCCACCTGTCCCGTCGTGCCCGCGCCGGACCGGGTGGCGCGCGTGCGCCGCATGATCGACGAGACACCATGACCGGGACCTTCACGCCGTGATGGCATGGACCGGCAGGGGATGGGTGGACGTAACTCTACTAAGCAGATAGGCTTAGTCGGACATCAATCGAGGAGGTCGGGTGTCCGCACCGCGCAAGGCGGTGGTGGTGACGGCAGCCGCCAGCGGCATCGGCCGCGCGGCCGCGGAGCTGTTCGCGGCCCGTGGATTCGGTGTCGTGGCCGTCGACAGTGATCCGGTGCGGCTGGCCGGACTGTCCGGCGTGGACGGTGTCGTCACACTGCTCGGCGACGTGGCGCGGGAGCGGGCCAACCAGGAGATGGTGGCCCTGGCGCTGAGCCGGTTCGGGCGGCTCGACGTCGCGGTGCTCAACGCCGGCGCCGGTGGTGCGCCGCCGCTGGAGGACGAGGGTGCGATCGCGGCGCTCGACGCGATTCACGCCGTCAACGTGCGTGGTGCGGCACTCGGCATCCGGGCGGCGGCTCCCGCTCTGCGTGCGGCCGGTGGCGGTGCCGTGGTCGTGACCGCATCGATCGCCGCGCTGCGCGGCGATCCGCGCACGTGGGCGTACAACACCACCAAGGCCGCCGCCGTCAACCTCGTGCGGTCGGCGGCGCTGGACTACGCCCACCAGGGCATCCGCATCAACGCGATCGCGCCGGGCCTCACGCTGACCGCCCGGACCGCCGCGGTGCGCGAGGACCCCGTCCTCGCTGGCGACCTGACCCGGCGCATCCCGCTGGGGCGCTGGGCCGAGCCGCGGGAGCAGGCGGAGGTCATCTGGTTCCTGGCCTCGCCGGCGGCGTCGTACATCACCGGCGAGGTCCTGGTCAGCGATGGCGGCCTCAGCGCCAGCAACGGCTTGTTCTTCCCGCCGGTCGCCGACCCGTGACGATGATCGTGGCCATCGGCGGCACGTAGGGAAGCCGTGCGTGCCGAGCGCAGAAAGGCGTTTCGCTCATGTCCCTTGTACTCGCCGTTGAGATCGACGGGGAGGGCGCCCATCCCGCCGCCTGGCGGCGCGCCGCCCACCCGCCCTCGGAACTGCTCAGCCCGCGCCGGGTCCGTCACGTCGCCGAGATCGCCGAGCGGGCCGGGTTCACGCTCGTCACGATCGACGACGACCTGCTGCCGCCCGGCGGCGGGGGAGGGGCCGGCCGCATCGGCGCCGTGGAGCGGGCGGCCTTCATCGCCGCCTCGACCAGCGTGCTGTCGGTGGCCCCGGTGGTGTCCACGACGTACACCGAGCCGTTCCACGTCTCCTCGCAGCTGGCGTCGGTCGATCACATCGCCGCGGGCCGGGCCGGCTGGGTCGTCGCGGCGAGCCCGCAGCCCGAGGCGGCCGCGGCGTGGGGGCGCCCGGCCGCCGATCCCGGGCAGGAGGCCCTGGACTCGGTACGCGTCGTGCGTGCCCTGTGGGACTCCTGGGAGGACGACGCCGTCATCCGCGACGTCGCCACGAGCCGCTACCTCGACCGGGATCGGCTGCACTACATCGACTACGCCGCCGCCGGGTACACGGTGAAGGGTCCCGCCATCGTGCCCCGCCCGCCGCAGGGGCAGCTCGTCGTGCTGGCCCCGCACGGGCTCGTCCCCGACGCCGAGGTCGACATCGCGCTCGTCGGTGGTGCGGACCTCGATGCCGTACACCGAGCCGCCGTCGCCACCACGACGCCGCGGACCTTCGCCGAGATCGAGGTCGCCCTCGACACCGCCACGGCCGACGGCGCCGACCGGGTCGCCGAACTCGACGAGTACGCGTCGTGGGCGGGCGGAGGGCACCTGCGGTACACCGGAAGCCCGGAGGGTCTCGTGGCGCTGCTCGCCGACCTCGACGCGCGCGGTGGAGTCGACGGCGTGCGGCTGCGGCCTCTGGTGCTCGACGAGGACCTGGCCGTGCTGTCGCAGTTCGTCGTCCCCGCCCTGATCAAAAACCGTCTTGCCAGCCGCCCGGTGCCGGGCGTCTCGTTGCGCCAGACGCTCGGCCTGCCCCGCCCGCACAACCGCTACGCGCATCCGGGAGTAGCCGCATGACCCGCACCGATCCCGCCGACGTGCCCCGCCCGGACGCCCAGCTGCACTTCGGGGTGTTCTTCCAGGGCGTGAACCACTGGACCATCTGGTCGGACCCGGCGAGCGGGTCGCAGATCTCCCCGGAGTCGTACCGCCGGGTCGCCCAGACCGCCGAGCGCGGCCTCTTCGACGCGTTCTTCCTCGGCGAGGGGCTGCGCCTGCGCGAGGTCGACGGCCGCATCCACGACCTGGACGTGGCGGGCCGGCCCGACGCGATCACCCAGCTGTCGGCCCTCGCCGCGCTCACCGACCGCATCGGCCTGGTCTCCACCACCAACACCACGTTCAACGAGCCCGTCGACCTGGCCCGCCGGCTGTCCGGCCTCGACCTGCTCTGCGACGGCCGGGCCGGCTGGAACGTGGTCACCACCGACAACGCGTGGACGGGCGAGAACTTCCGGCGCGGCGGGTATCTCGACCACGCCGACCGGTACAAGCGCGCCGAGCAGTTCCTCAACGCCGCCCGCGCGATCTGGGACGGCTGGCCCGACCCGGTGCGCATCCGCAGCGAGCAGTTCACCGTCGACGTCACGCCCAGCCTGCCCCGCAGCCGCCAGGGCCACCCGGTCATCTTCCAGGCCGGCGACTCCAGCGCGGGCCGTGACTTCGCCGCCCGCAACGCCGACGTCATCTTCTCCGCCCACGGCACCGACTTCGACGACGCCCTCGCGTTCGCCGACGACCTGCGGGCCCGGCTGCGCACGGCGGGACGCCCGGAGGACGACCTGCGCATCCTGCCCGGCACGTCGATCGTCATCGGCAGCACCCCCGCCGAGGCCGAGGAGAAGGCCGCCTGGGTCCGGCGCGAGCAGATCACCCCGGCCACCGCCCTGGCTCAGGCGGGGCTGCTGTGGAACCTCGACCTGTCCGGGTACGACCCGGACGGTCCGCTGCCCAAGGACGACCCGCGCCCGCAGGACGACAGCGGCGCGTTCGGTGCCAACCGGATCGCCGACGCCCAGGACACGATCCGCCGGTGGCGCGAGGCCGCCGACGCCAACGGGTGGTCGCTGCGCGAGACCGTCGTCCAGCTCGGCCAGCGCTCCCGCGGCCACGTCGGCACCCCGCAGTCCCTCGCCGACAAGTTCGCCCACTTCGTGCGGCACGGCGCGCTCGACGGGTTCAACGTCTCGCCGTACCTGGTGCCGCACGGCCTCGACGACATCGTGAACCTGCTCGTCCCGGCCCTGCAGGAGCGCGGCGTGTACCGCACCGAGTACACCGGCACCACGCTGCGCGAGCACCTCGGACTGCGACCCCGGCCGTAGACGCGAGCACGCCCGGCCGGTCCATGCCATGGACGGGCCGGGCGTGCTTCACGTCATCACAGCGGTCGGCCGGTGCCGGCGGTCACGGGCGGCGTGCGCTGTTGCCGTGTCGTCATCGCCTCAGCCCAGGATTCGTGCGCTGCCGAAGCCGCTGGCCAGGCCGGTCCCGGCCGTGAAACGGCCGGGGGAGAACTGCCCGAGCCGCGCGTCGGCGTCGCCGATGAGCAGCCGGGCCACGTGATCGCCCCACACCGGGGCGAGCTTGAACCCGTGCCCGCTCGTCCCGGCGTCGACATACACGCGCTCGCTCACCTGCCCCGTGACCGGCTGCCAGTCCGGGCTGACGTCGTACAGCGATGCCCAGCTGCGATCCGCCACGGCACGGCCGCGGACCGGTGCCCGCCGCGCCGCGCGGGTGGCCAGCCACGCGAACTCGGCGCTCGTGATCTCGGCGGCGAAGTCGTCCGGATCGGTCGCGGTGGTGGGTGCGAGCGGGCCGAGCAGGAACCGGCCAGCACCGGCGGGCCGGGAGTAGTACCCGTGCTGGACGTCGATCAGGACGTGCGGCACCGCCCGCGGCACGTCCTGCGGCGGGTGGACGAGGCCGGCCACGACGTGCCGCTCGGCCGTCAGCGGCAGCGCGACGCCCACCTGCGCCAGCAGCGGGCCCGTCCACGGCCCGGCGGCCACCAGCAGGCGGCCGACCTCGTGCCGGGTGCCGTCACCGAGCACGACGCGCACCGCGTGCCCGCCCTCGGAGAACTCCCGGACCGCGGCGTGCTCCAGCAGCGTCGCGCCGAGCTCGACGGCCCGGGCCGCGTATCCGAGCGCGGTCCGGTGCGGATCGGCGTAGCCGGCCCGCTCCTCCCACACCCCGATCGCGGTCCCGTCGAGGTTCAGGTCCGCGAAGCTCGCCGCGAGGTCGGCCGGCGCCAGGACCCGATGGCCGATGCCGGCGGCCGCGAGACCGGCGGCGGTGACCCGCACGTCCGCGGCGTCGTCGGCGCCGTGCAGATACAACCCGCCTGTTCGCACGTAGCCGCTCTCGCCGCCCACCCGCGCGTCGAAGTCGGCCAGGACGGCGGTGCTGTCGCGGGCGACCTCGGCCAGGAACCGGTTGGTGTAGTAGGCGCGGACGACCCCGCTGGCCTGCCCGGTCGGGCCGCCGGCTCGCCGGCCGCGGTCGAACACGATCGTGGACACGCCGCGCCGGGCCAGATGGTACGCGGCGCTCACGCCGTGCACCCCGGCGCCGACGATGCCGACGTCGTACGCGCTCATCCGGGCCTTCCGTGTCCGTCGCATGGCGTTGTCAAGTGCGTAAGCTGATCGATGGGCTGGCGGCATTCAGGATAGTGCAAATGCTAGTTTTCCGATAGGGATTGACAACTAACTGCGATCCTCCCTAGGTTGCCCGGTAAGCGGATGTCGAGCGAGGCATCCTCACGTGCTCGTGCCCCGGCGGCGCGGGCTTGCCGCCACATCCGATGGAGCCACTCGCATGAGCGAGCCCGTAACCTTGAAACCGTCGCCCGTCATCGCACCGCCCGGCGGCCGCGTCAGCCGGTTCGACCCGCAGGTCGCGCAGCGCCGGGTCACGCCGCGGCTGCGCCCGTGGCGCTGGATCGTCAGCGCGGTCGTGCTGGTCGTGCTCGCCCAGTTCATCTCCGGCATCTTCACCAACACCCACTACGAGTGGCACAAGTTCTGGCCGTTCTTCACCCGTCAGTCGATCCTCGACGGCGTCGTGGTCACGCTGCAGGTCGTCGGCCTGAGCGCGGTGTTCGGGCTCGTCCTCGGAGTGATCGTCGCGCTCGGGCGGTTGTCGACCAACCCGCTGATCGCCGGCCTGGCGTGGGCATACGTGTGGTTCTTCCGCGCGCTGCCGCTGCCGCTGCTGCTGATCATCACCTTCAACTTCTCGTACTTCTACCCGCGCCTCGGCGTCGGCGTCCCCTGGGGACCGGTCTTCGCCGAAGTCAGGCTCAGCACCCTCACGCCGCTGGCCATCGGCGTCATCGCGCTGAGCCTGAACGAGGCCGCCTACGCGGCCGAGGTGATCCGCGGCGGCATCCTGTCGGTCGAGCACGGCCAGATCGAGGCCGCGAACGCGCTCGGGCTGTCCAAGGCCCGGCAACTGCGCCGTGTCGTACTGCCACAAGCGCTGCGCTCGATCGTCCCGGCGTACGGCAACCAGCTCATCGGCCTGATCAAGGCCAGCTCGCTGGTCTACTACGTCTCGCTGCTCGACCTGTTCGGCGCGGTGTTCGTGCTGGAGGCGCGCCACCCTGAGTCGCTGGTGCCGATCCTGATCGTCGGCGCGGCCTGGTATCTGCTGCTCACCGCGGTGCTGTCGGTCGTGCAGTTCTACGTCGAGCGCTACTTCGCCCGCGGCAGTGTCCACGCCCTGCCACTCACCCCGGTCCAGCGGCTGCGGCGCTTCACCGTCGACTCGTGGGGCCGTTTCGTCGGCGTACGCCTGACCCGGAGGGGTTTCTGATGACGACGACCCTCGACACGACGGTGGCGCTGGAGATCCGCAACGCGCACAAGTCCTTCGGCCTGCGGGAGGTGCTCAAGGGCATCGACCTGACCGTCCTGCCCGGCGAGGTCGTCGCGATCCTCGGCCCGTCGGGTTCGGGCAAGTCGACGCTGTTGCGCACCATCAACCACCTGGAGCGGCCCGACCTCGGTTACGTCGCCGTGCACGGCGAACTCATCGGCGTCGAGGTCCGCGGCAGCCGGCTGCACGAGCTGTCCCAGCGGGCGGTCAGGCGTCAGCGAACCCGCATCGGCTTCGTCGCGCAGAGCTTCAACCTGTTCCCCAACCTCACCGCCCGGGACAACGTCGCCGAGCCGCTGATCGCCCACAAGCGGCTCGGCAAGCCGGCCGCGCACGCCCGGGCGATCGAACTGCTGGCCAAGGTCGGCCTCGGCGACCGCGGCGACGCCTACCCTCGCCAGCTCTCCGGCGGCCAGCAGCAGCGCGTCGCGATCGCCCGCGCCCTGGCCCTGGACCCCAGCCTGGTGTTGTTCGACGAGCCGACCTCCGCGCTCGACCCCGAACTGGTCGGGGAGGTGCTCTCGGTGATCCGGCAACTCGCCGACAGCGGCACGACCCTGGTGATCGTCACCCATGAGATCGGCTTCGCCCGCGAGGTCGCCGACACCGCCGTGTTCATCGACGGCGGCGTGATCGTCGAACAGGGACCTCCGTCCCAGGTGCTCGACAACCCGCAGCAGCCCCGCACCCGGGAGTTCCTCTCGAAGGTGCTCTGAGGCGTCCCCGCGCTCCACCCCGAAGGCCGCACGCCGCTCGGGCCACTACCGAAGGAGAAACGTGATCACCGTCAGACCAACTGGCCGAACATTCGCGACCGCAGCACTCGCCGTGGTGCTCGCCGGAGGGCTCGCCGCCTGCGGGGGCAGCGACGAGACCAAGGCGGAGGCCGATGCCAGCGTCGGCACGGTGACCGTCGGCCAGCAGGCCAAGGGCATCGCCAAGCCGACCGAACTGAAGGTCGAGAAGCAGCAGAGCATCGCCGATCTGGTTCCTGACGCGATCAAGGCCGACGGCAAGCTGACCATCGGGATCGGCGCGTTGCCGACCGGCTTCCCGCCGCTGGCCTTCGTCGGCGACGACGACAAGACCATCACCGGTGCGGAGCCCGACCTCGCCCGCCTCGTCGCCGCGGTGCTCGGCCTCAAGCCCGAGTTCACCAACAACACCTGGGAGAACCTGTTCGTCGGCATCGACTCCGGCAAGAACGAGGTCGGCTTCTCGAACATCACCGACACCGAACAGCGCAAGGAGAAGTACGACTTCGCGACCTACCGCCAGGACAACCTGGGCTTCGCGGTGAAGGCCGGCAACAACTGGAACTTCGACAAGAACTACAAGAACCTGGCCGGTCTCAAGGTCGCCGTCAGCGCCGGCACCAACCAGGAGAAGATCCTGGTCGCGTGGCAGGAGAAGCTGAAGGCCGAGGGCAAGACCCTGGAGATCAAGTACTTCGCCGACACACCCACCACCTTCAAGGCCATCGTCTCGGGGCAGATCGACGCGTACTTCGGTCCGAACCCCGGTAACGCCTACCAGACCAGCCAGACGCAGGGCACCCCCGACGCCGTGCGCAACGCCGGTGTCTACTCCGGCGCCGGCGAGTCCTTGCAGGGCTTGATCGCGGCCACCACGAAGAAGGACAACGGCCTGGTCAAGGCGCTGGCGGAAGCGATCAACTACCTGATCAAGAACGGTCAGTACAAGGCTTGGCTGGCCGCGTACAACCTCGACACCGAAGCGGTGGACACCTCGCTGGTGAACCCGCCCGGCCTGCCGAAGTCCAACGCCTGAGCATCGCCTACGTAAGGCCGCGGTTCCCGCCGGACGAGCAAGGCCCGGCGGGAACCGCCGTCCGAGCAGCACGTTTCCACGCTGCCTCGACGCACGGTCGCCTTCCACGGCATCATGCTCCGTGGGAGGCGATGGCGTGTTTATGTGGGTGCACTACACCGACATGGTGACCGCGCTGCTGCAGCTGCCCGTGGCAGTGGCGGCGTGGTGGACCGGGTGCGGCCCGCAGGACCCGGCGGCGCGGCCGTCGCGCACGTCGGTGGTGGCGTTCATGCTGCTGCTCGGCGGGGCGGCGCTGCGGCTGGTCGCCGGGGTGCTACTGCTGGCGTGGGGATGGGAGTTCGCCGGGCCCCGTCTGGTGTTCGTGGTCCCGGCGCTGGTGGTGGCGGCCACGGTGTACCTGGTGTGGTTGCGCCCGGCCCGCAAGCCGCCGGGCGAGGCGCCGGTGCGGGATCGTGGTCGCCCGGCACGCGTGGCCGCGGTGGCCGGCGCGGTCGGTGTCGTGTTCGTCACGGCCGTGGCGCTGCTGGCGGGTGCGGGCACCGCCGTTGTGGCCGGCCTCGCCGTCCTCGGGGTGCCGGCGCTGGGATGGGTGTACCGGAGGCTCCGGCACGATCAGGCGGACGCGCGTGCCGGACGGTGGCGCGGCGCGGCGCGCGCAGCGGTTGGTGTGGCGCTGGTCGCCGCGGTGGCGGTGGGCCTGTCCGTGGCGAGCGTGCTGCCTGCGCGCAGCAGCATGACCGGCGGTGCCTTGGGTGCGGTGGACACCGGCGGCGGCAGCGCGGCGGGGCATCAGCACCATGGCGGGATCAGCGTGACCGACCTGACCGGCACAGACCCCACAGGTACCGCGAATGGCGGGGACGGGCCGGTGCGCCGGTTCACGCTGACGGCGCAGGAGACCACGTTGCTGCTGGACTCCGGCATGCCGGTGACGGCGTGGACGTTCAACGGCGATACGCCCGGCCCGCAACTGGTGGTCCGGCAGGGCGAGCTGGTGGAGGTGACGCTGGTCAACCGGCTGCCCGGGGTTGGGGTGACGGTGCACTGGCACGGGGTCGACGTGCCCAACGCCATGGACGGGGTGGCGGGGGTGACCCAGGACGCGGTCGCGCCGGGGGCCAGCTTCGTGTACCGGTTCCGTGCCCTGCGGGCGGGCACGTACTGGTACCACTCGCATGAGATGTCCTCGGTCCAGGTCCGCCGCGGCCTGTTCGGCGCCCTGGTCGTCATGCCGGGGGACGCGCCGTCGCACGACGACACGCTCGACGAGACGGCGCTGCGCCACACCTGGGGCGGCGAGGACGGCGTGGCGACGCTCGGGCTGGCCTCCGGTGTGCAGCGCCGGCCGGTGCCGGCCGGGCGGCAGGTGCGGCTACGGCTGGTCAACACCGACGGCGACCCGGCCACGTTCACCCTGACCGGCGCCCCGGTGCGCGTCGCGGCGATCGACGGCGCCGACGTGCACGAACCGGGCGTGCTGCCCGGGGTGCGGATCCTCGTCGGTGGCGGCAGCCGCTACGACCTCGTGTTCACCATGCCCGACGGGCCGGTGACCCTGCGCGCGGACGGGCCGGGCATCGTCTACAGCCCGCACGGTGACGCGGGCCCGGACCGCGGCACCGCCGTGCCGGCGGTGCTGGACCCGGCCCGCTACGGCAGCCCGGCCGGGACCCCGTTCGGGACGGGCAGCCGATTCGACCGGCGCTTCACCCTGCGCCTCGACGAGCGGCTCGGCTTCTACGACGGCCGCCCGTCGGTGCGGTACACCTTGAACGACGCCACGTTCCCGGACGTGCCGATGCTCATGGTGTCCGAGGGCGACCTGGTCGAGGTGACCTACGTCAACCGCACCGGCCAGCACCACCCGATGCATCTGCACGGCCACCACATGCTGGTGCTGTCCCGCGACGGCCGGGCCACCAGCGGCAGCCCGTGGTGGGCCGACACCCTCGACGTCGGCCCCGGCGAGACGTATCGGGTGGCGTTTCGGGCCGACAATCCCGGCGTGTGGATGGATCACTGCCACAACCTCGAACACGCCGCCAGCGGAATGATCCTGCACCTCGGCTACGCCGGGGTCACCAGCCCGTTCCTGATCGGGTCAGGCACCGTCAACCACCCGGAATGACCCCTGGGCGGGTTCCGGTCAGCCGGCGGCGATGAGATGCGGGTGGGCGGCGACGAAGGCGGGGACCTGCTCGGTACGCACGGCGTCGAGCAGGTCGACGGTGCTCTGGTCGAGGGCTTCGGCGTTGCGGTTCTCGGGGGCCTGGTTGAAGGTGCCGTTGTTGGACTTGATGCTGAACAGATCGTTGTCGCTGATGCCGCGCATGGCATACAGCCAGTCGTCCAGGTCGATGCCGCCGCTGTCGATGGTCATGGCCTTACCTACGACCTGCAGGACCTGGTTGAGCTGCACGGGGTTGGTGAGCACGTCGCGGCTGAGCATCTTCTTGAACAGGGCTTTGAGGAACTGCTGCTGGTGGCGTTGCCGGTCGTAGTCGCTGTTGGGCAGCAGCTCCCGCTGGCGGACGAAGTCGAGGGCCTGCCAGGGTTCGAGATGCTGGTAGCCGACGTGGTAGACGACCGGGGTGACGCCGGGGATCGGGGAGAGGCCCTGGCCGCCGTCGGAGCGGGTGTACTGCCGGTAGGGGACTTTCGTCTCGCCGTTGGCGTCGTGGCCGACGTGGACGGAGATGGTCTCCTGATCGACGTACATGTCGACGCCGCCGAGGACCTCGACGACCTGCTGGAAGCCGGTGAAGTCGACGATGGCGGCGCTGTCGAAGGTGAGGCCCCACAGGTTCTTGATGGTCGTGGCGAGCAGTTGCACGGCGTGGCTGCGCTGGGCGGCGCCGGTGAGCCCGTCGCCGCCGAACGCGTAGGCGCCGTTGATCTTGTCGTGGCCGCCGCGGTAGCGCTTGGCACCGTTGTCGTACGGCGGGATTTTCACCCAGGTGTCGCGGGGGATGGAGATGAGGAACGCGGCGTTGTGCGCGGCCGGGATGTGCAGGATGAGGATCGAGTCGGCGCGGACGAGTTCGGCCGGGTCCTGGTCGGGCCGGGCGTCGATGCCGATCAGGAGGATGTTCTTGGCGCCGGTGATGTCGACGTGGCCGCGCTGCTGGGCCTGCTTGCCGGAGCCGCCGAGCAGGTTCTCCTGCGTGACGCTGCGGGTGGCGTAGGAGAACAGCGCCTCCTTGCCGACGAGAGCGGCGCCGGCGAGGAGGGTCAGGACGACGCCGACGGCGATGCACAGCCGGGCCCAGGCCGGGTCCGGGTGGCGTTCGCGGTCACGGCGGCCCTGGCGGGGGCCGGCCGGCGTGGTGGGGGTGGTGGGTGACGGGTCGGCGTCGATGCGCGCGCCGGCGCTGGTCTGGTCGGGCGCATCTGGCGAGGTCACGGGCTGGCTCCAGGGTTGCGGTCGGGTGGGCGCGCCGTCGTGGTACGGCGGGCGGGTTTCACTGTAGCGAGATCGACCACGTCACCGGGGTACGCTTCCGCTTCGTCGGGCCGGTGGTGAGCAGGCTACGGCCCGCGGTGTGCCAGGTGTCGCCACGCCCGTGGCCCTGCAGTGGGCGCGCCACTGCAGGGCCACGGAACGCGATCGGCTAGAGCGGACTGGCGAGGTTCAGCTTCCAGTTGTCGGGTGCGGACTGCCAGACCGAGGCCGGCGCGGCGAACCCGGTGGGTGCGGCGCCTTGCCAGGTCCACAGGCTGGCGGTGCGGTCGGGGTCGTCGTAGAACGAGGCGATGTCGGCCCGGCCGTCACCGTTGAAGTCTCCGGCCACCGGCTTCGTCTTCGTCGAGTCGTAGCCGTTGGTCACCGACGTCCACGCCGCCGCCGGTGCGGTGAACCCGCTGCCGGTGCCCTGCCACAGCCACAGCGTGGTGTTCGCCGAACCGTTGTCGTAGAACGAGGCGATGCGGGACGCCGACACGGACCGCGGTGCCCACGGCATGTTCGACGACGAGGCGCACGGCGGCGACACCCGATTCGGGTAGGCCCGGGGTTTTGCCGGCGGTGGCCGGGGTAGCGAGGGTACGCGGGGCGGGGAAGTGTCGAGGAGCGCCTCATGGTCACTGTCGTGGCGGACGGGGTCTGCCGCTGGCGCATCGAGCCGGCCGGGGCGATGCGGGTGCCCGGGGTGGTCTTCGCCACCGCGGGCCTGCTGCCGGACGCGCCGGGGGATCAGGCTCTGCGGCAGGTGGCGGACGTGGCGACCCTGCCCGGCATCGTCGAGGCGTCATACGCCATGCCGGACGTCCACTGGGGATACGGGTTCCCGATCGGTGGCGTGGCGGCCACCGACCCGGCGCTGGGCGGGGTGATCTCCCCGGGCGGCGTGGGCTTCGACATCTCGTGCGGCGTGCGGCTGCTCACCTCGACCGTGACCCGTGCCGAGGCGGCACCGCACGCGGGACGGCTGATGGACCTGCTCGGGGCCGCGACACCGCGGGGCATGGGCCGCGGCGGCGTGCTGCCCGCCGCCCAACCGGCCGAGCTCGACGCGATCCTGCTCGGCGGCTCGGCCTACGCGGTCGAGCGAGGATTCGGAGTCCCCGAGGATCTGACCTTCTGCGAGGACGGTGGTGCGGTCAGCGACGCCGACCCCGGCGCGGTGAGCGCGCGTGCGCTGGAGCGGGGCCGCGGCCAGCTGGGCAGCCTCGGCTCGGGCAACCATTTCCTGGAGGTCCAGGCCGTCGACAGCGTCTTCGACGAGCGGGTGGCCGGCGCGCTCGGGCTGCGGCCGGGTCTGCTCTGCCTGATGATCCACTGTGGATCACGGGGCCTGGGCCACCAGATCTGCTCCGACCACGTGCGCGTCATGCTGACCGCGATGGGCCGGTACGGCATCCACGTGCCGGACCCGCAGCTGGCCTGCGCACCGGTGACGTCGCCGGAGGGCACGGCCTACCTGGCCGCGATGGCCGCCGCCGCCAACTACGGCCGGGCCAACCGGCAACTGCTCACCCACGCCGCCCGGCGCTGCTTCCGCGACGCCGGCCTGGGCGAACTGCGGCTGCTGTACGACGTGTCGCACAACCTCGCCAAGCTGGAGACGCACACCGTCGACGGGGTGGCCCGCCGCCTGTGCGTGCACCGCAAGGGCGCCACCCGGGCCTTCCCGCCCGGGCACCCCGACCTGTCCGGCCCGATCCGGCCGGTCGGGCAGCCGGTGCTGGTGCCCGGCTCGATGGGCACCGCCTCGTACGTGCTCGTCGGCGTTGCCGACGGGCAGGCGTTGCACTCCGCGTGCCACGGCGCGGGGCGCACCCTCAGCCGCCACGCCGCGGTCCGGCAGGCCCCCGTCGAGGCGGTCCGTCGCGAGCTGGCCGCCGCCGGTGTCCTGGTCCGCGGCGCCAGCGACCGGGGGCTGGCCGAGGAGGCACCCGAGGCGTACAAGGACGTGGACGAGGTGGTCCGCACCTGCCGGCAGGCCCGGCTCGCCGACCCGGTGGCCCGGCTCGTGCCGGTCGGCGTCGTGAAAGGCTGAGCCGGTCGCGGGTTATGGCGGCCTGCGGGTCACACGTCGATGACGACCCGGCAGCGCCACAGCGTGCCGTGCCGCGCGAAGTGCAGCGCGTGCCGGGTGACGGCCTTCGGCAGCGGGCCTGCCAGCGAGACGTCCTCGCGTGCGGCGACGTCGAAGTCACCGACCAGGCCACCCTGCGCCGTCCGGGCCAGGGCCACGCGGACCGGCACCACGTCCTGGGTGTCGAGCAGGTAGACGACCTCCTCCAGCACCCGCACCAGCAGCTCGTCCCCGGGCGCCGGGGCGCAGGCGAATCCGACCGGCCGGGAGGGGCAGGCCGCGCGCACGTCGGCGAAGCAGGCGACGAGCGCGCGTACCGCCTCCTCGATGCACTCCTCGGCCGTCGGCGCCCACGCCGTGAGCATCAGGTCGGCCGTGTGCGGCAGCACCTCGTGCCCAGCCGCAGGACCACTGATCATCTGCCGGTCCCTCGCCTCGTCCCCGGCCGCCGGCGGTCTACTTGCGCTCGCCGACGCGGCCGTTCTGCTCGCCGGCGTTCAAGCCGGACTCGGCGGCCGCGATGACCGTGGCCAGGGCGGCGCCGTCCTCGGAGGGCGCCGCCGCGAAGGTGTCCTGCTCGGCCGGCTCCGGCTGGGTGAGCGACGGGCCGACCGCCGCGGCGAGCAGGGACGCATTCGGGATGTTCAGCGGCCCGTCGGCGGTTTCCAGCTTGGTGTATAGCAGGCCGGCCGAGACGATGACGCCGACGTGCGGACCGTTGATCGCGCCGGACATCACGCGGACCTGCTGGCCCGGCACATACGGCCGGGCGAACAGCAGCACGAGCCCGGCGAACAGGTTGCTCAGCACCGGCTGGGCGGCCAGGCCGAGGATGATGCCGGTGATCGCGCCGCCGACCAGCAGCTGCCTGAGCTGGAGGCCGACCAGGTCGCACACCGTGATCGCGGTGATCAGGTATCCGCCGAGCAGCACCACCAGCCGCAGCGGTGTGCCGGCGACGTCACCGGCCCGCGCCACCGCGATGCGTTGCACCTCCCGCGCGGTCGTACGACTCGCGGCCACGCCGAAGGCGGCGACGAGTGCCGCGCAGCCGTAGGCGATGAGCCGGACCCGGGTCGAGGGGGCGTGCACGCCGCCGATCTCGTGGCCGGTGATCAGCGCGGCCAGCGCGATCGCCACGAAGACCATGGTCTTGCGGAATTCGGGACGCACCCGTGCCTGGGACACGTGTGACGAGTCGGGCGCACCGGGAGTGAGCACCGTCCCACCGATGCGTCGCGCCGCCGTCCGCCACATTCCGCCACTCCCTCCGCGAGCCGATCGCCGCCAGCGACCCTACCCGCGCCGTTCTGGGGCCGTGCGGCGACCGGCGGGAAGATGTGACATAACCCGCGAACAGGGCGTAATCGGGCGAACACACTTCGACGGTCGCGGCGGACAGTGTTCACGCCACTACCCACGCCGGGCACGGATACGAGGGCGGCACGAGGGTACGGACGGCGGGCGTGGCCCGGCCGGCGGCTCGGTGTTGTCATCGTTCGCCCTGGGTGATTCGAGGCCGGTGCCGGGTGAGGTTCGGGCGCCCGCGCCGGACGGGACGCGACGAGTTGCGACATTGGTACCGCGTGCGTCATGCCTGCGAGACGCGGGGGCGCCGCGGCCAACATCGTCAGGAGAGAGGCTGTCGGTGCATGACGAGCGTTTGACCTGCCTTGATACGGCATTCCTGCGCCTGGAATCGCCGGGCGCGCCGATGCATCTGGGCGCACTCGCGGTGTTCGCTCCACGGGAACCGATCGCGGCCGCCGAACTCGTCGCGGTGCTCGCCGAGCGCCTCATGCGGATACCGGCGCTGCGCCAGCGCATCCGCACCACGTGGCTGCCGCCCGGCGGTGCGGCGTGGACCCCCGACAAGGGGTTCGACCTGGCCCGGCATCTGCACCTGCACGAGCTGCACCCGGACGAGCGCGATCCGGACCCGGACGCGATGACGGCGCTGGCCGGCGAGCTGATGGCCGAGCCCCTCGACCTGAACCGGCCCCTGTGGCAACTGCACCTGCTGACCGGGCTGCCCGACGGCCGGTTCGCCGTGTTGATCAAGCTGCATCACGCCATGGCCGACGGCCTTCGTACGGTCGAGCTCGGTCTTCGTCTTCTCGACGGGTTCGCCGACCGCCAGCCCGGCCAGCCCGAGCAGGACCAGGCGGTCCCGTCCTTCCTGGTGCCGTTCATCCCGCCGATCGCGCTGCCGGCCGCCGAGCGGGCGACCCGGACGGCGCGCGCCCTCACCGGGCTGGCGCAGGACGCCATGCACCTTCCCCGCGCGCTCGGACTGGCATCCAACAGCGTGAGCATCGCCGCCTCGGTGCTGTCCCACACGCGCCTGGGCGCACTGCCGTCGCTGCTCACCAAGGGCGACGGCCGGCCCCGCGACCCCGCGGCGCCGACGGACCAGCCGGCCACGGCGCGCCGGCTCGTCATCGCCCGGCTCGACGCCCATGACGTCAGGCAGGTACGCAAACGGCACGGCGGCACCGAGCACGACGTCCTGCTCGCCGTCATCACCGGCGCCCTGCAACGCTGGGCGCTGGCCAACGGCCGCTCGCCGCAGGCCCTGAACGTCCGGGCGTTCATTCCCGTCAGCCAGCGCAGCCGCCACGCGGAGCCGCGCCGGCGCAACGTCCTGTCCGGATACCTGTGTGACCTGCCGGTCCACCGCGATGGCCCGCTCAGCGTCCTGCACGACATCCGCGCGGCGATGGACCGCAACAAGGCCGCCGGATTCGCCCGCGGCCCAGGAGCGTTTCCGGTGCTGGCCGACCGGCTTCCGGCCGTGGCGCAGCACCTCACCATCCCGCTGCTGCGCCGTGCCGGCCCGTTGCTGTTCGACACGACGATCACCAGCGTGCCGATCCCCTCACGACCGATGGCGCTCGCCGGGGGCCCGCTGCAGCACGTGTACCCCATCGCGCCGCTGGCCCACGGACAGGAGCTCGCCATCGCGGTTTCGACGTACCGGGATTCCGTCCACATCGGACTGCACGCCGACCATCGCGCCGTGCCGGACCTCGACCGGGTCGCCGATGCCATCCCGGCCGCGCTGGCCACGCTGAGTGACTCGACCCCATCACCGCAGCGCTGACGTCCGCCGGGCCGGCGCGAGCCGGGGACGGGCGTCAGCGCGGCAGGCGCCGCGCCCGCGGCCGGGTCAGGGCGGCATACCCCGCGAAGCGCCCGGCGAAACCGGGTGGTCGCTCAGGCCGCGTCGCCCGGGTCCATCGCGTCGATCGGAATCCTGACCCTGAGCGTCGTGCCGTCGCCGATCGGGCTCACGACCTCCAGCCTGCCGCCGAGCGCCTCGGTGCGGTCCTGCAGGCCGATCAGTCCGGTACCGCTGCCGGTGTCGGCTCCCCCGACGCCGTCGTCGTGGATGCGCAGCCCGAGGACCGCGTCCCGGGCCTCGGCGTCGACGCGCACCATCGTCGCCTGGGCGTGCTTGGCGGCGTTCGTGAGCGCCTCGGACACGATGTAGTACGTGGTGACCTCGACCCGCTCGGGCAGCCGCTGGTCGATGTGCACGGTGAGCTCGACCGGAATCGGGCTGCGGCGGGCGAGCGCCTTCAGCGCCGGGCCCAGCCCGCCCTTGGACAGGATCGCCGGATGCAGGCCCCGGGAGATCTCCCGCAGGTCGTTGCAGGCGTCGGTCAGGCCGTTCGCGGCGAGTGCCAGCTCCCTCCTGATCGTGTCGTGGCCGGGTGGCACCACCGACGCCTCCACCCAGCGCAGGTGGAGGGCGAGCGAGATGAGCCGTTGCTGCGTGCCGTCGTGCAGGTCACGCTCGAGCTGGCGGCGGGTGTTGTCCGCGGCGGCGACGATGCGGGCGCGGGAGGCGGTCAGCTGGGCCCGGCTGTCGGCGTTGGCGATCGCCGTCGCGAGCAGCTTGGTGAAGTCGACCAGGCGCGCCATGGCGTCCTGCGATATCGGCGCGGGCGACCTGGTCGTGACGAGGCTGGCGCCCCAGAGGCGACCCTCGACCATGACCGGGGCGGCGATCCCGGAACGGATGCCCATCTCGCGGACCATCGCGGCGGTGGGGCCTGCGGCGTTGACGTAGCTCACGCGGGCCGAGCTTCCGGTGCGCTTGATGATCCCCGAGAGACAGTCCCCGTCGAGCAGGAGGCGTGTCCCGGGCGGTATCTCGATGGCGCCGGGCTCGTAGCGGCCCGAGACGAGCGTGCCCGTGCCGTCCTGTTCGTACCGGATGAGCGCGGTGTTGCGCAGGCCGCAGATCTGACGCAGTTCCTCGGCCACCGCACCGAACACCTCGGTCGGCGGGGAACCCTGCGCGACCAGGGTGGCCACCCGGCGCAACGCCGACTGTTCCTCCATCAGCGAGGTGGCCTCCTCACGGCTGGCCCGCAGCGAGTCGGTGATCGCCTCACGGTCGACTGCCGCGCGCAGCAGCGACTCCAGCGACGGAACCAGCCGTTGCCGCAGGCGCTCGAGTGTGCCTTCGGGGAGCGCGGCCGGGACCAGCAGGGTGCCCAGCCGGGTCTGGTGATCCCACAGCGGCAACGCGGCCCGCCCGTCGTCCTCGGTGACCGCCCCGAGCTCGATAGCCGCGGACCGCAGCGCGAACACCTCCGCGATGCGCCGGGCCGCCGGAGCCAGGACCGAGCGCAGGTCACCGGCGCGCAGCATCAAGCGGGCCAGCTCGGCGGCGAGGTCGGCCTCCTGCTGCCGCTGTGTCGCCTCCGCGGCGCGGGCCCGGGCCAGGTCCGCGAGGAAGCTGGTCAGCAGCCCGGCCCCGATGAAGACCGTGACGCTGAGCAGATCCCGCCGCGGAACGAGCTCGAACGTCCAGTAGGGGCGAATGTGGAAGTAGTTGAAGGCGAGGGCGCTGAGCACGGAGGTGAGGATGCCGAGGCCGGGGCCCCACAGGCTGGAGATGATCAGCACCCCGCACAGGTACACCACGCTTCGGGCGCCCTCCGGCGTCCCCGGCCGCAGGGCGAACAGCAGCACCGTCTCCACGGTGATGAGCACCGCGGCGACCAGCAGCCCGAGCGCAAACGGTGGCGGCTTCGGGCTCAGGATCAGCGCCATCAGGCGCGCCCGCATCAGCGACCGCCCATCCACCTCGCGTCAAGACACGACGCCCCTGCCCACTTTATCGCGCCAGCCTATCGCGACCGCCGGTCCACCGCGGGCCTCGCCCGATGACGCGGATTAGGACCGCCCGGCGCGGGAAACATGGCATTGCCGGGCTCGACGAGCGACATCTGACCAAGGCGGCCGACCCAGCGTCAGGCGGCCCCACCCAGATGTGACACCAAGCGCCGGCGGTGGGTGGCGTGCTGCGCCGCCGGGCGGGAATGCGTCCGTCGTTGCGCACGCGTTACGGTTGGCCGGAGGTTTCGTCTGGTGTTTGCGGGAGCCTCTTGCCGGTTCGGCCGGGAGGCTGGGTTCGATGGGCATCCGGTGTCTCATAGTGGACGACTCGACCGCGTTTCTCGCGGCGGCCGAGCGCGCTTTGACCAGTCAAGGGATCATCGTCGTGGGAGTGGCGCAGGACGGCGCCCAGGCCATGGCCGGGGTGGACTCCCTCCGGCCGGATGTCGTCCTCGTGGACGTCTACCTGGGTGCGGAGAGCGGGTTCGCGCTGGCCGAACGCATCGAGGCGAGCGTCCAGGCCCGCCGGTGGGCGGTCCAGGTCATCCTGATCTCCAGCCACGACAAGGACGAGATGATGGATCTGCTCCAGGACAGTCCCGCCGTCGCCTTCGTGGACAAGGCGGAGCTGTCGGCGCAGACGATCCAAGGCGCCCTGGAGGATGGGCGCACGTAGGAGTCGGCCGTCGCCGATGGGTGACGGCGGTGTGGCCCGGGGTGGTACATAACCGGACTAAAGTGGCGACATGCGCGTGAGTCCGTTATCGATCCTGGTGCGGCCGACGCCCCCGTCCAAATGGTTGGGGATCTCGGTCGCTCTGCTGTTCCTGGCGCTGGAGACTCTGCTCAGCTACCCGTTGCACGCGTTCACGAAGGAGACCACGCCGAGCGTGATCTACCTTCTCGGCGTCGTGGTGGTCTCGATCGTCTGGGGGTGGTGGCTCGGGGTGGCCACGGCGCTGGCGAGCGTCGGCATGTTCGTCCTCTTCTACGTCCATCCCATCGGCAACCTCGTCGACTCCGACGTGCGGGACGTGACGTCGATCGTGGTCTTCATCGCCGTGGCGGCGGTGGCCGGGGCGCTGGCGGACCAGTCCCGCATGCGGGCCGCACGGCTGCAGGAGTCCGATCTCACCGCCGACATGGCCCGCCTGCTGCTCGACGACAACAACGACGTCGACTCGGTCCTGCCCGCGGTGGCCCAGCAGATCAGCAGCGCGTTCGACCTGCCCATGGCGGCGATCGAGGCCAAGCCGGTGGTCCCCGGCGGGGGCGGCGCCGGCCAGGCCGCTCACGCGGATGCCGGGCAGACCGTGTTTCCCCTCGAGCACGACAGCACCCTGCTGGGAGAGCTGCGCGTGCCCGCCGGTCTGCCGCACCGGCAGGTGGACCGCCTGCGGCAGCGCGTGGTCCCGCCGCTGGCATCGCTGCTGTACGCCGCACGCGAGCGCGCCGCGATGCTCAGCACGCTCGCCGCGCGAGGGGAGGAACTCCAGGCGCTCGCGACCCAGCAGGCCGCACTGCGGCGGGTGGCGACCCTCGTCGCGCGTGCCGTCAGCCCGGCCGAGGTCTTCCACGCGGTCACCGCGGAAGTCAGCCGGCTCCTGGACGACCGCCACACGACCTTGCTGCACTACGAGGCCGACGACACGGTCACGATCGTCTCGACCAACCAGCCCGGCCTGATGGCGCTCGCCGGCAGCCGCGGGCCGGCCACGGCGCCGTACGAGAACGGCAAGCTCGAGACCGGCAGCGTCGCCGAGCTCGTGCGGCGCACGGGCCGCGCCGTGCGGGCCGACTCGCGCTGCGGCGCCGACCCCGGCAGCACGCGCAGGCGCGCGCTGGGCATCGACTCGGCGGTCGCGGTGCCGATCCTCGTCGAGGGCCGGCTGTGGGGCACCATCATCGTCACCTCCGCCCGGCCCGAACCCCTGCCGCAGGACGCGGAGGCGCGCATCACGGACTTCACCGACCTCACCGCCACCGCCATCGCCAACGCCGACAACCGTACCCAGCTCATCGCGTCCCGCGCCCGCATCGCCACCGCCGCCGACGAGACACGCCAGCGCATCGAACGTGACCTGCACGACGGCGCGCAGCAGCACCTCATCGCGATCAGCCTGGAACTGCGCGCGGCCGAGGAGACCGAGATGCCGCCCGAGCAGCTGCGGGCGCAGATGGCGCGCGCGGCGACGAGCCTCACCGAGGTCGCCACGGACCTGCGGGAACTGGCGCGGGGCATCCATCCGGCGGTCCTCGGCACCGGTGGCCTGGTGCCGGCGATTAAGATGCTCGCCCGCCGATCCGCGATTCCGGTCGAACTGCACGTCGACGGTTCCGCCGGCCGCCCGCCGGCGCCGGTCGAGATCGCCGCGTACTACGTCGTGTCGGAATCGCTGACGAACGCGGCCAGGCACTCGGGCGCGTCGGTGGTGCGGGTCGAGGTCACCATGCGGCCCGACACGTTCCGGCTCGCCATCCGCGACGACGGCGTCGGCGGCGCCGACCCGGCCCGGGGTTGCGGACTCACCGGTCTCTGGGACCGCGTCGAGACCCTGGGCGGGCACATGGTCGTGACGAGCCCGCCGGACGGCGGCACGTCCCTGCTCGCCACCATCCCGATCCGGGCCGGCGAGCAGCCGGCCCTTCCGCGCCAGGCGCCGGCGCAACGCTGACGCCGGCGGTGGCCGGGCTTGATAGGCAAGCCATTACTTGCATATGCTGTACCGCGTGGCGGACGGTGACGTCTTCCGGGCGCTCGCCGACGCGACCCGGCGCACGATCCTCGACGAGCTGACCGAGCGTGACGGTCAGACGTTGTTCGAGCTGTGCGGCCGGCTGGCCATGAAGCACGCGATCACCTCGTCCCGGCAGGCGATCTCACAGCACCTGGAGATCCTTGAGGCGGCCGGTCTGCTGCGGACCCGGCGCGAGGGGCGATACAAGTTCCACCACATCGACGCCGGCCCGCTGGAGGCCATCGTCGACCGCTGGCGCCCGAAGGAGCCCCGATGAAGATCAACTTGGCGAGTGTGTTCGTCGACGACCAGGCCAAGGCCCTGCGCTTCTACACGGAGGTGCTCGGGTTCGTGAAGAAGACCGACATCCCGCTCGGTGCGGGCGTGAGCTGGCTGACCGTCGTGTCGCCCGAGCAGCCCGACGGGGTCGAGCTCGTGTTCGAGCCGGCCGGCCATCCGGCCGTGAGGCCGTTCAGGGAGGCGCTCGTCGCCGACGGCATCCCGTGGACGTCGTTCGCGGTCGACGACGTGCACAAGGAGTACGAGCGGCTCGTCGCGGCCGGCGTCGTGTTCACCCAGCCGCCGACCGCGATGGGGCCGGTCACCACCGCCGTCTTCGACGACACCTGCGGCAACCTCATCCAGATCGCGGCGCAGTAGCCGGGCGCCACCTGCCCTGCGGCCGCCGGCTGCTCGCGCCGCCGGCCGCCGCCGAGCGGGACGGCCGGGCCCCCTGGCCCGCCGCGGCGCTACGGGCCCGCCGAGCCCGGCGTGACCAGGCCCGTTTCGTAGGCCACGACGATCGCCTGCGCCCGGTCGCGCAGCCGCAGCTTGGAGAGGATCCGCGCCACGTGGGTCTTCACCGTCGCGTCACTGAGGTGCAGGCTCTCGGCCAGTTCGGCGTTGCTCAGGCCGCGCGCGAGCAACGTCAGCACCTCCACCTCCCGCGGCGTCAGCGTCGAGAGGTCCCGGTGCAGCGTGGCCGTCCGGGCGTCCCGGGAGGCGTACCGCTCGATGAGCCGCCGCGTGATCGCCGGCGCCAGCAGCGCGTCGCCGGCCCGCACCAGCCGCACGGCCGCCACGAGCTGCTCGGGGCTGACGTCCTTGAGCAGGAAGCCGCTGGCCCCGGCCGACAGCGCCGCGTACACGTACCGGTCCAGGTCGAAGGTCGTGAGGATGACGACCCGTGGCGCGGTGCCGGCGGCGTCGGCGGGGCCGGTCAGGATGCGGCGGGTCGCCTCGAGGCCGTCCATCTCCGGCATGCGCACGTCCATGAGCACGACGTCGGGCAGCGTGCGCCGCACCGCCTCGACGGCCTCGACGCCGTTGGCGGCCTCGGCGACGACCTCGATCCCGTCGGCGGTGAGGATCATCCGGAACCCGGTGCGCACCAGCGTCTGGTCATCGGCGATCACGACCCGCAGCAGTGCGGTCACGTGTCATCCCTCTCGGTGTTCTCGGTCAGCGGGATCTGCGCGACCACGCGGAAGCCACCCGTCGGGCGCGGGCCGGCGGTGAGCGTGCCGCCGTACACCGCGAGCCGCTCCCGCAGCCCGATCAACCCGCGCCCGCTGCCGTGCCCGCCCGCCGTGGCGCCGCCGTCGTCGAGGACCTCGACCCGCAGCACGCCACCGGCGGCCGACACGGTGACCCGCACGCTCGACCCGGCGGCGTGCTTCACCGCGTTGGTCAGCGCCTCCTGCACCACCCGGTAGGCGGCCAGGCCCACACCCGGCGGCACCGTCCCCGCCGAGCGGCCGGGCGGCACCGTCAGCTCGACGGGTACACCGGTCTCGCGCACCCGCGCGACGAGGTCCGGCAGCTGGTCCAGGCCCGGCTGCGGCGCCAGGTCGGTGCCGTCGTTGTCGAGCGTGAGCAGGCCGATCGCCTGCCGCAGCTCGGTCATCGCGGCCCGGCCGCCGGCCTCCACCGCCAGCAGGGCCTCCTTCGCCATGTCCGGCGAGGTGTCCATCACCTTGCGGGCCGCGCCGGCCTGCACGACCATCACGCTCACGTTGTGCGTGACCACGTCGTGCAGCTCGCGGGCCAGCCGGGCCCGCTCGCGGTCCACCGCCAGGCGGGTCGCGGCCTCCTGCTCCCGCTGCAGGGTGCGGGCCCGCTGCCGCCAGGTGTGGATCGCGTTGGCGGCCAGGCCGACCGACGACAGCAGCAGGAACGTCACCAGGCCGGACGGCAGGCCGGGCAGGTTGTCGCGGTTGAAGCCGACCACGAGCGCGGCGGCGAGGACGACGCTGGCGAGGGCCAGGTTGCGGTACCGGCTGTACATCGGCGCGCTGTAGGCGGCCACGACGGAGGCGACCACGGTCCAGGTCGGATCGGTGTCGAGGCGGTAGATCCGCATCGCGCACACCGCGATGACCAGGAACGACGCCAGGGGGTACCGGCGGCGGGTGGCCAGCGGCAGCGCGGTGAGCGCGGCGACGACGAGCAGCGGGCGGGCCGGGCCCTGCTCGTCGTCACGCGGCGCGAGCCGCTGGAATCCGTACGGGTCCGCCGGGTCGTACGGGTCGAACGGGACCGGCGCCGGGGGAGCCCCCTGGATCGGCGGTTCGGGGCGTTGCACGCTGAACTGGATGCGCAGTGGCACGTCGCCGCCCGCGTAGTGCGGCTCGGTCGTGGCGTTGATCGCGCCCGCCGCCAGCAGCAGCGCCAGGATGATGTCCGCCGCCCACGCCCACGCGGTCAGCCGGGGCTGGCTCGGCGTCTCCACCCGCAGCCAGGCCACCGCGGCCCGCCAGCCACGCGCGATCGCCTCCCGAACCCTCACCCGCACAGTCTGGCCGACGGGCCCGCGGCGGCGCGTCCCGATCGGTGCGTACATCGCAATGATGACGCCGCCGGGCCTCCGCAGCGCGGGCGACGCGAAACCGCCACCGCGGCCGACGTCCCGCGCCGCGCCGCGCGCCTAGCGTCCACAACCATGACAGAAACAGGCGTACTGATCGAATTCGACGACGTGACCAAGCGCTACGACGGCGGGACCGCGGCGCTGGACGGCCTCACCCTGCGGGTGCGCGCCGGTGAGGCGCTGGCCGTCCTCGGCCCGTCCGGCAGCGGCAAGTCGACGCTGCTCAACCTCGTCGCCGGGCTGGACCGGCCGACCAGCGGCACCGTGACCGTCGACGGGGTGCGGGTCGACCGGCTCGGCGAGGCGGCCTGCGCCCGGTACCGGCGCCGCCGCATCGGCATGGTCTTCCAGTTCTTCAACCTGCTCGACGACCTCACGGTGCTCGACAACGTGCTGCTGCCGGCGCAGCTGTGCGGGGTACCGCGGCGCAACGCCCTGCGACGGGCCGACGAGCTGCTGTCGTACCTCGGGGTCGCGCGCCACGGCAAGGCGTTGCCCGGCCGGCTCTCCGGCGGCGAGCGGCAGCGGGTCGCGGTCGCCCGGGCGCTGATGAACCGGCCGCCGCTGCTGCTGGCCGACGAGCCCACCGGGGCGCTGGACACCGCGTCCGGGCAGGAGGTCCGCAGGCTGCTCACCGACCTCAACCGCGACGGCCAGACGCTGCTGCTGGTGACCCACGACCTGGCCCTGGCCGAGGCGTGCGCGACCCGCACCATCTGCCTGGTCGACGGTCGCCTCGCGCCGAGCACGGCGGTGTCCGCGTGACGGGGGGTCTGGGGCGGGTGGTCCGCTCGGGCGTCGGGCGGCGCCGGGTGCAGACCGTCGTGATGACCCTGACCACCCTGCTCGCCGTGACCGCGTCCGTCCTCGCCGTCGGGCTGCTCGTCGCCTCCTCGGAGCCGTTCGCGCGGGCGTTCTCCCGTCAGCACGGCGCGCACCTGGCCGCGCAGTTCGACGCAGGCAAGGTGACCGCCGAACAGCTGTCCGCCACCGCGCACGCCGCCGGGGTGACCGCCGCCGCCGGGCCGTTCCCGACCGTCGACCTGCGCCCGCGCACCGCCACCGCCCACCCGTCCGGCCCGCCGGCCGGCATCGACCTGCCGCCGGTGACGATCGTCGGGCGGCCCGGCCCGGGCGGCGACGTCGACCGGCTGGAGCTGACCGCCGGGCGGTGGGCCACCGGGCCGGGGGAGATGGTCTGGGCCGCCGACGACTTCCCCTTCGAGATCGGCGACGAGTTCGCGTTTCCCGGCGCGCCGGGCGCGCCGAAGCTGAAGGTCGTCGGCCACGCCCGCTCCGTCGGCCGTACCGGCCAGATCTGGGCGTCCCCGGCCACCGTCGCGGCGCTCACCGCGCCGGGCGGCGGCGGCTTCCAGATGCTGTACCGCTTCACCAACGCCGCCACCGACGCCGACGTCAACGCCGGCCGGGCCGTCATCGAGGCGGCGATACCGCCGGGCGCCCTGCTGGGCGCCGCGTCCTACCTGCGGGTCAAGACCGACGCCGAGCACGTCGCGGCCACGTTCGCGCCGTTCGTCGTCGCCTTCGGCGCGCTCGGCCTGGCCATGTCGGTGCTCATCATCGGCATCGTGGTCAGCGGCGCGGTCAGCTCCGCCACCCGGCGCATCGGCATCCTCAAGGCGCTCGGGTACACCCCGGCGCAGGTCGCCCGCGCCTATGTCGGCCAGGCCCTCATCCCGGCCACGATCGGTGCCCTGATCGGCATCCCGCTGGGCAACCTGGCCGCGATCCCGGTCCTGCGGGAGGAGGGCGACGCGTTCGGCACCGGCGCCGCCACCCTCGACTGGTGGGTGTCGGCCGTCGTGCCCCTCGCCGCGCTCGCCGCCGTCGCGGCCACCGCGTTCGTCCCCGCGCTGCGGGCCGGCCGGCTGCGCACCGTCGCCGCGCTCGCCGTCGGCCGCACCCCGTCCGCCGGCCATGGTGCGTCGCGGGCCGGCGCCGCGCGGCACCTGCTCGGCCGGCTGCCGCTGCCCCGCCCGATGAGCCTGGGCCTGGCCAACCCGTTCACCCGGCCCGGCCGCTCGGCGACCATCGCGGCCGCGGTGGCGCTCGGCGCGCTCGGCGTCACGTTCGGCACCGGCCTGGCCCTGTCGGTCGGCGGCGTGCAGAGCGCGCTGAACCGCCGCGACGCCGGCGACGTCATGATCTACCTAGCAGGCGTTCAGGAGGCGCGCATCAGCCGGCCGGGCGCGCCGGCCCCGCCGACGCCGGACCCGGCCGCGGTCGAGGCGGCGGTCAAGGCCCAGCCCGGCACCGCGCGGTACTTCGTCAGCCGCGTCGGCGAGGTAACCGTCGCCGGCATCACCGGCATGACAGAGGTCGTCACGTTCGACGGCGACGCCTCCTGGGGCACGTACGAGATCATCGCGGGCCGCTGGTTCGCCGGGCCGGGCGAGGCGGTCGTGCCCAGCGCCTTCCTCGACGCGGCCGGCGTGAAGATCGGCGACACGCTCACGCTGCGCAGCGAGGGGCGCACCGCGACCGTCCGGATCGTCGGCGAGGTCCTCGACCTCAGCTCCGACGGGCGGCGGGTCATCACCGACGTGCGCTCCGTGGCGGGCCTGAACCTCACGGACACCAGGGGCGGCGGCGTGTACCACGTCGACCTCGCCGACGGCACCGACCTCAAGGCCTACACCTCCGCCCTCAACGCGATCATCGAGGACAAGGGCGGCCACGCGGAGGTCAACGCCGGCGAGATCAGCGGCACCGTGGTGGCGATCGACACCCTTGCCGGCACCCTCACACTGCTGCTGGTGGCGGTCGCCGGCCTCGGCGTGCTCAACACCGTCGTGCTCGACACCCGCGAACGCGTGCACGAACTCGGCGTGTTCAAGGCGCTGGGCATGGCACCGCGGCAGACCGTCGCGATGGTGCTGACCTCCGTCGCGGGCATCGGCCTGCTGGCCGGCCTGGTCGGGGTGCCGGCCGGGATCGTCCTGCACGACTGGGTCCTGCCGCGGATGGGCCACGCGGCCGGGACGCGGTTCCCGCCGCACATCCTGCGGGTGTACGACGTGGCGCTGCTCGTCCCGCTCGCCCTCGGCGGCCTGGTGATCGCCCTCGCCGGCGCGCTGCTGCCGGCCGGCTGGGCGGCCCGTACCAGCACCGCCCGGGCGCTGCGCACCGAGTAGCCGCACCCGGTACACCCGGCTAAGGTATTGACACATGGAGCTGCAGCGCAGGCGGCGGTCCCTCGGGCTCGCCCTCCTCATCGTCGTGTTCGGCCTGGTCGGCCTGGTCTGCGCGTGGGGAGCCGCCAACGTCGGGTCCACCGTGTTCTACGCCGTGTGCGCCGCCCTGGCCCTGGCCCTGGGCGCCGTGCTCGTGCGCGACGAGCTGCGGCCCTTCCAGTTCGCGATCTCCGAGCAGGGCGTGACGACGCGCGACGGCCTCGTCGAGTGGGCGGCCATCGAGCAGGTCGTCCTCGACGAGCCGACCCCGCCGGCCACCTCGGGCCCGCACCTGGTCCTGCAGCCCGGCGACCGGGTCGTGCTCAAGCTCGACGACGTCCGCCAGAGCCAGGACGAGATCGCCGAGGCCCTGCAGCGCTACGCCGGCGGCCGCTTCGACAACCGCATCGCCCGTCGCGGCGACCGCGCCGACTTCTCCTTCGTGCTGCGCGGCTACGACCAGGGCCACGTCGACAACCTGCTGCGCCGTGCCACCGACGCCCTGCTCAGCGGCGACCCGGCCCAGCGCGCGCAGGTCCGGGCCGACCTGGAGCACGCCGACCTGGTCCCGGTCCTGCGCGGGTACGACCGCGCCCAGGTCGAGGCCCACCTGCGCAAGCTGCATGCCCGCCTCGGCGACTGATATCGGCTGCCGCCGTGGCGCCGGTCCGTCACGATACGGACCGTGCATATAGACAGATGGATGCGTGACGGACTTCGGGGGATTCGGTGGACGAGCGTACGACGGACTTCGTGGCGGCCTTCCAGGCGTTCCTGGACGAGGTCGTGCAGGAGCATCGGCAGAGCCGGGACGACGACGGCGAGGCGCTGCTTCCGGTGCTGCGCGAGCACCTGGGCGCCGATCCGCGGCGGCTGCCTGTGATCACCGAGGACGTCCCGGCGCAGCTGTTCGTCGATCTCGACATCGCGTTGAGCGAGGTGCAGCAGCGCGCGGAGCATCACCGGCTGGTCGGGGTCGGTGGCGGGGAGCAGCGCCGCCACCAGTCGCTGAGCGAGATCCTCGACCATGCCGGGCGCTACGGCCAGTTCCCCGTGGCCGCGGTCGACTACACGAGCATCGCCACCGGCCCGGACACCGCCCGCCAGGCGGTCACCTTCGGGCTGCGCCTGTTCGCCCACGACGGGGCTGCGGTCGCGGTGCTGCAACGCTCGGCGGAGCCGAGGTTCGGCCAGCTCACCGCGCGGATGGAGATCCTGACCCCGGCGGAGGGCGTGGCGGCGGGCCTGATCGCGACCGTTCGCGCGCTCATGCTGCACCGGTCGGTGCTGCGCGGGCAGGTGCTGTCGCTGGGCGGGTCCTCCTACGAGCGGGGCGTCGGCGAGATCACCTTCCACCGCAGACCGGCGGTGGGCCAGGACGAGATCATCCTCCCGGCCGGTGTGCTGGACCGGGTCCGCCGCCACGTCGCCGGCATCGCCGAGCACCGTGAGCTGCTGCGCGCGGCCGGCCAGCACCTCAAGCGCGGGATGCTGCTCTACGGCCCGCCCGGCACCGGCAAGACCCACACGGTGCGCTACCTGCTCGGCGCGCTGCCGGAGCTCACCGTGCTGCTGCTGGCCGGCCCGGCGATCGCGTACGTCGCGGAGGCCGCCCGGATGGCCCGGGCGCTGCAACCCGCCCTCGTCGTGCTGGAGGACTGCGACCTGGTGGCCGACAGCCGCGACCGGCACGCCGGCCCCCAGCCGCTGCTCTTCACCGTGCTGGAGACGCTGGACGGCCTCGGCGACGACGCCGACGTCGCGTTCCTGCTCACCACCAACCGGATCAACGTGCTGGAACCGGCACTCGCCCAGCGCCCTGGCCGCGTCGACCTGGCGGTGGAGATCCCGCTGCCCGACGCCGACGCCCGCCGTCGCCTCATGCGGCTCTACGCCCGGGACCTGCCGTTCACCGTGGCGGCGCTGGAGGGCGCCGCGGACCGGACCGACGGCGTCACGGCGTCGTTCGCCAAGGAACTCCTGCGCCGCGCGGTGCTGATCGCCGCCGACGCCGGACACGCCCCCGCCGACGCGGACCTCGACCAGGCGCTGGACGAGATGCTGTCCCAGGCCGAAGCGGTCACCCGCTCGCTGCTGGGCACCACCACCTGATCCCGGCGCCGAACCGCTCTTCCAGGTCCGCGCAGTTTCTGTGAGCGACATTGGCGCTGGTCAGTGCACTTGCGCCTCGAGCCGATGCGTGGCTCGCGGGTTCGAACCCCGCCCATAACAGCGAGGCGTCGGACCAGCCTTCCGGCGCCTCTTTCGCACCGCTGTAGATATCGCATGTAGATATGACGTGTATAGTCACGGACCGTGGACAACACCACTGTGTTGCTCGGGCTGCTGGGAACGGGTGCGAGCTATGGCTACGACCTGAAGAACAGCTACGACCGCTGGTTCGGCATGAAGAAGCCGCTGGCGTTCGGGCAGGTGTATTCGACCCTGACACGGATGATCCGCAACGGCTGGATCGAGATGGTCGGCGAGGAGGCGGGGGCCGGGCCGGACCGCAAGCGGTACGGGATCACCCCGGCGGGACGCGGCCGCGTCCAGGAGTGGATGTTCACTCCCGAGGTGCCGTCCGAGACCCTCCAGAGCGACCTCTTCGCAAAGACGATCATCGCGCTGCTGCTCGGCGACGACGCCGGCCGCCTGCTGGACCTGCAACGCGCCCGGCACATGGCCCGGATGCGTGAGCTGACCAAGGAGAAGCGGGGTGCACGCCTGGCGATCGTGCTGGCGTGCGACCACGCGCTGTTCCACATCGAGGCGGACCTGCGCTGGATCGACCTGACGGCGTCGCGCCTCTCTCAGCTGCGGGCGGAGATGGCGAGGTGAGCGAGGTCGAGGTGATGGGCGCGCCGTCGCGGGCGGCCGGAGGAGGACCGGTTCCGCTGCTGCGTGCGCGCGGGCTGTGGCTGAGGTTCGGGCTGACCGAGGCCCTGCGCGGCATCGACGTGGATGTGCACGCCGGGGAGGTCGTGGCGATCACCGGGCCGTCCGGCTCGGGCAAGTCCACGCTCCTGCACGTGCTCGCCGGTGTTCTGGTCCCCGATCACGGCACCGTCGACTACAAGCAGGTCCGCCTGACCGCCCTTGACGAGGCGGGCCGCTCGCGGTTGCGGCTGGGCGAGTTCGGGTTCGTGTTCCAGCACGGCCAGCTCCTGCCCGACCTGTCCGCTGTGGACAACGTGACGATTCCCCTGCTGCTGGCGGGCACCAGGCGTCGCGAGGCGTTGCGAATGGCCGGTGCGTGGCTCGAGCGACTCGGGCTGGCCGAGCACTCCGGCAAGCTGCCGACGCAATTGTCCGGCGGCCAGGCGCAGCGTGTCGCTGTGGCCCGGGCGCTGGTCACCGAGCCGGCCGTCCTGTTCGCCGACGAGCCGACCGGATCGCTGGACTCACTCGCCGCCGAGCACGTGATGCTCGCCCTCACCGAGGCGGCGCGGGCGACCGGCACCACGGTCGTGCTTATCACCCACGACCCGCGCACGGCCGCGTACGCCGACCGGGAAATGATCGTCCGCGACGGACGGGTCACGTTCGCAGGGCCGGCCGGATGAGCCTCTTCTCGCTGGCGAGGCTGGTCACGGCCGGCGGCCGGGGCGCGCGGAGCAGGCTGGCCGGCATGGCCGGGGGTGTCGCGGTCGGCGTCATGCTGCTGCTGTTGCTGTGGGGCGCGTCTGACGGCCTCGCGTCCCGCACCGAACGCTCGACCTGGACCACGCTGAGCTCCGGGGTGTCGGCCCGGGAGGTCGGCGACCCCGCAGCGGCCGCACCGGGCGACGACACGGTGCTGGCGCAGACCGTGTCGGACTACTTCATGGGACGGACGATCACCCGGGTCGACGTCGCCGCGTCGCCGGCCTCGACCGTGGCCGTACCCGGGGTCGGGCGCGCTCCGCGGGCCGGCACGTATTACGCCTCTCCGGCGCTGGCCGCCCTCATCGACGCCCACCCGGCCGACGAGCTCGGCGCCCGCTACGGCACGAGGGCCGGCATCATCGGCGACGCGGGGCTGGCGGGCCCCGACTCGCTGGTCGTCGTGGCGGGGACGGCGGCCGGCGACCTGGATCCGTCGCGAGGCGGCAGCGTGTCGGGTGATTCCCAATTCGGCGTCTGGTCCATCGCTGGGTTCCGTGGTGCCGCGTATCCGAGCGTCGCCTACCGTACGGTCGCGATCATCGGCGCGATCGCCATCCTGCTGCCGGTCCTGATACTGGTCGGGATCGTCACGCGCCTCGGTGCGGCCCAGCGCGCCGAGCGCTTCGCCGCGCTGCGCCTCATCGGCGCCACACCCCGACGGGTCGCTGACATCGCCGCCGTCGAGACCGGCGTGACCAGCCTCGCCGGCGCCCTCGCCGGCGCCGTCCTGGCCTGGTTACTCATCCCGGTCGCCGCCAGGATCGAGGTGGGTGACGGCCGGTTCTTCCGTACGGACCTGACCGTGGCGCCCTTCACCGTGGTCGCCGTCGTCGCGGGCGTCGTCGCCGTCTCCACCGCCGTCGCGTGGTGGCGCACCGCCCATGCCGGGATCGGGCCACTCGGCGTCAGCCGCGAGCGCTCCGAACGACGTCCCGCAGCCCTTGCCGTCGCGCCGCTGGTCGCCGGTGCGGCGCTGATGCTGGGCGTCACGCTCAAGTCCCTGCTCGACTCGCCGATCCACGGCACGGCAGTGCTCCTCGTCCTGGGCTTTCTGCTGGTCTCGCTCGGGCTGGTGACCTCCGGACCGGTGCTGACGTTCTGGGTGGCCCACCTCGCGGCCCGCGGGGTCCGGGGCACGGCCGGGGTCATCGCCATGAACCGGATCCGCCGGCACCCGCGGGCCACGTTCCGCGCGGTCAGCGGCCTGGTCGCGGCCGTGTTCATGGTGTCGGTGTTCGCGGCGGCCGTCACCACCGTCACCGGCGAATCCGCGCGTGCCGACGGCGCCGACCGGCTCCCAACATCCACAGTGGTCGCCCGTCTCGGCATCCGGCCCACTGAAGCGGACGCGGCGATGACGCGAGCGTCCCGGGTCGCCCGCACCCCGGGAGTCACGGTCGCGGTGATCGGCTACTCCCACCCCGAGGAGGGATACGTCTTCGCCGCGTCTGACGCCGCGTGGCTCGGGCTGCCCGTCCCCGCCGGAGCCGGCCATGTGCGAGTCGCCAGCGACTACTTCGAGGGCGGCCCGCCGATCGTCTCAGCGGCAGCGCCACCCGGCACCACACCGGCGATCCTTCTGGTCGCCACCGACGGCACGGCGAGTTCGACTGAACGCGCCCGCACCGCGGTTTTGCGCAGCGGACTGCGAACGGTGCTGCCGCCGGCGACGCGAACCGAGCTGGCGGCATCGGCGCTGGAGACGACGGCGAACCGCTACGCCGGCCTCGCGGGTCTGGGCATCCTGGTGGCCACCGTCATCTCCGCGGTCTCGCTGGCGGTCTCGACCACCGCCGCCGTTCTCGACCGCAAGCGGATGCTCGGCCTGCTGCGGCTCATGGGCATGCCCGTGTCGACCGTACGGCGCGTCATCCTCGCCGAGGCCGCGCTTCCCCTCGCCACGGTCTTCGCCCTCTGCGTCGGGCTCGGGTTCCTGGTCGCCTGGTGCGTCGTCGCCGGCCTCACCCAGGGACGCCGTACCGTCGGCTGGCCGGACCGATCCTACTTCCTCGCCCTCGCCGTGAGCCTCCTGCTCGCCGCCGCCGCAGTGGCCGGCACGTTCCGCACGGCGCGTAAGAACACCGAGATCTCGACGACCCGCTTCGAGTAAGACGACGACAACCCGCAGCATCTGGTGACCGGCTACGAGGCCGTGAACCGCCACCGTCAGCCGCTGGTTGACGGTGGCGTCGGCCGGGCATGCTTACCGCCGGTACCGAGATCGAATACGGTTGATCGTCACAGCTCCGGCCGCTAGTGTCCTGCACCGTGCGGACGAAGATTCTCGTGGCGGTCCTGGTGCTGGCCGTCGTCGGCGCGGTGTTCCTGTGGTGGCGGGAGACGTCCACCGCCGGCACCCTCGGCTGCTACACGGCGTTCGTCAAGGCGGACGCTCTGCCCGATGCTGGCGGGGTGCAGCCGGTCGGCTGCGACCAACCGCACGAGTTCGAGGCGATCTCCATCCTCACGACCGCCGGCGGCGAGCAGCGTTGCCGGCAGGAGGCCGAGTCGTTCCTCGGCGGGCCGTGGGAGCAGTCCCGCACCGTCTACGCACTCCTGCGCAACACCGACCAAAGCAGCGGCGAGCTGCTCTGCGCACTCGCGGAGACCGCCGGCACCGACGGGCGCACGGTCGGCAGCGTCGGCAGCTTGAAGGACGGCATGCGCGGCGACCGGCGGCTGGCCGTCACCTGCCTCGTCAGCGACAAGGATGGGTACTTCCTGTACGGCGAATGCACGGAAAGTCACGCCGCCGAGTTCGTCGGCGTCGTGCCGCCCGGCGACGACCTGGATTCCGCCTGCCAGCAGGCAGCCGCCAAGTACCTCGGCCTGCCCGACCTCCAGCAACGCGCCGACCTGCGCGCCGGTTCGCTGTCCCGCGAGAACGGGCTGTGCGTCGTCACCGAAGCACCGGACCCGTCCGGTGCGCACGACACCCTCCGCGCCAGCGTCAAGGGACTCGGCACCAGCCCACTACCCCGCTGATCGTCCGGCCGGGGCGGTCAGTCCCGGGCCGCGCCGGCCATCTGGGCGATCAGCTCGGCCCGGGAGCGGATTCCCAGTTTGCGGTAGATGCTGCTCAGGTGGCCCTCGACCGTCTTGGGACTCAGGAACAGCGCGGTCGCGGCCTCCCGGTTGCGCAGGCCGCGCGCGATCTCCCGCGCCACCTGGAGCTCCTGCGGGCTGAGCCGCCCGATCGGCGAGCTGCTCGGCGGTGCGGCGCGGCCGCCGGCGGCACGCAGCTCGGCGGTGGACCGGTCCGCCCACCGTACGGCGCCGAGCCGAGCGAAGATCATTCCCGCGTCGCGCAGCGGTCGGCGGGCCGCGCTGCGCCGGCCGTTGAGCCGCAGGTGCTCGCCGTACGCGAGGAGCAGCCGGGCCTGCTCGAAGGGCGCCGGGACCGCACTGCCGTAGGCGAGCCTGTCGACGCGGTGTTCGAGGTCGTCGTCGATCTGGCCGAGTACCAGCCGGCAGCGGGCGATCTCGATCTCTCCGGTGCGGTAGCGGGTACGGGCGACCCGCTGCTCGTATTCGGCCAGCAACCGCGCCGCCGACGCGGTGGCGCCGGTCCGGTACAGCGCCTCGGTCAGGTCGGCGGCCCAGGGGATGATGCCGGGGTGCCGGGCGCCGCACGATTCCAGACCGGCGCGAACGAAGCCGAACTGCACTTGCGCGCTCTCGTAGTCCCGGCTGCCCGACGCCAGCAGGCCCAGGGCCGCGGCGCCGTAGACCTCGACGGGCAGCAGCTGGGCGGACTGGGCGATCTCGACCGCCTCCGCCACGTGCTGACGGCAGTCGCCGGCGCGTCCGGTGGCCGCCTCGTACAGTGCCTGCAGCGTCAGCGCCCGTGCCTGGATGTTGCGGTGCCCCAGGTCGCCCGCCAGCCGGACGGCCTCCGCGGCCGTGGCGAACCCGGTGGTCCACTGGCCGGTACGGAAGCAGAGGTCGGCGTCGACGATCCGGGAGAAGGCCATCCGGTCGGGTGGGACGCTGTCGCCGTACTCGCGCTCGATGCGCTCCAGCACGTCCCGCGCCTGGTCGTAGTACTCCAGCCAGGGCAACGTGAGCGCGGCGAACGGCAACACTCCCGGGCCGTCGGGGATGCGGGCGAGTACCTGTGGCAACGGCACGCCGAAGGGCTCATCCGGGTCGGCCTCGGCCCGGCAGAACCGTGCCCATCCGCGGGCGATGCGGGCGGCCAGCACCAGCTCAGCGCTGGTGGACCCGGACCGTTCGACGGCGTCGCGGGTCACGGCGTCGGCCAGCTCGTAGTCGCCGCAGTGCAGCGCGGAGGCACTCGCGTCCAGGCGCAGCAGCATGCTGAACTCCGCGTCGAGGTGGGCGATGCGGTCCGCGATGGCCGTGAAGAGCGTCGTCGCGCGGCGGGCGTCGCCGCTGATGTTCCACAGGGCGCCCAGAATCCGCTGGGCCCGGGCCCGGGTCAGGGGGTCCCGTGCCGAGGCGGCCACCTCGGTGGCGAGCTGGGCCGCCGTCGGCGCCGCGATGAGCAGCGCGGTCTGCGCGGCGGCCAGCAGATGGGCGATGCGCAGGTCCGGGTCGGTGGCGAAGTGCGCCGCCCGCCGGAAGGCGATCGTGGCGGACTGCCACGCTCCGCGGGTACGCGCGACACAACCGGCGTCCGCCAGCGCCGCGGCCACCTGTGGGTCGGGCCCGATGGCGGCGGAGGCCAGGTGGCCGGCGCGCGTCTCGACGGCCTGGGGCCCGGCCGCGGCGGCCAGCGCCCGGTGCGCGCTGCGGCGGGTCGCCGGCGGTGCCTCGTGGTAGACCGCTGCCCGTACCAGCGGATGGCGAAACCCCGGCTCGGCGTCGAGGTGGATCAGGCCGCAGTGTTCGGCCGGCTCCAGGTCGTGGCGGGACAATCCGAGTTCCGACAGCGCGGCGCCGACATCGGCCCAATGCGCGTCCTGCGAGGCCGAGGCGACGACGAGGGCCATCCGGCTGCGTTCGGTCAGCCCGGCGAGCACCCGACCCGCCGACTGCCGGATCGCCTCGCCGACCGGGAGCGGCCGGTCGAGCACCGCGCCGCTCAGCGTGTCCGGGCCGAGCAGCTGGGGTATCTCCCGCAGCGCCAGCGGGTTGCCGGCGGCGGTGCTCAGTACCGCCTCCCGGATGAGCGGTTCGCTCAGCTGCGGTGCGGTGGCGGCGAGCAGCTCGGTACTCGCCTGGGGGTCGAGCCCGGCCAGGTGAAGCACCGGGAAGCCGGCCAGCCCCGAGGCCGGTGGTTCGTCCAGCGTCGTGCGCACGGCGAACAGCAGGCCGATCGGATCGGCGGCGAGCCGGCGGGCCGCGAAGCCCAGAACGTCGATGGTCTCCTGGTCCATCCATTGGGCGTCGTCGACCACCACGAGGGTCGGCTGCTGCTCCGCGGCGGCGGCGAGCAGCGCCAGCGTGGCGACCCGAAGGGCGAGCCGGCCGTCCGAAACGGGTTCCGCGGGCACGGCCTGGTCCAGGGCGAGGGCACGTTCGATCGCGGTGCGCTGGGTGGCGGGCAGCTGTTCCCGGTGAGCGATGATCGGCGTCAGCAGATCGGCCAGGCCGACGAACCCGATGCGCGTGTCGGTCGGCATGCCGGTGGTGCGCAGGACCCGCATCCCGGTGGCCTCCCGGGCCACCACGTCCAGCAGCGCGGTCTTGCCGATCCCCGGCTCCCCGGCGAGCACCAGCACCTCGGCCCGCCCCGTCCGGGCGGCCCGGACCACCCCTTCGAGCCGGGCCAACTCGCGCTCGCGACCGTACATCATCGGCCGACCATAGTTGTGAAGATCAACTATGGCCAGCCTGCCGCCGGCGGGGACAGGGGATTTCCCGCTGTTCGCCGGGTGCCTGTCCGCGGTTGGCTGGTGTGGTTTGTCACGTACGCGCAGGCCCGCCACGTGACCGGGTCGGCCGCGCTGAGCGTCCGTGCCGGGTGACTACGGGCGATCAGGAAGGAAAGAGAACGCAATGCGTAAAACGGTGCGAACGTTCGCGTCCACGGCCGGACTCGTCGGCGCGCTCGCGCTGGCCGGCTGCGGCGGATCGGACGAACCAGCGGTCAGTGCCCCGCCAGCAGCCCCGACGGCCGCCCAGGCGGGGGGCGGCCCGGCCGCGGCCGCACCGGTGGACACCTGCGCCCTGTTCACGCCGGCCGACGCCGCCACCGTGCTCGGCAAGCCGGGGCTGGAGCCGACGCCGCAGAAGGCCGAAGGCTCCCTGCTGGGCGGCTGCACCTACACCAGAACGGACGGCGCGAGCGTCAACATCACCGCCCGCCCGGCCAGAGAGTGGGACAGCACCAAGAAGTCCTACAACGGCACCCCCGTGAGCGGGGTCGGCAAGGACGCGGTCTGGGCTGACAAAGTCGGACTGCTGGTGCTGCCGGAGGGCAAGCCGTACTTCTTGCATGTGCTGGTCATCGCGAACGTGGCACCGCTCTCCTTCGACAAGGACCGTTCCGTCACGGTCGGCAAGATCGCGGTCGGTCGCTGAGCATCCCGGGCGCGAGAAGCGACATGACATCGACAAGTGTTTCCACCGTCCGGGCGGCTTCGTGGCGGCCCGCGACACGTGCGGTGGCGCTGCTCGTCACGGCCGGGATGATCCTGGCCGGCTGTGGCGCCAAGCCGTCATCCGAGCCGAAGCGCGACGGCAACCAACGATTCGCGACCACGGGCATCGACACCGAGCGGATCGGCGCACCGGTGTCCGTCAACGCCGGCGACACTGCCGCCGCCGCCACCCTCGCCGACCTGGTGATGAAGGGCGGCCCCGGGGGAACCGCCGCGTTGGCCACCGCGGTCAACCTCGCCGGGATCACGATCACCGGCGCCAACGGCAAGGTCTTCCGAGGCCCGGCGAACCCGGCCATCGGCCAGACGCTGCAGGCCGGTGAGATCGGCCTGCTCGCCTCGGCGCAGGTCCGGGGCGACAGCCGGCTGCTGATGGCCCCGATGCTGGCCGCGGCGATCGGTGCGCTGGACCCGCGGGCGCAGCTCGACGAGAAGGCGATCATGAACGGCCTGCTCACGGACCTGCGCACCGCGATGGCCGGCAAGAACGCGACCGATGCCTTCATCGCGACCTTCGTCATCGAGCTGGAGAAGCGCGGCGCCACGCCGCGGGATCTCACGAAGGACGTCGCCGACCCGGCAGCGGTACGGCTCAGCCCGGTGGCCACCACGCTGTTGCTGCTGCGCCTGACCACCAGTATCCAGGCGGCGTTCCCGAAGGACGTGGTGAAGGCCGCGCCGCGCGGCGGCGCGACGGCGAAGCCGGCCGGGCACGCCGCGGGCAAGGGGGGCTACCGGCTGGCCGGGGAATCGGCGCTCGACTGCGCCGTCACCCCGTCCGAGGGCGTCGACGACTTCATCTACGACCGGCTGGGTGATCTGGGATCGGCGGCGGGGGTGAACGCCGCGGCGAAGGCCGCGGCGAAGGCCGGGCTGGCCAAGTTCGGCGCGGAGGCGTTGGGCCTGGTCGTCTCGACCGTGCTGGGCTTCGCGAAGCTCATCGTCGCCGGCGCGTTCTTCAAGCCGACGATGGAGATGTCACCGGAGAAGCTGGAGCGCACCCGCAGCGCCAGCCAGGACGGGGCGAAGGCCGTGGTGAAGGTGACCCTCAAGTTCGACACCGAGGGCTGGGAGGTCGCCAACTGCTTCCGGAGCATCCTCTCCGTGATCGGTCTGGACTTCTCGTTCAAGGGCAGCGGAGTGGTGAAGAACGCCGAGGTCGTGTGGAAGCCGGGGGACGGGTTCAGCGCGGCGTCCAACGGGCTGCCCCTGGTCAAGATCGACCAGGCGACGCCGGTCGGGGTGGCCTACGAGAAGACGAACGACAAGGGGCAGGCCGCGGCGACCGTGATCGGCCACCGGCAGCCCAAACAGGTGCCGGACACGGCCAAGAAGGTGGAGAAGACCTTCTACCTCGCGGGTACCTACAACAGCAAGCCGGACGACTACTGGGAAGACCTGTTCGAGGCGCTGGGCATCGTCGCGACCGTCGTGGTCGGCGGCCCGGCCGGCTGGGCGGCTGGCGCCATCAAGCTGGCGCTGAGCGCGCTGGAGCGCGGTGGCTGGTACGAGTTCGGCAAGGCCTTCCCGGTGACCGACTATGGCGGTGACTACCGGATCGACACCACGATCAGCGGAATCACGTTCACCGGCACGGTGTGCGACGGCCCGGCCGGCATCTGGAACATCAAGCTGGCTGGCAAGGCCGGCTCTCGAGAGGCCGGATGGACGTACACGGGCAGCGCCAAGGCCGACGTCAAGGCCGACGGTACCGGTCCGATCTCCGGGGTGCTCAAGGGCACGTCGAGCACGATCACGGGCTTCGGCGCGCTGAACAGTTCCGCGCCGTTCAACGGGACGGTGAAGGTGCACGACGCCGGCCAGACCGCCTGGATGGAGATCAAACTGACGGGTGCGGGCTCGGAACTCGCCGGCCCGAACGGCCTGATCTCCACGGGCGGGGGCAGCGGTACCTTCACGCTGCCGGTCGATGTCGGCAACTTCTGCGGGACCTGAGTCCGTGTGCCCGTCCGGGTCGGTGCCCATCGACGGGCGGAAAATCGGGCTACCGGCCGGTGGTCGACATGGCCAACCTGGTCATCGCCCGCTGACGGCGCGTCGCCGGCGCGCCTCCCGCATCGGGTGGCACGCCGGCGACGATCGGTGTCCGCGGGCGTCGCTCAGCTGGCCGTCAGCGTGAAGTCGTCGGCGTAGTAGGACGGCTGTCCGTACCAGCCGTGGACGAACACGGTGACGGACGTCGTCGAGGCGCCGGTGGTGAACGTGACGCTCAGCGGGGCGTACGCGCTGCCGGTGCCCGGCGTCCAGGTGCTCACGTTCACGCCGGTGCCGGTCGCCCCGATGTACACGTAGCTGCCCTGCACGTAGGCGTTGAGTTTGTACGTCCGGTTCGGCTGGACCGTCACCGTCTGCTCACACTGCGCCGTGTCGCTCGCGGTCACCGATCCGGCGAGTGCCTTCGTACCCGAGCGGACCGGGCTGGCCACGACGGAGCACCTGGCGCCGGTCCACGGTGACAGGGATCCGCTCTCGAAGCCGCCGTTGGCGAGGGCACCGGCCGGGGCGGAGCTGGAGGCGGACGGCGACGCCGAGGGCGAGCGCGATGCCGATGCCGAGGGCGACGCTGATGCCGAGGCTGAGGGCGACGCCGACGGGGGGTTGGACGGCAGCGTCCCCCACGGAACCTGGGTGGAGCGGTAGAAGTTGATGCCCTGCAGCGTCCACCGGGGGCCCTGCGCGCCCAGCCGCACCTTGAAGGTGTCCCAGTTGCGCGCGGCCTGCGGTGACCACGCCAGCTCGGCGATGGCGGGCAGCCGCGGGAACGCCATGTACTCGATGTCGGCGAGCTTCGTGAGCGTCTCCGACCACATTGGAGCCTCGACGCCGATGATCGCGCTCGCCGGCACGCCGGACAGGTAGGCGCCCGGGTCCCAGCCGTAGGCGGTCTGCACCTCGATGAGGCCGGCCCAGCTCAGGCCGAGCGTGGTCTGGTTGTTGTACTTCATGTCGATGTACGTCTTGTTCGCCGGCGACAGCAGGATCTTGTCGCCCTTGCTCACGGCCGCGCTGAGGTCCGCGTCGGAGGTGCCGGTGCCCCAGTACTGCGCGACCCGGTTCGCGGTGTGGTCGGTCTGCCCGATCTGGTGCCAGCCCATCACGGTCTTGCCCGCGTTGCCGACGTAGGGCTGGATGCGGTTGATGAAGGTGCGGTAGTCCGCCGCCGTCGTGCTCTGCGCCTCGTCGCCGCCGATGTGCAGGTAGGGGCCGGGGGTGATGGCGGCCAGCTCGCTGAGCACCTGCTGCACGAACGTGTACGTGACCTCCTTGTTCACGCACAGTGAGCTGAACCCGACGTTGATGCCGGTGTACAGCGCCGGGGCCGTGTTGTTGCAGTTGAGCTCGGCGTAGGAGGCTTGCGCCGCGTTGACGTGCCCGGGCATGTCGATCTCAGGCACGATCGTGATGTGCCGGGCCGTCGCGTACGCGACGATGTCGGAGTACTGCGCCTTGGTGTAGTAGCCGCCCGCGCCGCCGCCGACCTGGGTGCTGCCGCCGACGGTCGCCAGCCGCGGCCACGCGTCGACGACGATGCGCCAGCCCTGGTCGTCGGAGAGGTGGAGGTGCAAGGTATTGATCTTGTACTGCGCGATCTCGTCGAGGTATCGCTTGACGACGTCCACGCCGAAGAAGTGCCGCGACACGTCGAGCATCGCGCCGCGGTAGCCGTAGCGCGGGTAGTCGACGATACGCCCGCCCGCGAGCGTCCACGGTCCACTCTGGACGGTCCTCGCCTCGATCTGCGGCGGGAGCAGCTGACGCAGCGTCTGCACGCCGTGGAAGAGCCCGGCCGGGGTCTGCGCCCGGACGATGACGGACGCGGCGGTGACGTCGATCTGGTATCCCTCGGTGCCCACGCTCGCGTCGGCGCCCGACAGTAGCAGCGCGATGCCGCTCGTCGGCGTGCCGCTCGCCGCGACGACGGGCAGCGCGTAGCCGGTCGACGGCCGCAGAACGCCGGCCAGGTAGTTCCCGGCGTCGGTGGCGGGCCCGGAACCGGACGCGGTCTGGATCGTGGCTGTGGACGGCAGGGTGTAGGTGACGCCGGCGGCCGGCTGGACCGACACGGGTACGGGCACCACGTCCTGGAGGTTCACGACGGCGGCACCGGCCGGCGAGGCGGTGGCGGCCCATATGAGACCGAGGGCGGCGGTGGTCAGGGCCATCGCGCCTGCTAACAGGGCGTGGCGGGTGGGACGATGCACGACGTCCTCCAGGTAAACTGTAAAGTTTCCTGATAATTTGAAGGACGCGATTGCCCCTGTCAACCCGTCCGAACGGGCGCACCGGGCGTGCCGGGCGCACCGGATGGTGACGTCACCCGATGTGGGCGATTGTGCGGGTGGTTGTGCCGCCCGGTGGGGATATGGCGGCACTTCGGCGCCGGGAACGACCGCGGTCCGGCGGGAGGATCGCGGCATGGAAGAGTACCGGGAGATCGTGTCGGACGTCCTCACGACCGCCGGCGGGGCACAGGCCTGGATCGAGATGAACCTGTCCGGATACCTCACGAAACGGTGCTCCGGATGCGGCGCCGACGAGGACGCCGAAGCGCTGCCGTCGGCGATGCAGTGGTTGAGCGAGCACGCGCCGGCCTGCGCCGAGCGGCAGTAGCGGCTTGGGGCGAGCACCGCGACGGGCGCTGTGGCAGGATCGCGCGCATGTTCCAGCCCTTCGACCGGCACCGCTCGCTTCGCGAGCAACTGCTGGCCGGCATCTCGGCCCGCCTGCGCGAGGTCGGCATCGAGGCCGTGTTCGACACGCTCGTGCCGTACTACGACCTCTACGGCTCGGCGCCCGGCGGCCTGACGGGCCTGGTCGTGCACGAGCCGACCGGCGCCGGCCGGATGCAGGTCACCGCCGTGGCCGCGCGCCGGACCGTGCCGCCCGGCGAGGGCGGGCTGTCCGCCGACCGCCACACGTGGGTGCGCGACGTGGACCTCGAGTACGACCTCGCCGGCGACGTCGTCTTCGAGGTCACGACGCTGGAGGGGCCGGGCGACGGCCCTGGCGATCCGCCGGCCGTCTGGGCGCCGCGCCTGCTCATCCGGGTCGAGGAGGCGGTGGTCGACGCGATCCGCCTGTGGCACGGCTATCGGGACACGCTGCGCAGCACCCCGCCCGCCGCCGACGCGGACCGCAGGCGGGCCGTGCTCGCCCGCCAGGTCGGCGCCCGGCATTCGGCGGCGGCCGCCGCCCGGGTGCGCCTCGCCGTGGACGACTCCGCCGTGCCGCCGCACCAGCGCCCGGTCCTCGCCGCGCACCTGGCCGAGCTCGACCACGCCCAGCTCTGCTTCCACTTCCCCCGCGACCGCTCCGGCCGCTACGTCGGCAATGCCGTCGTCGCGCTCGCCGGGTACGAGGCCGGCCTGAGCAAGCGCGGGCCGTGGCTCGCCGTGCGGGCCGACGGCGACGAGCTGGCCGTCAGCGTCGAGGCGTTGATCGGCGCGAACCAGGACCATCGGTGGGACCGGCTGCCGTGGCTGTGGAGCACGGCCCATCGCGACGCCGTCGCGGCGCGGCGGTGGCAGGTGCCGGACGCCGAACACGCGCGGCCCGTCGTCGCGCTGCTGGACCGGCACGCGCTGGCCGACGCGCTCACGCTGTGCGGCGTCGACGTCGACGCCGAGCTCGCCGCGCTGCTCGCGGGCTATCCGATCAGCTACCGGCACGCGCAGTACACCGACACCTGGGTCAAGACGCTGTACGAGCAGCTGCGCGACTGCGCACCGTGGCGGCTGGCCGCCGCGTACCGGGTCTGGCAGGACGAGCGGCGCTCGGCGCGGCGCCCGGCGGGCGAACCGATCGCGCTGTTCGGCCTGAAGGGACTGAACCAGCAGGCCAAACCCATGGTCGCGGTCGAGACCCGCGACGGTGTTTGCCGCCTGCGGATGATCTGGAGCGGCAGCAACGCCCGCCTCACCCGCGCCCTCTGGGAATGCCCGGCGGACCTGAACGCCGAACTGCTGGCCGCTGGGACGACCTGACCCCGGGCCGGTGTCGCCGGGGCGGAAACGGACGCGCCCGCCACGTATGGTGCTGGCGTGACGTTCCGTCTTGAGGGTCCGGTGCTTGAGGGCACCCTGGTGCGGCTGGAGCCACTCTCGCCCGGCCACGCGGCCGACCTGACCGAGGCCGTGTCCGGCGATCGCACGACGTACGGCTTCACGTGGGTGCCCCGGCCCGACGAGATTCCCGCCTATCTCGCCGGGATGCGCCAGCGGCAGGAGACCGGACGCCTGTGGCCGTATGCGCAGATCGACCTCGCCACGGGGCGCGCGGTCGGGGCGACCGCCTACTGGGATCCGCGCTTCTGGCCGGGCACCGAGCGGCTGAGCGCGGTCGAGGTGGGGTTCACCTGGCTGGCCGGCGCCGCGCAGGGCACGGGCCTCAACGCCGAGGCGAAGCTGCTGCTGTTCACCCACGCCTTCCAGCGGTGGCAGGTCGCGTGGGTGGACCTGAAGACCGACGCCCGCAACGAGCGCTCCCGCGCGGCGATCGCCGCGACCGGCGCCGTGTTCGAGGGCGTCCTTCGCAACTGGTCGCAGTCCCGGGCCCCCGGCGAGGACGGCCGCCTGCGCGACTCGGCGATGTTCTCGATCGTCGCCGCCGATTGGCCGGCGACCCGTGACCGCCTCCGCGCCCGGGTCGCCCGCAAAGCCGCCTGACCGCAGACCGGCCACATTCCAGCGCGGGGCGGCACGCGGGTCAGCACCGGCCCGATCGCGGGGTCCCACGAGATCGGCCCGGCCGCCTGACGGGCCGCGTCGCGCGCCTGGTCCGCGCCCGGAAGGGCCGGGGCCGAGCGCCGGTCAGTCGGCGGGCCGGGGCATGACCGGGCCCAGGCGCTGCACCGTGGCGGCCAGGGCCTCGCCGAAGTGCGGGTCGGTCCACACCGCGTCCTCCAGGGCGCGGACCACACGGCGACGGGTGCCGGCGCTCGGTGTGGGCGACTCCACGGCCTCGAGCTCCAGGCTGCGCAGCGCGGGATCGTCGTCCAGCTTCGCGTGGACCAGCCCGGCCAGCCCGCGCAGCTGCTCCTCGACCCCCGGCTCGGCCGGCTCGGCCCGGCCGCGGCTCCACAGGTGCGACGCCAGCCAGCCGACCGCGAGTTCCACCATCGTCACGATGCATACCTTCGCATATGTACCGGCCGTCAAGCATGGCCGCGAACCGCTCCTCGGCGAGGTCGAGCCGGCGGAAGATCTCCAGCTTCCCGAGGCGGGACAGGGGCTGGTCCGGCGGCCGGCGAGTTCGCGCAGCACGGGGACCATCGGGCGGTACTTCGGGGCCGAACATTCGACCTTCGATCGCGTGGTGTGGATCACACCGGCGTCGTTGCCGGCCACGGCGACGGGAACTCCAGGCGTGTGGATCACCAGACCGTACAATCCCGGACGTGCATCGCCGTCACCTTCGCTGGATCCTGCCCGCCGCCACCGCCGTCGTCGCCACCGTGGTGGCCGTCGTGCTCGTGACCCAGGTCGGCGGCAACGCGGCGTGCGCGGCCGGCGGCTCCGCGTCGTACTACACCGCGGGTCGCAACGGCATGTGCAACCTCGGCACGCCCGCGGAGGGCGCGTACGCGGCGGTCGGGCGCGCCGAGTACGCCGGCGGGAGCGCGTGCGGCACCTACCTCGACGTGACCGGGCCCAACGGCACCACCCGCGTGCAGGTCGTGGACATGTGCCCGAGCTGCCCGGCCGGTAAGGTCGACCTCGGCAAGGGCGCGTTCGCCCGCATCGGCGCGCTGAGCGCCGGCATCATCCCCATCACGTACGCCACCGTCCGCGACCCCCAGGTCGGGCCGCTGCGGGTGAAGCTCAGCGGCGGCACCGCCCGCTCGTCGCTGAGCGTGGTGGTGGACAACCACGGCAACTCGCTGTCCACTGTGGAGCTGCAGACGCCGTCGGGCTTCACCGCCCTGCGCCACGGCGAGGACAACACGTGGACGGGCCCGTCGGGCGCGCTGAGTGTCCCGGTGACGCTGCGGATCTCCGACGGGTACGGCCACCAGGCGCTCGTGTCCGACCTGGCGCTGGGTCAGAAGGACTTCCAGCAGACCCAGACACCGCTCTACGGCGCTGCGTCGCCGTCACCGTCCACCGTGGAGTCCTCCGCGGCGGCCTCCCCGGAGTCGTCCCCGCAACCCTCCACCACGACGGTGACCACCGCGGCGGCCAACCCGCCGCCGAAGTGCTAGTCCCGGCGGTATTGGTCGACGCGCTGGAAAGACAGGGCCGAACGGTGAGTTGTGGCCGTCAATGTCTGCTTCGTAGACTGCCACGACAGGAGTAAATCCTTCGGCGACCTTGGATCGGGTGTGCTTGCGTTGGAGCGGCATGGCTGAGCAGCGCACGCTTGCCTACCCCGGTTCCCGTCCCCGATACGTGTTGGTCACCGCGGCGCGCGACGAGGGCGAGCGGCTCGTGCGCACCATCGCCGGCGTGCGCGCCCAGACGTGGCCGCCGCTTCACTGGGTCATCGTCGACGACGGCTCGGCCGACGACACCGCCGGCGTGGTGCGCCGCCACATCGAGGGTGCCGACTGGATCACCCTCGTGCGGCGGACCGCGAGCCGGCCGGCCGACTTCGCCTCGAAGGTGTTCGCCGTGCGCGATGGGCTGGCGCGGCTGGAGGGGCTGGAGTACGACTTCGTCGGCACGCTCGACGCCGACATCGCCGTCGACGCCGACTACTTCGAGCGGCTCCTGGGCGTGTTCGCGGGTGCGCCACGGCTCGGCATCGCCGGCGGCCAGCTCGTCGAGGAGTACGACGGGCGCGGCGTCCGGCAGCGGATCAGCGCCGACAGCGTCTCCGGCGCGACGCAGATGTTCCGCCGGGAGGTCTTCGAGGCCATCGGCGGCCTGCGGCCGGTGCGGCTCGGCGGGGAGGACTCGGTCGCCGAGATCATGGCCCGGATGCGTGGCTGGGAGGTGTCGACCCGCTTCGAGCTGCCCGTGCGCCACCAGGGCCGGGTGCTGTCGCGGAACAAGGGCGCGCTGCGGGCGTGGTTCGTGCGCGGGCAGGCCAACCGCGGCCTGCGCTACGACCCGGTGTTCCAGCTCGCCGTGAGCGCCTACCGGGCCGTCGTGCAGCCGCCGTACCTGCTCAGCGGCGCGCTGATGCTTGCCGGATACGTCGCCGCCGCCGCGCGGGGCACGGAGCCGGCGCTGGACCGCGACGCCGTGGCATACCTGCGGGGTGAGCAGCGGCGGCGGCTGTGGGGCATGATCGGCTATCAGGGCGGGGGCCTGACTGATGTGCGGAATCGCTGGCGTACTCAAGTTGCGTGGCGGACTGGTGGACCCGGGACGGCTGCTGTCGATGGCGGGCAGCATCGCCCATCGGGGCCCCGACGATGAGGGCTTCCACACCGACGGGCCGATCGGGTTCGGTTTCCGCCGGCTCGCGATCGTCGACCTCGGCGGCGGGCACCAGCCGCTGATCTCCGGCGACGGGCGCACCGCCGCCGTCGTCGTCGGCGAGATCTACAACCACCGCGAGGTGCGGCGCGAGCTCGAACGGCTCGGGCACCGCTTCCACACCGAGGTCGACACCGAGGTGGTGCTGCACGGGTATCGCGAATGGGGCGACGACGTGCTCGCCCGCCTCAACGGCATCTTCGCGCTCGCCGTGTGGGACGGCGAGCGGCAGCGGCTGCTGCTGGCCCGCGACAGGGCCGGCGTGAAGCTGCTGTACTACCGCCTCGACGGCGACGAGCTGGTGTTCGGCTCGGAGCTGCGTGCCGTGCACGCCGCCGGGGGCGGCCGGGCGAGCCTCGACCCGGCGGCCGTCAACCTCTTCCTGCGCTACCGTTACACGCCCTCGCCGCTGACCGTGCACGCCGGGGTCCGCCGGCTCGCCGCCGGCACCAAGCTCGTCGCCGACCTCACCGAGGCGGGACGGGTCAGCGTGCAGGACTACTGGGACTACGAGCCGGTGCCGTTCGACCGGCCGCCGCGCATGGCCGAGGCGCGGGAGCAGCTGCTCGCACGGTATCGCGCCGCCGTGCGCCGGCAGCTGATGGCGGACGTGCCCGTGGGCCTGCTGCTGTCCGGCGGCGTGGACTCGGCGCTGCTGCTGGCGCTGATGGCCGAGCACGGCGAGCGGTGGCGCACGTTCACCGTCGGTTACGGCGAGAGCTACCCCAACGACGAAGTCGCCGAGGCGGGGCGCACCGCCCGTCGCTTCGGCGCCCGCCACACGCACGTGCGCCTGGACCGCACCGGCTTCGAGGCCGACCTCGCCACCGTGGTCGACGCGCTCGAGGAGCCGATCGCCACCGCGTCGACCGTCGCGCTGTACCACGTGTGCCGCCGCGCCGCCGAGGACGTCAAGGTCGCCTTCATTGGCCAGGGCCCCGACGAGCTGTTCGGCGGGTACGCCCGCCATCTCGGCCTGCGCTACGGCGCCGCGTGGCGCGCCGTGCCCGGCCCTGTGCGGGCCGCCTCCGGCTCGCTGCTGCGCCGGCTGCCGCGGGCCGCGACCGTGCGCCGCGGCCTGTACTCCCTCGGCGAGACCGACCGGACCCGCCGCTACCAGCGCGCGTTCTCGCTGCTGCCCGGCGAGTCGGTCGACGCGCTGTTCCGCGACGACGTGCTGCCGCCCGGCGCCGGGGACACGATCCTGTCCTGCTGGGCCGATCAGCTTCCGCGCCTGGCGGGCGCCGGCGAGCTGGCCGGCTTCCAGTACCTCGAGGTCCGGCACTCCCTGCCCGACGAACTCCTGCTCACCGCCGACAAGCTGTCCATGTGGCACTCGCTGGAGCTGCGCACGCCGTACCTCGACCACGAGATCATCGAGTACGCGGGCCGCCTGCCGGCGTCGTACAAGATCCGCCTCGGGACGCGGAAGTGGCTGCACAAGCAGGTCTGCCGGGCGTACCTGCCCCCGCAGATCGTGCACCGGCGCAAGCGCGCCTTCGCCAGCGACGTCGTCGACCACTGGTACCGCGAGTCCCCGTCCGGCATGATCACCGGCGCCCTGCTGAACCCCGGCGCCCAGCTGTACCAGCTGCTGCGCCCGGACAAGGTCCGCGAGCTCGTCGACGAGCACCGCGCCGGCCGCCACGACCACCATAAGATCCTCTTCAGCCTGGTGAGCCTGGAGCTCTGGCTCCGCCGCGCCGCGGTGTCCCTCTAATCCGCGCGGTCGCCGGCGTGCGGTGGCGCGGCGCAGTTCGTCGGCTCACCCGCCCAGGTTGCGGACAAGCTTGAACAGCTCCGTGACGCCACCGG
>NZ_JBFAZX010000028.1:0-97164 GCF_040689395.1 Dactylosporangium sp. NPDC051484 | reverse complement strand
CTGCACCCGAGAGAGTGTGGGAGAGTAGGACGCCGCCGAACAATCATTCGCTCAGGGGTCCACCGTTTCGGTGGGCCCCTGAAGCGTTTCTAGGGCCGGATCCCGAAACACCCTCTTGCCGGACGGATCGCGCACGCGGGCATTGGGCAGCGGGCCGAATGCGGGGCTAGCGCGTTTTCAGCATGGGCTTGGCCGCTGGTTCGGCGTGGGCGTGTGCCGATGAGGAGCGCGCACGCGAGCGTCCACGGGCCGACGTGTGCGGCTGGCCAAGCCGGCACGGATGAGCGCGTGCGGGGACCTGCCGGCCGCTGGCCAACGTTGAAGGGTCAACCTGGCCGGAACGGTGGGCGGATTGCTGGGCATCACCGGCAGACGGTCACGCCGCCGGTGATGCCGAGTGGAACGCGCGATTGTCAGGCGCGGTGTTCGACGGCGGTGCGCAGCTCCAGCAGCGACTTCGCCGAGTCGGCGGCCGAGCGGTTCGAGAAGAGCGCCACGCCGAGCGAGCCATTGTCGGCCCAGCCGCACACCGACAGGTCCGCGTCGTCGACCTTTGTGACGCCGCAGCGCATCGTGCCGCCCAGCGGGCCGGCGTCGACGTCACGAACGTCGCGCACGCCGCCGTTGTCGTCGGTCAACACGCCGAACGCCGAGTCGAGGGTGTTGTCCGGCTTCCAGATGCGGGCGGTGCCGGCGACCAGGATCGCGTCGGTCTTCCCGTCGCGGTAGATGAGGCCGTGGCTCGTGTCGAGGCTGACCTTCGTGGCGATGGCGTCCCGGATGTACTCGGCGGTGTCCTTGGCGCCGTCGCTGGTGTCCAGCGTGAAGGCGCCGACCTTGTCCGGGGAGTCGATCGTGGTGTCGCTCTGACCCAGCACGCGAACGACCGTCGGGCCGTAGATCACGCCGGAGACCAGCACGGCCGCGGCCGCGATGGAGATGCCGGCGATGGCGATGCGCTTGAGTGGGAGGCGGCCGGAGGGGGCCTCCCGGGGGTCCTCGTCGTCGGTGTACAGGCCGGCGGGAGCGCCGTCGGGGTCGACCATCGGCGCACTGTAGCAAGCGAATCTCGCGCGCCCGCCGCGCAGGCGCCGACCACCGCGTTCCCCCAGCTCGGCCCGGGGTCGCCCGGCAAGGGGCTGGCCGCGGCGGTGCGGCGGCCCCTGCGAAGGGGCGTCCCTGTGGAAAGGATCAGTGGCGGGTCTGGACTTTCTCGCGGATCTGGATGAACAGTGACGCGGACTCGGCGGCGCCGCGGTCGAAGAACAGGACCAGGCCCACGCTGCCGTGGTCGGCCCACACGCACATGGCGAACTTGTCGAACGCCCCTGAAGAACTCGTGCCGTCGGCGCACTTGACGGTGCCGCCCAGCTTGCCGGCGTCATATGTCCTCGGGGTGCCCAGAGAAGAACCAGAGCCGCTGGAGTCGAAGCCCGAGAACGCGTCGTCGACCTGTGAGCCCGGGAAGAGGAACGACCCCGTCGCGGCGGCCACGACGACGCCGTGCTGCAGATCGTTGTCACCCGAGGTGTAGACGCCGACAGCGACGTCCTCGATGCCCGAGACGTCCTTGCGCAGGCTGGACTCGAGCGAGTCAGCGAGGCTCTGCGACGAGTCGCCGGTCTGTTTGGTGAGGTTGCCCGGCAGCGTGGCGGGGGCGGACACGCGCGAGGTGCCCTCGGTGAAGAAGGGATAGAACAGCGCGCAGGCGGCGACGGCACAGACGAGGAACAGACCACCGACCACGCCCAGGGTGATCTTCAGGCCCTTGCCCTTCTTCGGGGGCGCGGGCGGCGGGTAGGCGGGCGGCTGCTGGTAGGCGGGCTGCTGGTAGGCACTGGGCTGTGCAGACACCGGGTAACCGGGCTGACCCGACGGGTAACCGGGCTGACCGGGCACCTGGTAGGCGGGCTGTCCCGCAACGCCGGACGCGGGATAGGCGGGCTGGCCCGAAACGGGGTAGCCGGGCTGGGCTGAGACGGGTTGGCCTGAGACGGGCTGGCCTGCGACGGGCGGCAGGGCCTGGCCAGCGCCGGGGTAGGGGCCCGCATTGTTCGCCGGCGGGGGTGTGCCGAACTCCGGAGCAAGGTCGTACGACACGGGTCGGAACGGCTCCGAGCGCGGCTCGTCATCCGGGTTTTGCGGCGGGTAGGTCACCGTCGATCAGTCTCCTGAGGTAAGGGGCAATGGCGAGCGTAGACCCCCTATGCGACAGTTCTAGACTTTGCGTGTGACGGATACTCCACGCGCGGCGCAGGCAACCCCAGCGCTCTCGGCTCAGTATGCCCCTGGTGAGGTCGAGCAGCGGCGGTATGAGCAATGGGTAGCCGACGGTCTGTTCAAGGCGGACTCGTCCAGCGACAAGCCGCCGTTCGCGATCGTATTGCCGCCGCCGAACGTCACCGGGTCGCTGCACATCGGCCACGCCCTCGACCACTCCGTCCAGGACGCTGTGATCCGTCGTAAGCGCATGCAGGGGTTCGAGACCCTCTGGCTGCCCGGCATGGACCACGCCGGCATCGCCACGCAGAACGTGGTCGAGCGCCAGCTGGCCGGCGACGGAGTGTCGCGGCACGACCTCGGGCGCGAGGCGTTCGTCGAGCGCGTGTGGCAGTGGAAGGCGGAGTCCGGCGGCAAGATCCTCGGGCAGATGACCCGGCTCGGCGACTCCGTGGACTGGAGCCGCGAGCGGTTCACGATGGACGAGGGCCTGTCCCGGGCCGTGCTCACCATCTTCAAGCGGCTCTTCGACGACGGGCTCATCTACCGGGCCGAGCGGATCATCAACTGGTGCCCGCGGTGCCTGACGGCGCTGAGCGACATCGAGGTCGAGCACTCCGACGACGAGGGCGAGCTCGTCTCGATCCGCTACGGCGACGGCGACGACGCGATCGTCGTGGCGACCACCCGGGCCGAGACGATGCTGGGCGACACCGCGGTGGCGGTGCACCCCGATGACGAGCGCTACAAGCACCTGATCGGCACCGAGGTCGAGCTGCCGCTCACCGGCCGGCGGATCCCGATCGTCGCGGACGAGCACGTCGACCCGGCGTTCGGCACGGGTGCGGTCAAGGTGACCCCGGCGCACGACCCCAACGACTTCGAGATTGGCCAGCGGCACGATCTGCCGAGCCTCACCATGATGGACGAGCGCGGCGTGATCACGGTGCACGGGCCGTTCCTGGGCCTGGACCGCTTCGAGGCCCGGCCGGCGGTCGTGGCCGCGCTGCGGGCCGAGGGGCGCATCGTGGCCGAGAAGCGGCCGTATGTCCACGCCGTCGGGCACTGCCAGCGGTGCAACACCACCGTCGAGCCGCGGCTGTCGTTGCAGTGGTTCGTGCGGACCGAGCCGTTGGCCCGGGCCGCCGGCGACGCGGTGCGCGACGGGCGGGTCAGGGTCGAGCCGCCGGAGCTCACCAAGCGGTACTTCGGCTGGGTCGACAACATGCATGACTGGTGCATCTCGCGGCAGCTGTGGTGGGGGCACCGGATCCCCGTGTGGTACGGGCCGAACGGCGAGGTCGTGTGCGTCGGTCCGGACGACGAGGCGCCCGCCGGCGAGGGCTGGGTGCAGGACGCCGACGTGCTCGACACCTGGTTCAGCTCGGCGCTGTGGCCGTTCTCCACGCTCGGCTGGCCCGACGAGACGCCCGAACTGGCGAAGTTCTATCCGACCAGCGTGCTCGTCACGGGGTACGACATCCTGTTCTTCTGGGTCGCTCGGATGATGATGTTCGGCCTCTACGCGATGGGCGGCCGGCAGCCGTTCGACGTGGTCATGCTGCACGGCATGGTCCGCGACCAGTACGGCAAGAAGATGTCGAAGTCCTTCGGCAACGTCGTCGACCCGCTGGACTGGATCGAGCGCTTCGGCGCCGACGCCACCCGGTTCACCCTGCTGCGCGGCGCCAACCCGGGCGCCGACGTGCCGGTGAGCGAGGAGTGGGTCCAGGGCGCGCGGAACTTCGCCAACAAGCTGTGGAACGCCACGCGATACGGGCTGGCGGGCGGCGCCACGGTCGAGGGCGAGCTGCCCACCGAGGGGCTCAGCACCGTCGACCGGTGGATCCTGTCCCGGCTGCAGCACGTCATCGGCGAGGTCGACCAGCAGTTCGAGTCTTTCGAGCTGGCGAAGGTTTGCGACACGCTGTACCACTTCGCGTGGGATGACGTCTGCGACTGGTACCTGGAGCTGACCAAGCCGGTGCTCACCGGCGACGACGCCGAGGCTAAGGCGCGCACCCGGCGGGTGCTCGGCCACGTGCTGGAGAGCCTGCAGCGGCTGCTGCACCCGATCATGCCGTTCGTGACCGAGGAGCTGTGGACGACGCTCACCGGTCGACCGACCGTGGTCCGCGCGGACTGGCCGGTCGCGGACAAGGAGCTCACCGACGACGCCGCCGAGCGCGAGGTGGACAACCTCCAGCGGGTCGTCACCGAGGTCCGGCGGTTCCGCGCCGACCAGGGCCTGAAGCCGGCGCAGCGGGTCGTCGCGCGGCTTGAGGGGCTCGAAGCGGCCGGCCTGGCCGCGCACGAGGGCCTGATCCGCTCGCTGGCCCGGCTGGACCCGGCCGGCAAGGACTTCGCGGCCACGGCGAAGCTGGCCGTCGGCGTCGGGGTCACCGTGGAGCTCGACACGCGCGGCGCGATCGACGTCGCCGCCGAGCGGGCGCGGCTGACCAAGGACCTGGCCGGGGCGGAGAAGGAGGCCGAGCAGTGCCGGGGCAAGCTCGGCAACCCGGCCTTCACCGGGAAGGCCCCCGAGCAGGTGGTGGCGAAGATCCGCCAGCGACTCGAGGCCGCCGAGGCCGACCTGGCCCGCATCTCCACCCAGCTGGAAGCGCTGTGACCGGTCCGGAGCGAAGCGGCGCCTGGTCTGGGTCGGGCAGCGCGAAGCCTTACCGAGCCAGACTGGGTGTTGGGGCCGGTCACCAGGAGGCTCAGTCCTTATACGCCGCCGCCGAGCGAAGCGAGGAGTCGGCGTGACGACATTTTCGGAGATCGACCAGGAGCTGAACGCCCGCGGGTTCACCCGCATGGTGTTCGACCTGGGGCGGATCGAGGGGCTGCTCGACTCGCTCGGCAGCCCCCAGCGGGCATACCCGGCGATCCACCTGACCGGCACCAACGGCAAGACGTCCACGGCCAGGATGATCGACGCGCTGCTGCGCGCGCACGGGCTGCGCACCGGCCGATACACCAGCCCGCACCTGCAGAGCATCACCGAGCGGATCAGCATCGAGGGCGAGCCGATCAGCGAGGAGAAGTTCGTCGAGGTGTACGAGGAGGTGGCGCCGCTGGCGCAGTTCCTCGACGCGCGCAGCGACCAGCCCCTGACGTACTTCGACATGACCACCGCGATGGCGTTCGCCGCGTTCGCCGACGCGCCCGTCGACGTGGCCGTGGTCGAGGTCGGCCTCGGCGGCGCGGACGACTCCACCAACGTGCTGCAGGCGCACACGACGGTCATCACGCCGATCGGGCTGGACCACACCGAGTGGCTGGGCGACACGCTGGAGGAGATCGCCTGGGCCAAGGCCGGCATCGTGCACAAGGGCACGACGCTGATCTGCGCGCTGCAGCCGGAGGAGGCGATGCGCCCGATCCTGGAGCGCTGCGCCGAGGTCGGCGCGACGCTCGCCCGCGAGGGGCGCGAATTCGGCGTCGTGAACCGCGACCTCGCCGTCGGCGGGCAGGTGCTGACGCTGCAGGGCCTGTCCGGGGTGTACGAGGGCATCTTCCTGCCGCTGCACGGCGAGCACCAGGCGCAGAACGCGGCGATCGCGCTCGCCGCGGTCGAGGCGTTTCTGGGCGCGGGCGCCGAGCGGGTGCTCAACGCCGAGGCGGTCCGCGACGGGTTCGCCCGCGTCACGTCGCCCGGCCGGCTGGAGCGCATCCGCAATTCGCCGCCGATCCTGATCGACGCCGCGCACAACGCGCACGGCATGGCCGCCACGGTCCGGGCGCTGACCGAGGAGTTCGCGTTCAGCGGGCTTGTCGCGGTCGTCGCGGCGCTCGCCGACAAGGACGTCGAGGGCATGCTGGAGCTGCTGGAGCCGATCACCGAGAGCGTCGTGGTGACCCGCAACAGCTCGCCGCGGGCGATGCCGGTCGCGCAGCTCGGCGCGCTCGCCGAGGAGCTGTTCGGCCCCGACCGGGTGCACGTGGTGCCGGACCTGCCAAGCGCCATCGAAGCCGCGGTCACGCTGGCCGAATCCGACAACGCGGTGCCCGGCACCATCGGCGTCCTCATCACCGGCTCGGTCGTGACCGTCGCCGACGCCCGCGGGCTGCTGAAGCGATGAGCTCGCCGGCCGGACTGAAGAACCCCGGGGCCGCGGTCCGCGGCGTCGGGGCCGCCGGGCTCGTGGTCGAGGGCGTCGTGCTGCTGCTGGCGCTGCTGCCGCTGGCCAAGCTCGGCCACGGCGACACGACCGCCGCGATCTGGGTGTGCGCCGTCCTCGCCGTCGTGTGCTTCGGACTCTGCGGGCTGCTGAAGCACTCGTGGGCCTGGATCGCCGGGCTTGTCGTGCAGGTCGTCCTGCTCGCCGGCGGCTTCCTGCACTGGTCGCTGCTCGCCCTCGGGATCGTGTTCGGCCCCGCCTGGCTCTACGTGCTCTACGTGCGCCGGTCCGTCTTTTCGAACAAGCCCGACTGATGCGGGCGAGCCGGCTCCTGTCGACGCTGCTGCTGTTGCAGACTCGGGGCCGGCTCACCGCGCAGCAGATCGCGGACGAGCTCGAGGTGTCCGTCCGCACGGTGTACCGCGACATCGAGGCGCTGTCCGCCTCCGGGGTGCCCGTCTACGCCGACCGCGGCCCGGCCGGCGGCTTCCAGCTCCTCGACGGCTACCGGACCAGCCTCACCGGCCTCACCACCGACGAGGCCGCCGCACTGTTCCTCGCCGGCAGCGGCGCGACCGCGGGCGACCTCGGGCTCGGGCCGACGCTGGAGGCGGCGCGGCTCAAGCTGCTCGCCTCGCTGCCGGCCGAGCAGCGCTCGATGGCGGGGCGCATCCAGCAACGCGTCCACGTCGACGCGCCCGGATGGTTCCGCGACCCGGAGGCCCCGCCCCACCTCGACGCCGTCGCGACGGCGGTCTGGGAGCAGCGCCGGATCGACATCCGGTACCGCAAATGGGACCAGACCTCCGTGGAGCGCACGCTCGACCCGCTCGGGCTGGTGCTCAAGGGCACCGCCTGGTATCTCATCGCGCGCGGCCGATCGCGCGTCAACGGCTACCGGATCTCCCGCATCGACGAGATCGCCGTGCGCGACGAGGCCTTCGAGCGCCCCGCCGACTTCGATCTGCGGCGGTACTGGCTGGAATGGTCCGACCGGTTGCAGCAGACGCTCTACAGCGGCGGTTTCGCCACGGTACGGCTGGCGCCGCGCGCCGCGCGCATGTGGTGGATGCTCGGGCCGGTCGCGGAGCGTGCGCTGCGCGAGACCGGCGAGCCCGACGGCGACGGCTGGCTGCGCGTGGTGATGCCGATCGAGTCGTTCGAGCACACGCGGATCGACCTGGGCCGGTTCGGGCCCGACGTGGAGGTGCTCGAGCCGCCGGAGCTGCGCGAGCTGATGCGCGCCACGGCCGAGGAGACGCTCCGGCGCTACGACACCCCTAGCGACGCAGCTCCCAGCGCGTGAGGGCGATGGCGTGGCCGTCCGGGTCGCGGAACGTGGCCGAGCACAGCTCCAGCTGTTCGCCCTGCGGTACCACTCGGGGGCGGTGCACGAAGTCGACCCCCTGCTCGCGGAGGCGCTCGTAGGCCTCGTACACGTCGGGGACGTCGAGGTTGAGGTGCACCACGCGGCGGTCGACCGGCGGCATGTCCGCGACCCGCCGCAGCACGACCCGCGCCGACCCGGTCTCCAGCACCACGCTCGTCTCCCCGCTGTCCACCTCGGTCAGCCCGAGCGTGTCGCGATAGAACCGGCGGGAGCGCTGCAGGTCGGACACGATGAGCGTGACGCTCACCCCGTTGACCCCGTCCAGGGGCATGGCCTGCTGCCGCGGCGCGGTGGCCAGGAACTCGGCGACCGCGCCCTCGCTGAGCGGCTGCTCCTCCAGTTGGTCCTCGGGCGGCAGGTAGTGCTCGGTCGCGTACGGGTTGGGCGTCACCGCCTCGTCCTCGTCGTCCAGATCCGCGGCCCGGGTGCTGGGCGTCCGCAGGATCGGCGGCGCGCTGTACAGGCCCGCGCCGACCGGCGCCCGCCCGTTCATCGACCAGGCGGATCCCGTGGGCCGCTTCGGCTCGATGATCTCCGCCTCGACCCTCTCCGGCTCGGTGGCCCCGGTCCCGGTCGTCTCCGGTTCGAGGACCTCCGCCTCGACCGTCTCGGGTTCGAGGATCTCGGACTCGGCCGTCTCAGGTTCGAGGACCTCCGCTTCGGCGATCACCGGCTCGAGCGTCCGCGCCGTGGGCTCCTCGGCGGCGGGCAGCGCCTCCTGGGCGGCCTCGCCCTCGATGACCGCCGGGAGCGGCGGCTGGTCGAGCCGGGCGATGCGGGACGGTGGCTGATCCGTCTCCCGCTCGGAGTGCGACGCGGCCGGGACAGGGCTCTGCGCGGCCTCGGCCGGCGGTGTCCGCGACGCGCCGGGCGCCACCGTCTGCCACGCGGCCCAGGGGTCCACCTCCGTCGCGGCGATCAGGGAGCCGCCCTCCGGAATCGTGTACTCCTCCGGGGCCGCGACCGTGCCGATCAGGTCGTGACCATCGGTGATCTCTTCGGTCGCGCGCCCGTACGCGGTAGCCGGGTCGGTGGCCGGGATGGCGGGCGGCTCGCCCCCGGGGCGGGCGCGGTCCGTGCGGGGGCGGCGGGTCCGGTCGTGCGCGCCCGAGCGCGGATGCGGGCTGGGCCGGCGGTGCGGGCCACCGGGCCGGGGCGTCGACCGCAGCCGCATGATGATCGGCTCGTCCTCATCGCCGATGACGGTCTGCCCCGCGCCGGTGCCGAAGAACGCCACGGGCGCCGCCACGCGATCCGGGCCCTCGGTCGTCGTCGGGCCCGCGTCGCTCGCGTTCTCCTCGTCCGCGGCAGCCTCGGCCGCGCCGCCGGGCTTCGGCTCTGCGGCAACCTCGGCCGGCTCGCCCGTCTTCGCCTCCGTGACGACCTCGACCGCGTCGGCGGTTTCCGCCTTCGCCTGCTCCTCGGCGTCTTCCGTGGTGGAGACCGTCGGGGCCGCACCCGGGCTCGCCGCGGGCGTGGCGACCGCGTTCACCGTCGTGCCCGGGTCGGTCTGGTGCGCGTCGACATCGGCCTGAGCCGCCGGGGAGGCGGCCGTGGGGGCCGACGGGGAAGCAGCCGGGGACTCTGCGAAGGCGACCGCGGTGGCCGCGGCGCCGAGCGGCTCGGCCGGGTGGTGCGCGGGGTCGGTGACCGCTTGACGGGGCCGGCCGGGCCCGGCCGTCGGGGCGCTTGGGCGGGCCGAGCGGCGGGCCGCGTCCGGGATCTGCTCGGCGGGGACCACGACCGGGTCGGCCACCGCGGTGCCGGCGCGGGTCCCGGACCGGGCTCCCACCGGCTCGTCGATGCCCGCGTCGATCGGCGGGAGGTTGGTCAGCGTGGGCGTGTCGTCGCCCGGGAACCGGTTGCCGTACGCGTCCTCGGACGCCGGGCCGTAGTCGTCGCCGTCGAGGGTGTAGCCGTGGTCGTCGTCGGCCGAGCCGCCGGCCCGCTGGTGCTCCGCGAGGACGACCTCCTGATGGGTCTGCACGCGGTCCCAGAGCACCGTGAACTTGCGCGGGGTGCCCTTGAGGATGCGGACCGGCAGCACGGCGCCCGGCTCGGGCCACTTGTCCAGCGGGATGGCCGGGTCGGTGCCGGTCACCGAGGTGCCGCGGATGCCGGTCGTGGTGACGGTCAGCTTGAGGCGCCCGCGGCCGGTGGTGCCGCCGCCCGACGGCCGCGGCGTGATGCCCTCGACGACGGCGGTGGCCTGAAGGTACATGCGGACCTTGCTGCGCGAGTTCAGCACCATGATCATGATGGGCCCGGCCGCGGCGATGACCACGCCGAGCCCGATCATCAGCGGTTCTGACTCACCCAGGCCCCAGAAGGCCAGGAAAGCGCCGATCAGGATCAGCAGTGCGATGACCAGGTTCCGGCCGCTGGACGATGACGCGCGGTTGCTGGACGGCAAGTCGACCTCCCCAGACGACTGACATCAGGCTATGCCCGATCATCGCTGAAACGGAAGCCTCCGGCACCCTGAGGGGGCGTGTGTGGTGACGCTGGGTAGGCTTCGCGGCAGTACCGCGAAACCTGGAGGAGTCTCGTGTCGGAGCGCACGCTCGTTCTCATCAAGCCCGATGCCGTCCGCCGCGGCCTGGTGGGTGAGATCATCGGCCGGTTCGAGCGCAAGGGCCTGGCCATCGAGGCGCTGGCCCTGCGCACGATGGACGTCGCGCTGGCCGACCAGCACTACGCCGAGCACGTCGAGCGCGACTTCTACCCGCCGCTGCGCGACTTCATGACGGGCGGCAGCCTCGTGTCGTTGATCGTCTCCGGCGACGAGGCCATCACGGTGGTACGCCTCCTGATCGGGGCCACCGACGGCCGCAAGGCCGTGCCGGGCAGCATCCGCGGCGACCTGTCGCTGTCCAACCGCGAAAACCTGGTCCACGCCTCCGACTCGCCGGAGAGCGCGAAGCGCGAGATCTCGCTCTGGTTCCCGGAGCTGGCGCTCTAGCGCTGTCCGGCCGCGGGCTTCAGTCGGTTGCGGGGTCTGGCAGCTGGTCGGGGCGCTTGGGGGCGTAGCGGCCAACGTACTCCTGCCCGGTGAGCTGCTGGATCGCGTTCATGAGCTTGAGGGTCACCTCGCGCAGCGCCCGGCTGTCGACCTCTCCACCGCCCTGCCACTGGCTCAGGTCGAGCGGCTCGCCAACGCGCACCTCGACCTTCGGGCCCAGCTTCGGCAGCGACGCGCCGACCGGCATGACCTTGTCGAAGCCCATCAGGCCGATCGGGATGATCGGGGCGGGCGCGTCGAGGGCCAGCTTGGCCACGCCCGGGCGGCCGCGATACAGCCGGCCGTCGGTGGAGCGGGTGCCCTCCGGGAAGATGCCCAGCACGTGCCCGGCGCGCAGCACCGGCAGCGCGGCGTCCAGCGCCATGAGGCTGGCGCGGCCGCCGGAGCGGTCGACCGGGATCTGGTTCAGCCCATACATGATGTTGCGCAGTGCCGCGCCCTTGATGCCGGGGCCCAGAAAGTACTGATCCTTGGCGAGGAAGTACACGTTGCGCGGGGCGAGCGCGCCCATGATCACCGAGTCGAGGACCGACTGGTGGTTGCTCGCGAGGATCGCCGGGCCGGTCTTCGGGACGTTGTCCAGTCCGATGATCCTGGGGTGCCAGAACAGTCGAGCCAGGGGTGCGATCGCCATCTTGCCGACCGCATAGAGCGCGGACAAATGCCCTCCACCAGGTTGGACCTCGACGCTGCCCGCACACTCTAACGGCCGAGTTGGGCGGGGATGGCCGGGGAGCTCTCAAGGTGGGCAATACCACCCGAGGGCTACACCGCCTGGAGCGGCGAGATCACCCGAGGGTTAGCGGCGACCCCCGCGAGGGTTACGACGCGACGAGGATGAGCGCGCAGGACCGCCCCCACCGGTACCGGAACTGCGGCGCGGTGGAGGCGGTCCTGCGATGGTGGTCGTCATGCCGACCGGCGAGCTGGACCGGCGCTAGACCTTGCGGACCTCGACGCGCACGGCCTCGCCCTCGCCGATCTCCCCGGCGAAGCCGTCCGGGGCCGAGCCGAGCGAGACGGAGTCGGCCAGGGTCTCGCCGGCCACGAACGCCGCGTGCGCCTGCAGCGCGTCGGCGACCGCGGGCGGGCCGTCGATCACGACGACGATCCGGTCCGACACGTTGAGGTCGGCGTCGCGGCGCGCCTGCTGCACCACCCGGACCAGGTCGCGGGCCCGGCCCTCGGCCGCCAGCTCCGGCGTCACCGTGCTGTCGAGCACGACCACGCCGTCGCCGCCGGGCAGCGGCGCGGACTGCGTCGGGTCGGCGGCGACGAGCTTGAGCTCGTACTCGCCATCCTGCAGTTCCACCCCGCCGGCCACCACGGCGCTGCCGGTCAGGCCCCAGTCACCGGCCTTGACGGCCTTGATGACCTGCTGGACCTCCTTGCCGAGGCGCGGTCCGAGCACCCGCGGCACCAGGGTCAGCACCCGCGTGCAGTGCGCGGCCACGTCATCGGTGAAGTCGACCCGCTTGACGTTGACCTCGTCGGCGACGAGCGCGGCGAAGGGCCGCAGCGCCGCCGCGCTGGGCGTGGCCACCGTCAGCACCGACAGCGGCAGCCGCACCCGAAGGCCGCGGGCCTTGCGCAGCGACAGCGCCGCCGAGCACACGTCGCGCACCGCGTCCATGTTCGCCACCAGCTCGTGGTCGGCCGGGAACTGCTCCGCCGACGGCCAGTCGGTCAGGTGCACCGACCGCTCGCCGGTCAGGCCGCGGTAGATCTCCTCCGCGGTCAGCGGCGCGAGCGGCGCGACGACCTGCGTCAGCGTCGACAGCACCGTGAACAGCGTGTCGAACGCGTCAGTGCCTGTAGGACTAGCGCTGCCGGACCAGAAGCGGTCCCGCGAGCGGCGCACGTACCAGTTGGTCAGCGCGTCGAGGTAGGAGCGCACCGTGGCGCAGGCCCCGGACAGGTCGTAGGCGTCCAGCTGCCGCTCGACGGTGGACACCAGCTCGCCCGTCTTGGCCAGCACGTAGCGGTCCAGCAGGTCGGCGCTGTCGGTGCGCCGCCGCGCCGTGTAACCGTCGGCGTTGGCGTAGAGCGAGAAGAAGTACCACACGTTCCACAGCGGCAGCAGGACCTGCCGGACCGCGTCGCGGATGCCGTTCTCGGTGACCGGCATGTCGCCGCCGCGCAGCACCGGCGAGGAGACCAGGAACCAGCGCATCGCGTCCGAGCCGTAATCGTCGAACACCCGGTACACGTCCGGGTAGTTGCGCAGGCTCTTGGACATCTTGCGCCCGTCCTCGCCGAGCAGGATGCCGTGGCTGACGCAGTTGTTGAACGCCGGGCGGTCGAACAGGGCCGTGGCCAGCACGTGCATGGTGTAGAACCAGCCGCGGGTCTGGCCGATGTACTCCACGATGAAGTCGCCCGGGTAGTGGTGCTCGAACCAGTCGGCGTTCTCGAACGGGTAGTGCACCTGCGCGAAGGGCATCGAGCCGGACTCGAACCAGCAGTCCAGCACCTCCGGCACCCGGCGCATGACGGACTGCCCGGTCGGGTCGTCCGGGTTGGGCCGGGTCAGGTTGTCGATCTCGGGCCGGTGCAGGTCGGCCGGGCGCACCCCGAAGTCGCGCTCGAGCTCGTCCAGCGAGCCGTAGACGTCCACGCGCGGGTACTGCGGATCGTCCGACTTCCACACCGGGATCGGCGAGCCCCAGAACCGGTTCCGGCTGATCGACCAGTCGCGGGCGTTGGCCAGCCACTTGCCGAACGAGCCGTCCTTGATGTGCTCCGGCGTCCAGGTGATCTGCTGGTTGAGCTCCACCATCCGGTCGCGGAAGGTCGACACCGCGACGAACCACGACGAGACCGCCTTGTAGACCAGCGGGGTGTCGCAGCGCCAGCAGTGCGGGTACGAGTGCGTGTAGGTGTCGTGGCGCACCACCGCGCCGGCGGCCTTGAGGTCGCGGATGACCGGCTTGTTGGCCTCGAAGACCTGAAGCCCCTGGTACGGCGGCACCAGCGAGGTGAACCGGGTGTGCTCGTCGACGGTCACCACCGTCGGGATGCCGACCGTCGCGCACGCGTTCTGGTCGTCCTCGCCGAAGGCCGGCGCCATGTGGACCACGCCGGTGCCGTCCTCGGTCGTGACGAAGTCCGCGCCGATGACCTGGAAGGCGTTCGGCGTGTCCGCGAGGAAGTCGAAGAGGGGGGTGTACCGCCGGCCGACGAGCTCCGAGCCGAGCACCGTGCCCACGCGGGTCGCGGCGGCCAGCTCCTTCTCGTAGGCGCCCACCCGCGAGTCGGCGAGGATGTAGCGGGCGCCCTCCTCCTCGAACACCGCGTACTCGATCTCGGGGCCGACCGCGATCGCCAGGTTGGACGGCAGGGTCCACGGCGTGGTGGTCCAGACCAGGATCTTCTCGCCGGTCTCCAGCCGGAACGCCACGGTCAGCGCGGGGTCCTGCCGGTCGCGGTAGACGTCATCGTCCATGCGCAGCTCGGTGTTGGACAGCGGGGTCTCACACCGCCAGCAGTAGGCCAGGACCCGGAAGCCCTCGTAGACCAGGCCCTTGTCGTGCAGGGTCTTGAAGGCCCACATGACGCTTTCCATGTAGTCCAGGTCGAGCGTCTTGTAGTCGTTGGTGAAGTCGACCCAGCGCGCCTGGCGGGTGACGTAGCGCTCCCACTCGCTGGTGTAGCGCAGCACCGACTCCTTGGTGGCCGCGTTGAACTTGTCGACGCCAAGCTGCAGGATCTCGGCCTTCGTGGTGATGCCCAGCTGCTTCTCCGCCTCGACCTCGGCGGGCAGGCCGTGGCAGTCCCAGCCGAAGCGGCGCTCGACGCGGAAGCCCTTCATGCTCTTGTACCGCGGGACGACGTCCTTCGCGTAGCCGGTCAGCAGGTGCCCGTAGTGGGGCAGGCCGTTGGCGAACGGGGGCCCGTCGTAGAAGACGAACTCGTTCGACCCGCTGTCGCCGGCCGGGCGCTGCTCCACGGAGGCCACGAACGTCTCGTCGCCGGACCAGTAGTCCAGGACCTCGCGCTCGACCTCGGGCAGGTTGGGGCTGGCAGGCACCCCGGAGGCGCCGGAGCGGTGCATCGGGTAGGCCATCGGTGGTCGCTCTCCTCGTGTGGTCGGTTGTCTCGACGCATCTGTCTCGACTCCACACGGGGACGAACCGGTCGCCCGATCCGCGGTACCACCCCGCTTGCCGTCGGGTGGTGCGCCCGGCGGCCGCTCGTTGGCCGGCTGTCACGGGCCGGACCCGTCCGGGTCTAGTAGGCCGGCCTTTTTGATCTTGGCCAGCCGGCCGTTCTTCCGGAGGCTCGCCGGTGATGGCCGGGTCGACGCCTGTGCACATGAGGATAGCGCGGCCGCTGGTCAGGCCCGAACCGGGTTTCGGTGCCGCCATAATAAATAGTAAAGAAACCTTGACATTAAATTCCGGTGCGTGGACCGTGGAGGACGACGTTGACGCCCATCGACGTCGCCCTATCCAGAGCCCCCCACCTGGAGCGATCCATGCGTCCACGCCATGTCACCCTGCTCGCGGGTGCCGGCGCGGCGGCACTGACCCTCGCCGGGGTCGTGCTCGCCATGCCCGCTTCCGCCGCGGAGTTGCTCACGAACCCGGGCTTTGAGACCGGCTCCACGTCCGGCTGGACCTGCGAGTCCGCGTCGGTCACCTCCGGCGCCGCGCGCTCGGGCACGTACAAGCTGGCGGGCACGCCCGGCGGCACCACCGCGCAGTGCTCCCAGACCGTCTCCGTGCAGCCCAACACGAAGTACACCCTCTCGGGTTACGTCAACGGCTCCTACGTCTTCGTCGGCGTCACCGGCGGGGTCGACGCGAGCACCTGGACGCCGGGCACCGGCGGCGCGTACTCCCAGCTCACCGTCTCGTTCACCACGGGCGCGAGCCAGACCTCGGCCGTCGTCTACGTGCACGGCTGGTACGGCCAGCCGGCGTACACGGCCGACGACTTCTCGCTGGGCGGCCCCGGCGGCAACCCGACCACGACCGGGCCCACGAGCCCGTCGGCGTCGCCCTCGCGGTCGGCGTCGCCCTCGGCGTCCGCGTCCCCCTCCAAGTCGCCCTCGTCCTCGCCATCAAGCTCGCCCTCGACGTCGCCCTCGACGCCCCCTGGCCCGCTGCCGAAGCACTTCCTGACCGGGTACTGGCAGGACTTCACCAACCCGGCCACGCCGCTGCGGCTGCGGGACGTGCCGAACGAGTACGACCTCATCGCCGTCGCGTTCGCCACCGCCACCTCCACCCCCGGCGGGCTGGCGTTCAGCGTCGACTCGGGCCTGTCCAACGCGCTGGGCGGCTACTCCGACGCCGACTTCAAGGCCGACGTCGCCACGCTGCACTCGCGTGGCAAGAAGGTCATCCTGTCCGTCGGCGGCGAGACCGGCAGCGTGAGCGTCGGCGATGCCAACGCCGCGACCAACTTCGCCAACAACGCCTGGTCGATCATGCAGGCGTACGGCTTCGACGGCATCGACATCGACTTCGAGAACGGCCTGAACCCGACGTACATGGCGCAGGCCCTGCGCTCGCTGCGGGCCAAGGCCGGCGCGAACCTCATCATCACGATGGCGCCGCAGACGATCGACATGCAGTCCACGGGCAGCGGCTACTTCGCGCTGGCGCTCAACATCAAGGACATCCTGACGGTCGTCCACACGCAGTACTACAACTCCGGCAGCATGCTCGGCTGCGACCAGATGCAGGCGTACTCGCAGGGCACGGTCAACTTCATCACCGCCCTGGCCTGCATCCAGCTGGAGAACGGGCTGCGCCCCGACCAGGTGGCCCTCGGCCTGCCGGCCAGCGCCGGCGCGGCGGGCGGCGGCGTGGTCTCCCCGTCGGTCGTCAACCAGGCGCTGGAGTGCCTGGCCCTGGGCACGAACTGCGGCACCTTCAAGCCGCCGCACACGTACCCGGGCATCCGCGGCGCGATGACCTGGTCGATCAACTGGGACGTCAAGAACGGCAACAACTTCGCCAAGACGGTCGCCCCACGCCTGGCCACGCTGCCGTAACCAGAACTTTCCTCCACCAACAGAGTGCGGGGAGATCGGGTGTACCCAGCTCCCGGTCTTCCCGCACTCTTCCTTCCCCGGGTGCTCAGTGCCGGGTGACGATCGCGGCGCGGAGGTTCTGCGTCGAGGTCGACGCGGCATCCAGGGACTTGCCGGTGAAGACGGCGATGGCGATCACGCCGTGGTCGGCCCAGCCGCAGACGGTGGCGGCGCGGCCGTTGTAGCGCGACGCGGCGCAGCGCTGCTCGCCGCCGGCCATCCCCGGGTCGACCTCGCGCACGTCCTGGACCTGGATCTTCTGCCCGAGTTTGCGCAGGCTCGCGTCCAGGTCCCGCGACGGGTTCGTGATGAACCGCGTCGCGCCGAAGAGCAGCACCCGCTGCCGGCTGTCCTTGTCGTCCTGGTAGACGGCCGTGAAGCCGGACTCGTCCAGGTGCTCGGAGGCCAGCGAGGTCCGCAACTGCTCGGCGGCCTTCGTCGACGCGGCGTCGTTCAGCCTGGTCAGGCCGGGCACGGTGGCATCGACGCGCACGCTGGCCGGGTATTGCACCCACCACGGGCGGGCCCAGGCGTAGCCGCCGCCACAGCAGCCCGCGCACAGCGCGAACAGGGCCAGCATCACCCACGGCCACTTGCGCCGCCTTCGGCGGTACTGGGGCGGCGGAAACGGCCCCGGGCGGTAGCCGGGTGGTAGCGGACCATATCCGGGCGGCACGACCGGGACGTACCGGATCTGGGGTTGTGGCTGGGGCTGTAGCGGCGGCTGGGGCTGCGGCTGCGCGGGAGGCACCGGCAGGTCCAGGGTGCGCGGCGCGGAGGGCAGGTCGAGGGTGTCCTCCCATTGCCGGCGCCGGCGGGAGCCGCCGGCCGGCACGGAGGCGGAGCCGACCCACGTCGGGGAGGCCGGTTGCCGCTGGGTGGGCGACTCGTCCGGCGGTTGCGTCACACCTGGAAGGCTAACCACCGCGCGCATGCCGGGCGGAGTTCGCCCAGCGAGGATACGGTCGCATACGTGCTGGGTCTACCGGATCACGTGAGCGCGTGCCTGTTCGATCTCGACGGTGTGCTGACCCCGACGGCGGTCATCCACAACAAGGCCTGGACCGCGACGTTCAATGAGTTCCTCCGGGCCAGGGGCCTGCGGGAGTTCGACCCGGTTCACGACTACAACGACTACGTGGACGGCAAGCCCCGCGCGGCGGGCGTCCGCGACTTCCTCGAATCGCGCGGCATCTCACTCCCGGAGGGGACGCCGGACGACCCGCCGGACGCGCACACCGTCAACGGCCTGGGCAACCGCAAGAACGACCTGCTGCTGGAGCTGCTGCGCCAGGGCGGGCTCAAGCCGTACCCGTCCTCGGTGACATACCTGCAGCGGGCCCAGCGGGCCGGGCTGCGCCGCGCGGTGGTGAGCTCGAGTGCCAACACGCTGCAGGTGATCACCTCGACCGGGCTGGCCGGCCTGCTGGAGGTCCAGGTCGACGGGGTGACGATCCGCGAGCGCGGGCTCAGCGGCAAGCCGGCTCCGGACACGTTCCTGGAAGCGGCCCGCGAGCTGGGCGTCGAGCCCGCCCACGCGGCGGTGTTCGAGGACGCGCTGGCCGGGGTAGCGGCGGGACGGGCCGGTGGGTTCTTCGTCGTGGGCGTCGACCGGCTCGGCGGCGAGCACACCGAGGGCCTGCGGCGCAGCGGCGCCGACGTGGTGGTACCGGATCTGGGGAAGCTGCTCGAGGAGGAGTCATGACCGCCTTCCCGGTGGAGCCGTGGGCGCTGCGCGAGCCCCGCCTCGACCTCGGCGACCTGGCCCAGACCGAGTCGCTGTTCGCCCTGTCCAACGGGCACATCGGGCTGCGGGGCAACCTGGACGAGGGCGAGCCGTTCGGCCTGCCCGGCACCTACCTCAACTCCTTCTACGAGGAGCGGCCGCTGCCCTATGCCGAGGCCGGATACGGCTTCCCGGAGGAGGGGCAGTCGATCCTCAACGTCACCAACGGCAAGGTGTTCCGGCTGCTGGTCGACGACGAGCCGTTCGACGTGCGATACGGCAACCTGCACTCCCACCAGCGGGTGCTCGACCTGCGGGCCGGCACGCTGCGGCGCGACGTGGAGTGGTCCTCGCCCGCGGGGCAGCGGATCAAGCTGCGCACGACCCGGCTGGTCTCGCTGGAGCAGCGCTCGGTCGCCGCCTTCCTGTACGAGGTCGAGCCCCTCGACCGGCCGGCCCGGATCATCGTGCAGTCCGAGCTGGTGGCTAACGAGGACGTGCCGGCGCCGAGCAAGGACCCGCGGGTCGCGGCGGCGCTCGGGCACGCGCTGGTCGCCGAGGGGCACTACGCCCGCGACCTCAACGCCCAGCTGCTGCACCGCACCAACGCGAGTGGCCTGCGCCTCGGCGCCGAGATGGACCACGAGGTCGACGCGCCCGTACCGGTGAACTCGCAGACCGAGACCACCGACGACTGGGCCCGCACCACGTTCGCCTGCCAGCTGCGGCCCGGGCAGCGGCTGCGGATCGTGAAGTACCTCGCCTACGGCTGGTCCAGCCAGCGCTCCCGGCAGGCGATCCGCGACCAGGTGCACGGCGCGATCGCCGGCGCCCGGCTGGGCGGTTGGGAAGGGCTGGTCAAATCGCAGCGCAAGTACCTCGACCAGTTCTGGAGCCAGGCCGACGTCGAGGTCGACGGCGACGCGGAGATCCAGCAGGCGGTGCGCTTCGCGCTGTTCCACCTCATGCAGGCGGGCGCGCGCTCCGAGGCCCGGCCGATCGCCGCGAAGGGGCTGACCGGGCGCGGCTACGACGGCCACGTCTTCTGGGACACCGAGAGCTTCGTGCTGCCGGTCCTGACGTACACCCATCCCCAGGTGGCCCGCGACGGGCTGCGCTGGCGGCACGACACGCTCGACCTGGCCCGCGACCGGGCCCGGCAGCTCGGCCTGAAGGGCGCCGCCTTCCCCTGGCGCACCATCCGCGGGCAGGAGTGCTCGGCGTATTGGCCGGCCGGCACCGCGGGCTTCCACGTCAACGCCGACATCGCCGCGGCCGTGGTCCGCTACGTGCAGGCCACCGGCGACCTCCGCTTCGAGGCCGAGGCGGGGCTGGAGCTGCTGGTCGAGACCGCCCGGCTGTGGCGCTCGCTCGGCCACCACGACCGGCACGGCGTGTTCCACATCGACGGGGTGACCGGCCCGGACGAGTACAGCGCGATCTCGGACGACAACATCTACACGAACCTGATGGCGCAGCTCAACCTGCACTCGGCCGCCGAGGCCGCCGAGCGGCACCCGGACCTCGCCCGCACGTTCGGGGTCGACGACGAGGAGATCTCCTCGTGGCGGGACGCGGCGGCGCGGGTGCACCTGCCCTACGACCGGGAGCTGGGCGTGCACCAGCAGGCGATCAACTTCACGCAGCACCAGGAGTGGGACTTCGCGAACACCCCGCCGGAGAACTATCCGCTGCTGCTGCACTACCCCTACTTCGACCTCTACCGCCGCCAGGTGGTCAAGCAGGCCGACCTGGTGCTGGCGATGCACTTGCGCGGCGACGCGTTCACGCCGGAGGAGAAGGCCCGCAACTTCCACTACTACGACGAGCGCACCGTTCGTGACTCCTCGCTGTCGGCGTGCACGCAGGCGGTGATGGCGGCCGAGGTCGGGCACACCGATCTCGCCTACGACTACCTCGGCGAGGCCGCCTTCGTCGACCTCTACGACCTGCAGCACAACGTCGGCGACGGGCTGCACATGGCGTCGCTGGCGGGCACCTGGCTGGCGATCGTGGACGGCTTCGGCGGCATGCGCGACTACGGCGGTGAGCTGTCGTTCGTGCCGCGGCTGCCGGGCCAGCTCAAGCGGCTGCGCTTCGCGGTCACCGTCCGCGGCGAGGTGCTGCGCGTCACGGTCGAGCACGGCCACGCGACCTACGCCGTCGATGGGGGCGAGGTCACCCTGCGCCACCACGGCGACCAGGTCACCGTCCGCGCCGGAGAGCCGGTCACGCTGCGCATTCCCGCGCCGCACCCGGGGACCCCGGCCCCGTCGCAGCCGAGCGGCCGGGCGCCGGGTCGGCGGAAGCGGGAGGGATAGGTACCCTGGTTATCCGTGAGTGTGACGAGCGTCTTCCCGAGACTCGAGCAACTGCTGCCACGGATCAGCAAACCGATCCAGTATGTCGGCGGTGAGCTCGGCGCGGTCGTGAAGGACTGGGACGCCGTCACCGTGCGCTGGGCGCTGTCCTACCCCGACGCCTACGAGGTCGGCCTGCCCAACCAGGGCGTGCAGATCCTCTACGAGGTGCTCAACGAGCAGCCCGACGTGCTCGCCGAGCGCACCTACGCGGTCTGGCCCGACCTCGAGCGGCTCATGCGTGAGGAGGGTGTGCCGCAGTTCACCGTGGACGCGCACCGGCCGGTCGGCGCGTTCGACCTGTTCGGCGTGTCGTTCTCGACCGAGCTGGGCTACACCAACCTGCTCACCATGCTCGACCTAGCCGGCATCCCGCTGGAGGCGCGCGAGCGGGACGAGCGGCACCCGATCGTGGTCGCCGGCGGCCACGCGGCGTTCAACCCGGAGCCGATCGCCGACTTCATCGACGCCGCCGTGCTCGGCGACGGCGAGGAGGCGGTCCTGGAGATCACCGGGATCGTCCGGCAGTGGAAGGCCGAGGGTGAGCCCGGCGGCCGCGACGAGCTGCTGCTGCGACTGGCCCGCACCGAGTCGGTGTATGTGCCGCGCTTCTACGACGTCGACTACCTGCCCGACGGGCGCATCCAGCGGGTCGTGCCCAACCGCGCCGACGTGCCGTTCCGGGTGCACAAGCGCACCACGATGGACCTCGACGCGTGGCCCTATCCCAAGAGGCCGCTGGTCCCGCTGGCCGAGACGGTTCACGAGCGCTACGCGGTGGAGATCTTCCGCGGGTGTACCCGTGGCTGCCGCTTCTGCCAGGCCGGGATGATCACGCGGCCGGTGCGGGAGCGCAGCATCACGACCGTGGGGCAGATGGTCAAGGAGGGGCTGGAGTTCTCCGGCTTCCACGAGGTGGGGCTGCTGTCGCTGTCCTCGGCCGACCACTCCGAGATCGGCGACCTGTGCTCGGGGCTCGCGCAGCAGTACGAGGGGACGAACGTCTCGCTGTCGCTGCCCTCGACCCGGGTCGACGCGTTCAACGTGACGCTCGCCCAGGAGCTCTCCCGCAACGGGCGGCGCACCGGCCTCACCTTCGCGCCCGAGGGCGGATCGGAGCGGATCCGCCAGGTGATCAACAAGATGGTCACCGAGGAGGACCTGATCCGCACCGTCGTCACGGCGTACACCAACGGCTGGCGCCAGGTGAAGCTGTACTTCATGTGCGGCCTGCCCACCGAGACCGACGACGACGTGCTGCAGATCGCCAAGCTCGCGCACGAGGTGATCAAGGCCGGCCGGGCCGCCACCGGGTCGCGGGACATCCGCTGCACGGTGTCGATCGGTGGGTTCGTGCCCAAGCCGCACACCCCGTTCCAGTGGACGCCGATGGCCGAGCCGGAGGTCATCGACCGGCGGCTCAAGGCGCTCAAGGAGGCCATCAACTCGGACCGGTCGCTGGGCAAGGCGATCGGATACCGGTACCACGACGGCGAGCCCTCCCAGGTCGAGGGCCTGCTCAGCCGCGGCGACCGGCGCATCGGCGCGGTGATCCGCCGGGTCTGGGAGAACGGCGGCCGGTTCGACGGCTGGTCGGAGCACTTCTCGTTCCAGCGCTGGGTCGACGCGTCCGCCGAGGTCCTGCCCGCGTTCGGTGTCGACCTGGCCTGGTACACCACCCGCGAGCGCGGGCAGAACGAGGTCCTGCCCTGGGACCACCTGGACTCGGGGCTGGACAAGGACTGGCTCTGGCAGGACTGGCAGGACGCGCTGACCGGCTACGAGCAGGACGACTGCCGCTGGACGCCGTGCTTCGACTGCGGCGTCTGCCCCAGCCAGGACACCGAGATCCAGATCGGGCCGACCGGCCGCAAGCTGCTCCCGCTCACGCCGGTCGCCGGGCTGCGGATTCCGGAAGGGGTGCCGCATGCCTAAGCGTCAGCCGGAGAGCAACCAGGAGCCCGTCGTCCAGCGCATCCGGCTGCGGTATGCCAAACGCGGCCCCCTGCGCTTCACCTCCCACCGCGACTTCGCCCGCGCGTTCGAGCGGGCGCTGCTGCGGGCCAACGTGCCGATCGCGTACTCGCAGGGGTTCACGCCGCACCCGAAGGTCTCCTACGCCTCGGCCGCGCCGACCGGGGTGGCCAGCGAGGCGGAGTATCTGGAGATCGGCCTGCGAGCGGTGGTCGACCCGGCGCAACTGCGGGTGGCGCTCGACGCGGCCCTCTCGCCTGGCCTGGACGTGATCGAGGCGGTCGAGTCGCCGCTCAACGGCGGCGGCAGCCTGGCCGACCTCATCGACGCGTCGAGCTGGCGGATCGAGCTGCCCGGAATCGCCGCGCACGACGCCGCCGCCGCCGTGCGCACGTTCCTCGACACGCCCGAGGTGCTCGTCGAGCGCCTCACCAAGCAGGGCCGGCGAACCTTCGACACGCGTGCCGCAGTGGTGCGGCTGGCCTGCTCAGGCGGCGGTCCCGGGCGCGAAGAACTGTCGGATTCCGTCGCCGGTGACATACCTTCCGAGGTCACCGACGCACCGTGTGCGATACTCGACCTTGTCGTGCGGCAGGTAACCCCGACCGTGCGACCCGACGATGTGCTGTCCGGTCTGCGCGTTGTAGCCGACCTGGAGCCGCCGGTACCGCCCCGTGCGACCCGACTGGCTCAGGGAATGCTGACCGAGCAGGGCGACCTCGTCGATCCGCTCGCCCAGGCTGGCGTTGGGGATCGGCCGGTGGCCGTCGTGGGGACTTCGTCGTTGTAGACGACGGGTGATCCGCCAGGTGGCGGAGCGCCGGTCGCCCGGGCGCGAGGTTGGCAGACTTTCGGCGGATCGTCCGCGCGAGCGGAAACCTCCGCCGGCACAACATATATGCGGTGCCCCCGTGTGGCTGCGTTGCTACGCGCCCGGGAGCGCCAGAACTGGAGAACGTCCGCATGTTCGACAACGAGTCGGCGAGCGGCGACACCACCGGCGCGGAGCCGGTGGCTGCTGCCGCAGCCAGCGAGGCAGAGAGCACCGCCCCCGTCCGGCGCACGCGCCGCCGGGCAACGAAGGCTGCCGCCGAGGAGCCCCCGGCCGAGGCCCAGACCGAGGCCGCGGCAGAGGTCAGCGCCGCGCCTGAGACCGCCCCCGCCACCACTCGCCGGAGGCGGAAGGCGACGGCGAGCGCCGAACCGGTCGAACCAGCCGAATCGGGCGAGTCCGGGCAGCAGGAGCTGCCGATCGAGGCGCCACCCGCCCCGGTCAAGGCCACCCGGGCCCGCCGCACCCGCGCGAAGGTCGTCGAGGCGCCGCCCGCCGAAGAGCCGCCCGTCGAGGAACCGGTCGTGCAGGAGCCGCTCGTCGTCGAGCCGGCGGCACAGGAGCCGGTCGCCGAGGAGCTCCCCACGGAGGAGCCCGAGGAGGTCGCCGAAACGCCGGAGGAGCTCGAGCCGCTGGTCGTCGAGGAGCCGCCGGCCCGCCGGGGCCGCCGCGCTGCCCCCGTCCAGCTGCTGTTCATGTCGCCGAGCGAGCAGGCCGCACCCGCCCGGGCCGAGCGCGCGGACTTGGCCGAGGAGGAGGAGCCCGCCGAGGAGGAGCCGGTCGGCCGCGCCCGTCGCCGGCGCCGTAGCCGGACCGCCGCCGAGGAGGTCTTCACGGAGGCACCGCTCGACGTGGCCGTCGAGGCCCCGGCCGAGGTCGACGAGGCCGAGACCGACGAGGCGGAGGCCGACGAGGCGGAGGCCGACGAGGACGAGGACGACGACGAGGGCTTCGAGGCCGGCGCCCGCCGTCGTCGCCGCCGTGGCCGCCGTGGCCGTGGCCGTGGCCGGGGCCCCGCCGGCGAGGAGCTGGACGAGGCCGAGGCGGAGGCCGACACCGAAGCCGAGGCGGAGGCCGCGGACGAGGAGGCGGAGGCGTCCGCCGACGAGGAAGGCGAAGACGACGGCGAGGGGCTGACCCGCCGCCGGCGCCGCCGCCGCCGGAAGGGCTCGGCCGACGCCGAGGCCGGCGACGACCCGCACGTGGTCGTGAAGATCCGTGAGCCGCGCACCGTCACCCGCGACCGCGACGAGGTGCAGGGCGTCTCCGGCTCGACCCGGCTGGAGGCCAAGCGCCAGCGCCGCCGGGACGGCCGCGAGCAGCGCCGCACGCGCCCGCCGATCCTGAGCGAGTCGGAGTTCCTGGCCCGCCGCGAGGCCGTCGACCGCACGATGGTCATCCGGCAGAAGAACGACCGCACCCAGATCGCCGTGCTCGAGGACAAGGTGCTCGTGGAGCACTACGTCACCCGGGCGACGTCGAGCTCGATGGTCGGCAACGTCTACCTCGGCCGGGTGCAGAACGTGCTGCCCAGCATGGAGGCGGCGTTCGTCGACATCGGCCGGGGCCGCAACGCGGTGCTCTACGCCGGTGAGGTCAACTGGGACGCCACCGGCCTGGAGGGGCGCACGCGCACCATCGAGCAGGCGCTGAAGTCCGGCGACTCCGTGCTCGTGCAGGTCACCAAGGACCCGATCGGCACCAAGGGCGCCCGCCTGACCAGCCACATCGCGCTGTCCGGGCGGCACCTGGTCTACGTGCCGCACGGCAACGCCTCCGGCATCAGCCGCAAGCTGTCCGACGTCGAGCGCAAGCGCCTGCGCGACGTGCTCAAGAACCTGGTCCCCGACGGCGCCGGCGTGATCGTGCGTACCGCGGCCGAGGGCGCCTCCGAGGACGACCTGGCGCGCGACGTCAAGCGTCTGCAGGCGCAGTGGGAGGCCATCCAGGACAAGTCCTCCGGCAGCAGCGCCCCGGCGCTGCTCTACGAGGAGCCCGAGCTGGTCGTCCGGGTCGTCCGGGACCTGTTCAACGAGGACTTCCGCGAGCTGGTCATCCAAGGCAACGACGCCTACGACTCGGTCGAGCCCTACCTGTCGCATGTCTCACCGGACCTCGTCGACCGGGTGCGCCGCTACACCGGCACCGGCGACGTCTTCGGCGACCTGCGCATCGACGAGCAGTTGATCAAGGCGCTCGACCGGCGGGTGTTCCTGCCCTCGGGCGGCAGCCTGGTCATCGACCGCACCGAGGCGATGACCGTGATCGACGTCAACACCGGCAAGTACACCGGCGCCGGCGGCAACCTTGAAGAGACGGTCACCCGCAACAACCTTGAGGCGGCCGAGGAGATCGTCCACCAGCTGCGCCTGCGCGACCTCGGCGGCATCATTGTGATCGACTTCATCGACATGGTGCTCGAGTCCAACCGCGAGCTGGTGCTGCGCCGGCTGACCGAGTGCCTGGGCCGGGACCGGACCAAGCACCAGGTCACCGAGATCACGTCGCTCGGCCTGGTGCAGATGACCCGCAAGCGGGTCGGTCAGGGCCTGCTCGAGGCGTTCAGCGAGACCTGCGAGGTCTGCAAGGGCCGCGGCCTGATCATCCACACCGAGCCGATCCCGGAGAAGCGTGGTGGCGGCGCCGGCGGACACGGCCAGGCGGTGGCGAAGGTCGCCTCGGCCACCGCTGGGGACTCGTCGAGGGGGGCCGGCGTCACCACCGGCGTCGAGGAGGCCGACGTGCCCGCTCCGCGCAGCCGGCGGCGCGGCCGCCGCGGCGCCACCGCGGTGGTCGAGGAGGCCCCGGCGGAGGAGGAGAGCGCCGGTGGGGCCTTCGAGGCCCCGCACGTGGTCGAGGACGTCCAGGAGGAGGCGGAGTACACGCCCATCGCCTCCGAGGACGACCCTGACAACGTCGAGGACGACGAGGACGAGTCCGCGGGCAACGGCGCCCGGCGCCGGACTCGCCGGGGTGGCATCCGCCGCCGGACCCGCCCCTGATTTGGGGAGTACGCCGGCCATGGCGTACGCTCTCTAAAGCGCACTTTCGTGCGCAGGGTCTTTCGCGTGCCTCTGCCGGGATTCCGGCGGAGGCGGCAGCCCGAACCAGCCCGCCAGTAGCTACGACAGGAGTCCGCGTCCCATGTACGCGATCGTCAAGACCGGCGGCAAGCAGTACAAGGTCGCCGAGGGCGATGTGATCGAGGTCGAGAAGCTCGCGGGCGAGCCGGGCGATGCGCTGACGCTCTCCGCTGTCCTGCTTGTCGACGGCGAGGATCTCATCACCGATGTGGCCGCGCTTGCCAGCGCTGCAGTGACCGCTGAGGTCGTCGCGCACACCAAGGGTCCGAAGATCCGGATCCACAAGTTCAAGAACAAGACCGGCTACCACAAGCGCCAGGGTCACCGTCAGCCGCTGACCCAGGTGAAGGTCACCGGCATCTCCACCGGGAAGTAGGGCTAAGCGCGATGGCACACAAAAAGGGTGCGTCCAGCTCGCGGAACGGGCGCGACTCCGCCGCCCAGCGGCTCGGCGTGAAGCGGTTCGGCGGCCAGCTGGTCAACGCCGGCGAGATCATCATTCGCCAGCGCGGCACCAAGTTCCACCCGGGCGACCTCGTCGGCCGCGGTGGCGACGACACGCTGTTCGCGCTCGCCGCCGGTCACGTGACCTTCGGCACCAAGCGCGGCCGCAAGACGGTCAGCATCACGCTGGCCGAGGGCTGAGTTCGTTCGTAAGCGCGGCGGGCAGGGGGCATGCGAGCCTCCGGCCCGCCGTTGCTGTTTCCGCTGTGTAGTTGCTTGATGGGGAGTTCGCGGTGACCTCGTTCGTTGACCGGGCCGTGCTGCACGTGAGGGCCGGCGACGGCGGTCACGGTTGTGTGTCGATCCATCGGGAGAAGTTCAAGCCGTTCGGCGGGCCGGACGGCGGCGACGGCGGCCACGGCGGCAGCGTCACGCTGATCGTCGACCCCGGCGTGCATACGCTGCTGGACTTCCACTTCCACCCGCACCAGAAGGCCCGCAACGGCAACGGCGGGGCCGGAAACCACCGCGACGGCGCCAACGGCGAGACGCTCGCGCTGCGGGTGCCCGACGGCACCGTCGTGCAGACCCCCGACGGCGAGATCCTCGCCGACCTGGTCGGCGTCGGAACCCAGTTCGAGCTGGCCCGCGGCGGCCGCGGCGGGCGTGGCAACGCGTCCCTGGCCAGCACGCGCCGCAAGGCGCCCGGCTTCGCCGAACTCGGCGAGCCCGGCGAGAACCTCGACGTGGTGCTCGAGCTCAAGAGCGTCGCCGACGTGGGCCTGGTCGGCTTCCCGTCGGCCGGCAAGTCGTCGCTGATCGCGGCCATCTCGGCGGCCCGGCCGAAGATCGCCGACTACCCGTTCACGACCCTGGTGCCCAACCTGGGCGTGGTGCAGGCCGGCGACGACACGTTCACCGTCGCCGACGTGCCCGGGCTCATCTCGGGCGCCGCCACCGGCAAGGGCCTGGGCCTGGAGTTCCTCCGGCACATCGAGCGCACCGCGGTGCTCGTCCACGTCGTCGACACGGCCGCGCTGGAGACCGAGCGCGACCCGCTCTCCGACATCGACGCCATCGAGGCGGAGCTCGTCGCCTATGGCGGGCTGGAGGACCGGCCGCGGCTCGTCGTGCTCAACAAGATCGACGTGCCCGACGGCCGTGACCTCGCCGACATCGTGCGCCCCGAGCTGGAGGCGCGCGGCTACGCGGTGCATCAGGTCAGCGCCGTCAGCCACGAGGGCCTGCGCGAGTTCATCTTCGCCCTGTTCGAGCTGGTCAAGCAGCACCGGCTGGCCGCGCCGACGCCGGAGCGCACCCGGATCGTGCTGCGCCCGACCGCGGTCGACGACAGCGGGTTCACCATCCAGCGCGACGCCGAGGGCGTGTACGTGGTGCGCGGCGGCGCGCCGGAGCGCTGGGTGCGCCAGACGAACTTCGACAACGACGAGGCCGTCGGTTACCTCGCCGACCGGCTCGCCCGGCTCGGCGTCGAGGCGGCGCTGAAGAAGGCCGGCGCGCAGCCCGGCGATCCGGTTCGCATTGGCGTTCGTGAATTCGATTGGCAGCCGAACCTCTTCGTCGAGGAGGAGTTCGTCCCCGGCAACCGGGGCACCGACTATCGCCTGGAGGATTCGGCCAAGCGCGTCGGCGCGGCCGAGCGCAAGGCCATGCGTGCCGCCCGCCGCAGGCCCTACGAGGAGCTGGAAGTCTCATCCACGAGCGACGACGACGAGGACTTTTAACCGTCGCGCTCGTCGACCAGCAGGTCGGATGGTGGCCGGGAAAGCCATGTGTACGCGGTGGACCCGGCCGCCCGCCATCTGGTCACGCCGGCGCTCGACGGCCCGGCTCCATCCGATTGTGCGGATCTGCCGGTTATCGACCGATTTCTTCGCATGGGCCGTTTGTACACAGCCCGCTCGGCCTGTGCTACGAAAAACTTGTGATTGGTCCCGAGCCCATCGCGTCCGAGCTCACCTGAGGCTAGTGTCTGGTCGGTGGGCATCCTCGAGCGGCTGACCCGACCGACCCGTTCACCACGGGAGCGCTTCGCCGACCAGGTCCTGGCCGAGCTGCGCAGACTCGGATTCACCGACGCCGAATTCCGCCCGAACCAGTTCGCCATCGTGTGCGAATGCGGCCAGGACGCGTACAGCACGCTCTTCCTGTCGAAGGCCTTCACGCAGTACCAGCGCGGCCACCGAAGTCCCAGCGACCGCAAACAGTTCGTGCGGGAGTTCGTGGCGCACAGCCTCACCCCGCCCGCACAGCCGGCGACGTTCGCCGAGGCGCTGCCCGACCTGCGTCTCGCCCTGCGCCACGCCGCCCGGGGCACCCGCACGCTGCGCCGGCCGGCGCTGCCGCACCTCGACGAGGTTGTCCTCGCCGGCGAGGTGCCGCTGGACATCGACAGCCCGGCGCGGTGGGGGGTGAGCGCGGAGGAGATCTTCGCCGCGGCCCATCACCGCACGCTGGCCCGCGCGGAGCTGCCCGCCTCGGCGGGATTCTTCGGGCCTTCGGTACTGCACGTGCCCGACTACGGCGGCGAGCAGCTGGTCTCGTGGGTCCTGCTCGACGGCTGGCTGGCCGAGCTCGACGAGCAGGTCGGCGGGCGGGCGGTCGCCTTCCTGCCCAGCACGCTGATGCTGCTCGTGTGCGCCGACGAGCCGCGCCTGGTCGAGCAGCTGTACGAGCTCGCGTCCGACGAGTACGAGCGCACCCCGCGGCCCCTGTCGCCGATGGCGTACACCACCGACGACGAGGGGCGGGTCGTGCCGTTCCGGCCGGATCGCGGGCATCCCGCCTACCCGGCCGCGGCCCGGGCCGCCAGCCGGCTCGCGGTGGACGTCGCCGAGCACCAGCGGCGGACGCTGGGCGACCAGCGGCTGGCCGAGGCCGCCCTGGCCGCCCGGCCGGACGGGTCGGCGCTCACGACGGCCACCTGGGCGGTCGGCACGCCGACGCTGCTGCCCGCCGTGGATCTGGTGGGCGTGTCCGTGCCGGGCGAGCGGGTCTTCCAGGTGCCGTGGGCACTGCTTGCCGAGGCCGATCTGCTGATCGAGGAGATCGACTACCGGCCGGCCCGCTTCGGTGTGGTGCCGTCGCCGTCGCCGGCCTCGCTGGGCTACCTGCGGGAGCGCGCCGTCCGCTGGTGAGGTCTTTTTCGCTTATACACCGGTCTTTCTTCGTTGCCAACGGTGTCGGCGACGGGTCCCCGCTGGCCCCTCCCAAGCGGCGTTTTCTGGTGTTGGCTGGTTCCCGGGAAGGGATCGACGGGGGGAGGAACCTGTGCATCGGAACATCGACGAGGAACGGGCCTGGCTGCGGCTGGAGTGCCCGGTGTGCCGGGGCTGGCTCGGCGTGCCGGCGGACGTGCCGCGCGGGCTGCCGGCCGAGCGCGTGGCGCGGCGGATCGACGCGTTCACGCACCGGCACCGGGCGTGCGGGCGGGGGCTGTGATGCGACTGCGGCAGTTCCGGCTACTGATCGTGGGCGAGCCGGCCGAGTCCGCGGCGGACGCGCTGTTCGACCGGGCCGACGACGCGTGCGTGGAGGTGCTGCCGCCGTCCTACGCCCCGCCCGGGGCCGCCGGGTCGTCACCGGCCGAGGGCCGGGCGCCGCGCGCGTTCGACGGGCTGCCGGGCGGCCTCGCGCCGGCGGATCCCGGCGGACGGGTCGCCTGGGTCGCCTTCGACCGGGTGGCGCCGACGCTGATCGACGCGGTCGTGTCGGGGGTGCGCGATCTCGACGGGGCCGGGCTCGCCGTCGCGGCGGCGGTCGCCGACGATCCGATCGTCACGCTGGAGACGATCGGCGAGCGGCTGGAGCGGCCCGCGGGGGTGGTGCGGTCCTGGGATCTTCCCGAGCCCGTCCATCCGCACCCGCGGCGGCCCGTGTACGACTGGACCGAGGTCGCGCAGCGGCTGGCGGCGCGGCGGGGCTACGCGCCGCTCGACGACGAGGCGACCATGGAGGCGGTGACGCTGACCCTGCGGGTGCGCGAGCTGCGGCCGCGGCTGGAACGCATGGCACCGCTGCGGGCGCTGCTCTGCTGAAGCGGCAGGAGTTCGGGCGGGCGTCAGATGTCGAACTCGCCGTCCTTGGCGCCCGCCACGAACGCTACCCACTCGGCCTCGGTGAACACCAGGACGGGGCTGTCCGGGTCGGCGCCGTTGCGCAGTCCGATCAGATCGTCGACGAACGCCACTTCGACGCGGCTGCTGTGACTGTCGCCGGGGGCCGAGTGCCAGACGGCACGCGACCGGTCGAACTCGCCTTTGGGGTGGGACGGCGTCATGGGCGTCACGCTACCGCTACCGCCCGGCGAAGACGGCGCACGGCACGCCCGGTCGAGTGACGCACGGTGATCGCCGCCGCGGCGCCGGTGGACGGGGGTGTACGCCGGAGGTCTCCCTGATCACTACGATGCGGTGATGCGCGTGGGCATCATGGGCGGGACGTTCGACCCGATTCACCACGGCCACCTCGTGGCGGCCAGCGAGGTGGCCGACCTGTTCGGTCTCGACGAGGTGGTCTTCGTCCCGACCGGGCAGCCCTGGCAGAAGAGCGAGGTCGCGGTCAGCCCGGCCGAGGACCGATACCTGATGACCGTCATCGCCACCGCCTCCAACCCGCGGTTCACGGTCAGCCGGGTGGACATCGACCGCGGCGGGCCGACGTACACCGTGGACACGCTGCGAGACCTGCGGACCTTCTACGGCGCCGGCGCCGAGTTGTTCTTCATCACCGGGGCGGACGCGCTCGGCAAGATCCTTTCGTGGAAGGACGCCGCCGACCTCTTCGAGCTGGCGCACTTCGTGGGCGTGACGCGGCCGGGCTTCGAGCTCAACGCGGAGCACCTTCCGCCCGACAAGGCGAGCCTGGTGCGGGTCCCGGCGATGGCGATCTCGTCCACGGACTGCCGGCGGAGGGTCGAGGAGGGCAAGCCGGTCTGGTATCTGGTACCGGATGGCGTGGTGCAGTACATCGCAAAGCGTGGTTTGTACCGAAAAGTCGGCAACAACTGAGGAGCGAAATGTCGTACCCGCGTGAGAGGCTGGAACCAGCCCGGTGAACCTGGCCGGGAAGGTCCAACGAAAGGAGTCCGGTGCCCGCCACTGAGCGTGCCCGCGAGCTGGCGCTCACCGCTGCACAGGCGGCCGCCGACAAGAAGGCCGAAGACATCGTCATCCTCGACGTGGCCGACCAGCTGGTCATCACCGACGCGTTCCTGCTCGCCTCCGCGCCGAACGAGCGCCAGGTGCTCTCGATCGTGGACGCGATCGAGGAGCGCCTCGTCCAGCTGCCAGAGAAGGCCAAGCCGGTGCGCCGTGAGGGCGAGCGCGGCGGGCGGTGGGTGCTGCTGGACTACGCCGACATCGTCGTGCACGTGCAGCACACCGAGGAGCGGGAGTTCTACGCCCTCGACCGGCTGTGGAAGGACTGTCCGCAGATCGAGTTCGTCGACCGCGACCTGCCCGCGTCCGCATGACGCTGCGTTTGGTTGTGCGTCCGCGTGGCGTGATGCCATGTCCGGCCGCGTATTCGTGTGTCCTGCCGGGGGTGGCGGCGTGACGCTGCTCATCCTCTGGCGGCACGGGCAGACGGAGTGGAACGCGGCAGGGCGGATTCAGGGGCAGACCGACACGCCCCTGTCCGCGGTCGGGGTCGAGCAGGCCCGAGAAAGCGCGCCGCGCCTGGCCGCCCTCGGTCCGACGGCGCTCGTCGCAAGTGACCTCACGCGGGCGGCCACCACGGCGGCGGCGCTGGCCGAGGTGTCGGGGCTGCCGGTGACGCATGATTCACGGCTGCGCGAGCGGACCTTCGGCCAATGGGAGGGCCACACCCACCCCGAGGTGACGCAGCGCTGGCCGGAGTCGTTCGCCCGCTGGCGCCGGGGCGAGGAGGTCGGCGACGCCGGCGTCGAGGAGATCGACGCGGTGGCGAAGCGGATGGTCGCGGCGCTGCAGGAGGCGGTCGACGTGGCCGCCCCCGACGCGGTGATCGTGGCCGCGACGCACGGCGCGGCGGCCCGATACGCGACGGTCGCACTGCTCGGCTGGCCGATGGACCTGGTATCGACGCTGGGGGCGCTGCACAACTGCCACGCCACCCACCTGCGCCACGACCCGGTGCGCGGCTGGACGCTGCAGGCCCACAACGTGCCCTGATCGCCGCCCGCCGGGCTTGCGGCCCGCGCGGTTGCCGCCGGCCCGCGCTTGCCGCCGGCCCGCGCGGTTGCCGCCGGCCCGCGCTTGCCGCCGGCCCGCGCTTGCCGCTCGGATGTCGGGCTCGCCATGATCACGGAGCGCTCGTGTACCAGGGAGTACACGAGCGCTCCGTGATCATGGCGAGCGTGTCCTCTGCGCACGGTGGGTGACGGGGTGCCGGCCGGATCTTGGGCTGGGGCAGCGGAACCCGGGGCGGGGCGCTAGCGTCAGAGGATCATGAGAGTTCGGTTCGTCGCGTTGTTCGTACTCGCCGGGATCGGGCTGGGTGGGCTGGCCGGGTGCGGCTCGTCCGGTTCGTCCGGTTCGTCGAAGCCGGTCACCGCCCCGCCTCCGTCCGTCATCGCTCCGTCCGTCGTCCCGCCGTCCTCGGCGCCGCCCTCCGCCGGGGCGTCGATCCGGCCCGGTGATCCAATGCCGTCCGGGTCGGCCATGGCCCTCCGCGGCACGATCAAGGACGGCGTCGAGCCCGGCTGCGTGCTGCTCGCCACCGACTCCAAGACGTATCTGCTCGTCGGCGGCGACCGGGCGGCGCTGAAGAGCGGGGCGCAGGTGACCGTGTACGGTACGCCGCAGCCCGACATGATGACCACCTGCCAGCAGGGCACGCCGTTCCAGGTGACCAGGATCGAGCACTGAGGGTGAGGCGGCGCTGAGACGGCACGGCTCTGGGGGGCCGGGATGGGCCGGAATCGGCTACGGTGCGGTCATGACCGGCCAACATTCCGCCGTCTCCGTGGTCACCGACTCGACCGCATATCTGCCACCGCTGCCCGCCACCGGCGGGCAACTCACCGTCGTGCCGCTGGCCGTGGTCGTCAACGGCGTTCCCGGCCTGGAGACCGTCGACATCGACTCCGCCGCGGTCGCCGAGGCGCTGAACGCCCGGCGGGTCGCCGTGACTACGTCCAGGCCGTCCCCCGAGGCGTTTGCTCAGGTGTACCGCGAACTGCTCGACTCCGGCGCGGACGCGGTGCTGTCGGTTCACCTGTCGGCGCGGCTCTCGGGGACGTACGACGCCGCCATGCTCGCCGCCGCCGAGTTCGACGGCAAGGTCGAGGTCATCGACACGCGGTCGACCGGGATGGGGCTCGGCTTCCCGGCGCTGGCCGCCGCCGATGCCGCCGCGGCCGGCGGGACGCTCGCGGAGGTCCGGCAGGCGGCGGTGGACGCGGTGGCGCGTACCACCACCCTCTTCTATGTCGACACGCTCGAGTTCCTCCGCCGGGGCGGCCGGATCGGCGCGGCCTCGGCGCTGCTGGGGACTGCGCTGTCGGTGAAGCCGATCCTGCACACCACCGAGGAGGGCGTGGTGGTGCGGGAAAAGGTCCGCACCGCGAGTCGCGCGCTCGCCCGCCTCGTCGACATCGCCGTCGAGGCCGCCGGCGACGCGGACGCGGACATCGCGGTGCACCACCTTGCCGCCCCGGATCGCGCCGACGCGCTGCTGACAACGCTCAAGGAGCGGCTGGGCGAGCGGCTGCGCGGGGCGTATCTGACGGAGGTCGGTGCGGTGGTCGGCGCCCACGTCGGGCCGGGCATGGTCGCCGTGGTGGTCCACCGGGTCGCATAACAGATCAACCGTCGTTTCGGGGGTTATCCACAAGCGGCCGGTTATCCACAGATTCGGCGTCCGGGCCGAGCGCGACACCCCGCGTCCGGCCTAACCTGCCGGGTCATGTGGCGCTCAGACGACTACGACGACGGCTCGACGGCCTCGACCCGCCTGGCTCGCGTGACGGCCCTGCCACCCGACGAACCCGATGTTTCGGAAATATCGGATGCGACGCCGGAGGGTGCGGCGGCCGGCTCGCGGGAGACGTCGCCGAGTGCGGCGGCCGGATCGTGGGAATGGCCGGAGGACGCGGAGACGGCCTATCCGTGGGACCGGACGTTCCGCGGACGGCGAAGACCGGCGAAAGAGCAACGGCGGGGCGACGAACTCGAGGCTGGCGGACAGGGCGGGCGGGCCGGGTTCGAGGAGGCGTTCGAGCCGGGGCGGCGGCCGGCGTTCGAGGAGGTCTTGGAGCCGAGGCGCCGGTCGGCGTTCGCGGCGTTCGATCCCGGCCGGCGCGGGGTGCGGGTCCTGCTGGTGGTGGCCGGGCTGGTGGTGTGCATCTCGGCCGGGCTCGTGTGGTGGTCGCGGCCCCGGGTCACCCCGGTGCCGCAGGTCAGCTCGGCGCCGCCGGTCGCCGCAACGTCCAGCGCGCCCGCGATGCTCGTCGTCTCGGTCGCCGGGCGGGTGCATCGTCCGGGGCTGGTGCGGCTGCCCGCGGGATCGCGGGTGGCGGACGCGATCGAGGCGGCCGGCGGGGTGGTGCCGGGCGTCGATCTCACCGGGGTCAACCTCGCCCGCAAGCTCGTCGACGGGGAGATGATCGCGATCGGGGTGACGCCGCCGCCGGGGGCGGTGGGTGGCGTGAACACCGGCGGCGCGGGCGGGGCGGGCCGCACGGGGCCGGTCAACCTCAACACCGCGACCGTGGCCGAGCTGCAGACGCTGCCGGGCATCGGGGAGGTGCTCGCGCAGCGGATCGTCGAGTTCCGCGACCGGCACGGCGGGTTTCGGGCGGTGACCGACCTGCGGCAGGTCGAGGGGATCGGAAACGCGAAGTTCCAGCAGCTCAAGGACCGCGTGACGGTGTGAGCGCGGACATGCGGCTCGCCGGGGCGGCGCTGGGCTGCTGGTTCGCGGCGATCGCGGCGCTGTTCGTCCCGGCCGGGGCCGGCTGGGCGATCGCGGGGGTGGCCCTGCTCGTGGCCGTGGCCTGGCCCGCGGCGACGACCCGCGCCGGGCGGCGGCCGGGACCCGTCCCCGGGCCGCGACGGGTCCCGGCGGACGGGCGTGGCACCCATGCCGGGCTGCGTTCCGGGCCGACCGCCGGGCCGCGACGGGTCCCGGCGGACGGGCGTGGCACCCATACCGGGCTGCGTTCCGGGCCGACCCCCGGGCCGCGACGGGTCCCGGCGGACGGGCGTGGCACCCATACCGGGCCGCGACGGGGACCGGTGGACGGGCGTGGCACCCATGCCGGGCTGCGTTCCGGGCCGATCTCCGAGCCGCGGTGGGGCTGGGCGGTCGGGCGGGGCATTCGCGGTACCAGATGGATTGTCGCGGCGGTCGCGGCCGGGCTCGCGTGCGGCGCGGCAGCCACCGCGGCGCGGGTCGGGGAGCGTGACGCGGAGCCACTGCGCGGGCTCGCCGCGCGGCACGCCACGGTGCGGGTAGGGCTGCGGATCACCGACGACCCGCGGCTCGGGCGGGCGCGCGTCGGGCGGGACGCCACCGTCGTCGTGCCGGCCGAGCTGGATTGGGTGTCGACCGCCGACGGCGCGCGGATCGCGGTCTCCGCGCGGGTGCTCGTGCTCGCCGGCGACCGTGGTTGGCTCGGGCTGCTACCGGGGCAGGCGGCCGAGGCCGACGGGCGGCTGGCGCCGGCGGACGGTGGTGACCTGCGCGCCGCGCTCGTCTCGGTCGCCGGGGCGCCCGCGCTCGCCGGGGGCGCACCATTCGTACAGCGGGCTGCGGGGACGCTGCGGACCGGGCTGCAGCGGGCCTGCCTCGGCCTGCCGGCGGAGCCGGGCGGGCTGCTGCCGGGGCTCGTGGTCGGCGACACCAGCCGGCTCGATCCGGCGCTGGCGGACGACTTCAAGACGACCGGGCTGACGCACCTGACCGCCGTGTCGGGGGCCAACCTGGCGATTGTCGTGGGGTTGATGCTCGCGGTCGTTCGGTGGTGCCGGGCCGGGCCGCGGGTCGCCGCCGTGGTGTGCGTGCTGGCGCTGGCCGGGTTCGTGGTGCTGGTGCGGCCGTCGCCCAGCGTGCTGCGCGCGGCGGCGATGGGCGGGCTGGCACTCGTGGCGCTGGCGCTCGGGCGGCCGCGGGCCGCGGTGCCGTCGCTCGCGGCCGGGGTGCTCGCGCTCGTCGTGGTCGATCCGGAACTGGCGGTGGACGCCGGGTTCGCGCTGTCGGTGCTGGCCACCGGCGGGCTGGTGCTGATCGCGCCGCGGTGGACCGAGGCGCTGCGGGCGCGGGGCTGGCCGCGGGTGGCCGCCGAGGCGCTCGCCGTCCCGGCCGCGGCGCAGGCCGCGTGCGCGCCGGTCATCGCGGCGATCTCGGCGAGCGTCAGCCTGACCACCGTCCCGGCCAACCTGCTCGCGGAGCCCGTGGTCGCGCCGGCCACGATCCTGGGCATTTTCGCGGCGGTACTGTCGCCGCTCGCCCCGTCCGCCGCGGCCTTCGCGGCCTGGCTCGCGTCGTGGCCGGCCCGCTGGCTGGTCTTCGTCGCCCATCGTGGCGCGGACGTGCCGGCCGGGCTGCTGCCGTGGCCCGGCGGGGCCGGGGGCGGGCTGCTGCTGGGCGTGCTGGTCGCCGCGATGCTGTTCGCGGCCGGGCGGCCGGTCATACGCCGCTGGGCGCTCGTCACGGCCGTAGCGGCCGCGCTCGGCGCCGCGCCGGTGCGCCTGCTCGCCGCGGGCTGGCCGCCGTCGGGGTGGCTGGTCGTGGCCTGCGACGTCGGGCAGGGCGACGCGCTCGCCGTGGCGGCGGGGCCAGGCGCGGCCGTGGTCGTCGACGCCGGACCGGACCCGGACGCGGTGGACGGGTGCCTGCGCAGACTCGGCGTTCGGCGGGTACCGCTGCTCGTGCTCAGCCACTTCCACGCCGACCACATCGGCGGCCTCGACGGGGTGCTGCGCGGGCGGCGGGTGGACGCCCTGCTCGCCCCGGACTTCGCCGAGCCCGCGGCCGGCCGGGCCGCCGTGCTCGGGCGCGGCCTGCCCAGGGTGGCCGGGCCGGCCGGTGCGGTGCTGGACGTCGGCCCGGTCCGCATCGCGGTCCTCGGCCCCGTCCGACCCATGACGGGCACGCGATCGGATCCGAACAACAACTCGCTGGTGCTGGCCGTGGCGACGGATGGGTTCCGGCTGCTGCTCACCGGCGACGCGGAGACCGAGGAGCAGCTCAGCCTGCGCGCCGCGGACGATCCGGGGCTGTTGCGGGCGGATGTGTTGAAGGTCGCCCATCACGGGTCGGCTTTCCAAGACGAGGGGTTCCTGGAGGCCGTGGTCCCCCGGATCGCGCTGGTCAGCGTGGGGGTCGGCAACGACTACGGGCATCCCAGCCCGGTGCTGCTGGCTCGGCTCGAGCGGGGCGGGGCGCGGGTGCTGCGCACCGACCTGCAGGGTGACCTGGCCGTGCTGCGCGACGGCGATGGTCGCCTGGCGGTCGCGGTCCGCAAGGCGTGACACGATGGCTGGCGTGTCCAACCTTCCCCGCCTTCGCCTGGTGATCGGCGACGAGGAGCTGCTCGTCGCCCGCGCCGTCGCCGAGACCATTGCCGCCGCCCGGGCCGAAGACCCGGACACTGAGGTGCGCCAGCGACCCGGCGGCGAGCTCGTCGCGGGGGAGCTGGCCGAGATGCTGAGCCCTTCGCTGTTCGGCGGGCGGCGGGTGCTCGTCGTGCACAACGGGCAGGACGGGAAGAAGGACGTGTCGGCGGCGCTGGTCGCGTATGCGGGCAACCCTGAGGACGACGTCGTGCTCGTGGTCACGCACGCCGGCGGGGCCAAGGGCAAGGCACTCGCCGACGGCCTCAAGTCCGCCGGCGCCGATGTCGTGCCGGCCGTGAAGATCACCAAGCACCGCGAGCGCGTCGACTTCGTGCGCAACGAGATCCGGCGGCAGGGCGGCAAGATCGGCGAGGACGCGGCCGAGGCGCTGCTCGCGGCCGTCGGCAACGACCTGCGGGAGATCGTCGCCGCCTGCTCGCAGCTCATGGCCGATACCGCGGGTCGGATCGACGCGAAGACCATCGCGCAGTACTACAAGGGTCGCGCCGAGGTCTCCGGCTTCACGGTCGCCGACGCGGTGATGGTCGGCGACGTGGCCGGTGCGCTGGAGGCGCTGCGGTGGGCCCTGCACGTCGGCGTCGACCCGGTGCCGATCGCCGACGCCATCGCCGATGGGGTCCGTACCGTCGCCCGAGTCGCCGCCGCCGGGAAGGGCAGCGCATACCAGCTCGCCGGGAGTTTGGGAATGCCTCCGTGGAAGGTCGAACGCGCGCAGCGCCAAGCCCGTGGCTGGACGGCCGAGGCGCTCGTTGATGCCATGCGGGCGGCTGCGCAGTGCAATGCCGCCGTGAAGGGTGGAGCTGATGACCGCGGTTACGCGCTCGAACGGGCGGTGTTCGCAGTGGTCGCTGCGCGCGGTGGAGGAATAGGACGATGACGACGAGCAACGGGATTGCGCACCAGGCACCGCTGTACGTCCGTGTGCTGCGGCTTCGGCACCTGCACGTGGACGGGTTCGTGAGTTTCCTGCTGTTCGAGTGCATGATCGCCGTCGGGGTGCTGCTGGCCCTCGCCGAGCTGGTCAACTGGTGGGGGGTGGCGGTCCTGCCGGCCGTCGTGGCGATCATGGTGAAGGTCAACGACACGGTGGTCGGCGACTGGCGCCCGGCGCACGTTCAGGCCCGTGTCCAGGTCCGGGCTGCCGAGCGTGATTCATCCGATCGAGCGTCGGCCATCAGGCTGGATCCGGATGCCCGAACCGGCGAGGCACCATCGGTTTCCCGGCGTACCGCGACCGCGCTGGACCGCGCAGAGATCGCTCGCGTCGAGCCGCCGTCGCAGCGCAAGAAGGTCGGCATCGTCAAGGTCTCCATCCCGGCGGCCTCGGACGCGCCCCCGGCCGTCCCCGCCCCGGCGGCCGAGGAGCCGGTCGGCGCGGCCGGGGACGAGTGGACGGACATCGACGCGCACGGGTTCCAGCGGTCGCGCCCCCTGCACCCGTCGGGCTGGAGCGGCCAGCCCGCCCAGGACCCGTGGGCCGGGCACGGCGCCGAACCGGCCCGCCCGGCCGCGCCCGACGCCCAGGCGGACTGGCGAGGCGAGACCGGCGGCTGGGGCGACTCGGCCGCGTGGAGCACCGAGGCGGCGGGCGCCACCGCACAGGCGAACTGGGCCGACGAGACCGGGTGGGCGGACCAGGCGGCGTGGGGGAGCGCCCGTTCGCCGTACGGCACGCCGCCCTCGTGGGACCCGTACGGCTGGGAGAGCGTCGCGCCCCGTCACACGGGCGAGCACGCCGGCACACGGCCGGTGTTCGGCCAGGCGAGCCACGAGCAGGCGGCACACGATGAGGCGTACCGCACGGCGGAGGAGCACGCCGACGGTTACGGACGTTACGACGACGCCGCGGGCGGCTACGGGCGCTTCGACGGAGCGGTGAGGGATCACGGCTGGTACGAGGACACCGCTGGCAGCGAGCACCGCTGGTTCGACGACGGGCACACCGGGGACGGGGAGGGGCGCCCGCAGAGCCGTGAGTCCGACGGCCGGCACGCGTGGCACCAGCAGCCCCGGGGTCGGCGCCGCTCGGACGACACCGACAACGTCACGTCGAGCCACTTCGCGACCGGGCGGCACGCGGAGCGGCAGCGGCGCTCGGACGAGGACCTGGCCCGCCAGCGTACGGGCGGCCTGAACCAGGGCCGATTCGCCTGACGGGAGTAGTCAGAACTTCATCCGGCATGCGAGTGCCGGTGCTGTGACCTTGGAAGCACCCTCGCCGGGATCTTCCAAGGTCACTTTTGCCTGTGCCCCGGGAGGGAACCGAAGCGGGCCAACTCGCGAATTTGAACCGGCCGCGACGGCGGCGGGCACGACGAAAGCCCGCAGCGACGGCGGCGAGGCCGCAAGGTCGGCGGCCGGGTCGTGAGCACAGCGAAAGCGCCGCTCCACCTGGGTGGGCGGCGCTTTTCGCAGTGTGGCAGCGCTGGCGGCGGAGCCGTCAGGCAGAGGTCAGCGCGCTCAGCTTTTTGGTGATCGCCGACTTGCGGTTGGCGGCCTGGTTCTTGTGGATGACGCCCTTGCTGGCGGCCTTGTCCAGCTTGCGGGACGCGTCACGAAGCAGCGCGGTGGCCGTCTCGTTGTCGCCGGCGGCGCTCGCCTCGTGGAACTTGCGGATGGCCGTCTTCAGCGACGACTTGACCGACTTGTTGCGCAGGCGGCGCTTCTCGTTCTGCCGGTTGCGCTTGATCTGGGATTTGATGTTCGCCACGCGACAGCCTCGTCTTGATAGCTCGGTTGGGTTTCTTGGCGCATGGAACAACGACGCGTCACCGTGCGCGATAAATCAGGCTACCAGGTCCCCCTCGGCCAGCCAAAACTGGGCTCTAGAGAGCGCTGCCCTTGACGTACTGCTCCCATGGCAGCTCCCAGTCGGTCCAGCCGTCGCCGTACTTCACGCGCTCCTCGGTCCCCTTCACGATGACCGGGTCGCCGATGTGCGTGACGCCGTAGAGCCACTGGGCCAGCTCCAGCGAGACGTTCACGCAGCCGTGCGAGACGTTGCGCTTGCCCTGGTCGGGGACGGACCACGGGGCGGCGTGGATGTACTGCCCGCTCCACGTGATGCGCTGTGGGAACTGGACCTTCGTGCGGTAGCCGCCGGGAGAGTCCACCGGCACGCCGTAGGTGGAGGAGTCGAACCACTCCCACTCGTTCTTGACCATCACGATGAAGTTGCCGCTGTCGGACGGGCTGCTCGGCTTGCCCAGGCTCACGGGCATGGTCTTGAGCAGCACGCCGTCCTCGGTCACGGTCATCTGCTTGGTGGCGTTGTCGACCTCCATGATGAGCCGCTTGCCGACGGTGGCGTCGACGGTGAGGTCCCTCTCGCCGTACGTCTCCTTGCCGGGCTGCCCGCCGAACGAGACGCCCCCGAGCGCCGCGCGCAGGGTCAGCTTCGTGCCCGCCTGCCAGTACTCCTTCGGGCGGTAGTGGATCTCCTTGGAGCTGAACCAGTTCCAGACGCCCTCCTGCGGCGGGTCGGAGGACATGAAGAGCCGCCGCTGTACCTCGGCCCGCTTGTCCTTCGGGATGTCCATCCCGAACTGCAGGATCATCGGCATGCCCACGCCGACGACCTGTTTGTCGCCGACCTGGCTGATCACCCGTGTCGTGCTCGTGGGCTTGGTCATGGTGGTGAACTTCACGCTGCTGGTGGCGCCGCCCGCGGTGACGGTGGCGGTGTAGTCGGTGCCCCATTTGAGCTGTTTATCGGGAATCCACCGAACGCTGTCCGCCGCTGGGGACGACGAAGCGGCAGCCGAAGCGGCGGACGAGGCGGAGGACGAGGCGGTGACGGAGGACGCAGGCGCGGGCGAACCGCTGATCGCCGCGCCGGAGTCGTCCTTCAGCGTCACCGTCGCCGAGGACGGGGCCGAGAAGACGAGGTCAAGCGCGGTCGGGACGTCCTTCGCCCCGTCCGCCGGCGACGTGATGTGCACGGCGGAGGAGGGTGCCTTCGAGCCGTCGCCGCCGGGGCTCTTCCATGCCGTGCCGGAGCCGGAGCACGCGCTGAGTCCCAGCCCGCTCACCAGGAGCAATGTCATCCATCGAACGCGCATGCATCCAGCTTGCCCGACGGTTCCAAGGACACAAGTCAGGGGCGGTACGCGGGGAGGCGCACCACAATCGTCGTGCCGGGCTTGTCGCCGTGGTCGGTGACGGTGATCGTGCCGCCGTGCCGCTCCACGACCGTGCGGCTGATCGCCAGGCCGAGGCCGGCGTCGGGCCCGCCTTGGTCGCCCACCCGCAGCGTCACGCCGGCCGCGTCGCTGTCGAGGCGGATCTCCACCCGGCCGCTCGCCGGGGTGAACGTGACCGCGTTGGTGACCAGTTGGTCGACGACCTTGCGCAGCCGGGGCAGGTCGCCGGACACGGGCGCGGCGCCGCCGGGCAGCCGGACGCAGATGTCGAGATCCCTCTCCCAGGCCGCCTGCGCGTTGGCGTCGGCGACCTCGCGCACCACGGCGGCGAAGTCGAGCGGGCGCTCGCGCATCGTCACGTAGCCGCTCTCCAGGCCGGCCAGGTCGAGCAGGTCGTCGATGATCGCGCGCAGGTTCTCCGCGTCGCGGGCGATGTCGGCCAGCGACCGGGTGCGGGTGGTCTCGTCGTCGTGGTCGCGCAGCAGCAGCTCGGCGTACGACGAGATGGACGTCAGCGGCGTGCGCAGCTCGTGGCCGACCAACGCGATGAACTCGGCTTTCGCGCGGGCCAGCCGCTTGGCGAGGTCCTCGGCCCGGCGGCGCCGCAGAAACTGCCCGACGTGCGAGGCGATGCCGGAGAGCAGCGCCATGAGGGACTGCTCCGGCCGCTCGGCGGCGTCGCCGAAGAAGCTCAGCGTGCCCGTGACCCCGGTGCCGTCGCGGATCGGCACCACCAGCCCGGCCCGCAGCCCGTGCTCGGCCAGCGACGGCACGTGGAGCCGGCTGCCGACCGCGCGGATGTCCGGCACCCAGGTGGGCTGCCCGGTCTGCGAGGCCTCCGAGGCCAGGCCCGAGAGGCCCGAGAGACCCTTGCCCGGGGCGAGCAGGTCGGACGGCGGGATCTCGTAGCCCGGCTCGGTCCACATCGCCGCGTTGCGCGGCGCGTTGCCGACCTGGTCGACCAGCCACATCTCGGCGTGCGGCCAGTGCAGCGTGCGGGCCACGGTCTCGAGCAGTTCCGGGCCGGCCTCCTCGATCGTGGCCGCGTTCTCCAGGATGCGCGACACGGTGAGCTCGCACTCCAGCAGCCGTCGCGCCCGGTGCCGCTCGGTGACCTCGTGCAGGGCCGCGACCGCGCCCAGCCGGGTGCCGTCGCAGTCGCGGATCGGCTGGGCGTTGACCGTGAACGAGCGGCGCGGGCGGTCCGGCGGGTGGATGACGAACTCATCGTCGCGGATGTGCTCACCGTGGAACGCCCGCGTCAGCGGCATCTCCTCGCCGAGGATCGTGCCGCCGCCGGTCGCGCCGCGCTCCCCGGTCCACGCCTCGGCGGTCGAGAAGTTCGCGTCGTGGCCGGTGATCTCGCGCATGGCCTGGTTGAACAGGATCAGCCGGCCGCGCTCGTCGCAGGCGACCACGCCCGCGTCGAGGTTGTCGAGCAGGACACTGAGGAAGTGCCGCTCGTGGGCGAGCTGCCGCTCGGCGATGACCCGCTCGCTGATGTCGTAGATGAAGGCGTGGGCGTGCCGGCCCCGCGGGCTGTCGACGACGTTGAGCGTCAGCTCGATGGGGAACTCGGTGCCGCAGCGGTGCACGGCGTACAGCCGCAGCCGCTGGTCGATCAGGCGCGGCGGGCAGCCGTGGGCCAGCCGGGCCAGCCCGGCGCGGTGCGCGGCGTGGAACCGCTCGGGGATGATCAGCTCGTGCACGTGCTGGCCGATCGCCTCCTCGGCGGACCAGCCGAAGGTGCGCTCGGCGGCCCGGTTCCAGCGGGTGATCTCGCCGCTCAGCTCGATCGAGACGGACGCCTCCAGCGCGGTCTCCAGCACAGCGTCGGTCTCGGCCGCGGCCAGCGCGATGTCCTCGCGGGACGTCTCGGCGGCGAGCAGGACCTCTAGCAGGCCCGCGCACTCGGCGATCGCGGCGATGTCGTCGTCGGTCCAGTGCCGCGGCACCGAGTCGGTGACACAGACCGCACCGAGCGCATGGCCGCTGACGTCGTGGACGGGCTGGCCGAGGTACGCCATGATGTTCCGGCCGGGCACCACACCGAGGTCGCGCAGCATCGGGTCCTTACGGGCGTCGCGGACGACCAGCGGGCTGTCCTCGCTGGCCACGGACTGGCAGAACGAGCTCGTCGCCGGCTCGGCGCCCACCCGGTCGAGGTCCGGCGGCAGGCCGTGCCGGCCGACGACGTGGATGCGCTCGTCGTCGACGAGGGTGAGCAGGCCGACGGGGGCGGCCACCGAGCGCGCGGCGAGCCGGACCAGGCCGTCGACCGGGGCCGGTGACGAGGTCAGCAGCAGACGCGCGCGGCGCAGGGCGCGGAGCCGCTCAGGGTGCGTGAGCACGCCGGTGTCGAGTTGCGGCATACCACCCCCAACCCGCAAGAACGTGATACCGATCGTACCCGCGAAAAGGTGCAAAACGCTGCTAAAGCCGCAGTTGGGTGGCGCTCAGCGGGGCAGCAGTGCCTCTAGCCGCAGGCCGGGGATCTCGTACGGCTCGTCGAGCAGCTGCGCGGCAGCCAGCCTCGCCAGGGCGGGGGCCGTCTGGATGCCGGTGCCGCCCAGGGCCGCGAACCAGTAGAGCCCCTCGTGCCGCGGGTCCGGGCCGACGATCGGGTCGCGGTCGGGTGCGAAGGTGCGCAGGCCCGCCCAGCTGGTGCGGACCCGCTGCGGGTGCAGCGTGGTGGCGGTCGTCGCGCGCTCCACCGCCAGGCCGACGTCCCGGGGCACGGCCACGGCATCGGTCGGTGGGGACGGGGTCTCATCGGCGGGGGAGACCAGCAGGCCACCGTGCTCGGGACGGAAGTAGAAGCCTTCGCCCACGTCCATGACGAGGGGCCAGGCCGGGCTGATGCTCTCGGCCGAGACGATCGCCACGGTACGGCGCAGGTTGGTCAGGCCGGCCGGGGCCGCGCCGAGGCGGCCGGCCACGGCGTCGGCCCACGGGCCGGCCGCGTTCACGACTCGGCCGGCGCGCAGCTCGCCGCGGTCGGTGGCCAGCCGCCAGCCGTCCGGCTCGCGGGTGCCGGCCTCGAGACCGATCGCGGTGCGCAGGACGGCGCCGGCGGCGGTGGCGCGGTCGCGGTACTGCCGCTGCAGCGCGTCCACGTCGACGTCCTGGGCGGTGCGCTCGACCGCGGCCCGGGCCGCCGCCGATTCGCGCAGCACGGGGCACAGGGTCCGCGCGGCAGCCGGGTCGACCGCCCGCAGCGCCGGGTTGCCCGTCAGCAGCCGGTTGAGGCGGTCGAGGTGCTCCTCGTCGGCGACCCACACGACCGGCCGGGTGCGCAGCAGCGGCGCGCCCGACTCGGCGCCGAGCGCGTCGAGGATCGTGCGCGACGCGCGGGTGACGGCGCGAGTCTGCGGGCTGCCGAGGCTCTCGGCGAAGGCCGCGATGGAGCGGCCCGTCGTGTGATACGCGAACTGGTTCTCCCGCTCGAGTAGCACGATGCGCGACTGCGGCCGGGCGCCGCCTGACCGCTCGACCAACCGGCCATCCAGCTCGGCGAGCTCGGCGGCGAGGGCCAGGCCGGCGATGCCCCCGCCGATGATCGCCACGTCTGCGCGTTCGATACCCCCGATTGTCGCAGGGAATGAAGCGCGCCGAGCAGGGTACCGGCGGCCGGTGCAAACCTCAGGCAACTTCGCCGCGCTGGCCGACGGCTGGCGCGACGCTTCGGTGCTCGTCGTCGGGGACGCGCTGCTGGACGGCTGGCTTTGTGGTACCCCCACCCGGTTGAGCCGCGAGGCCCCGGTGCCCGTGATCGCGCTCGACACCACCCGCGAGGTGTGCGGCGGCGCGGCGAACACCGCGGCGAACTTCGCCGCCCTCGGTGCGCGGGCCACCCTGATCGGCGCGGTCGGCGACGACGACGCCGGCGCCCGCCTGCGCACCTGCGTATGGGACAGCGGCGTGGCCGACCGCCTGGTGACCGCGGTCGGCCGGCGCACGGTCACCAAGCGGCGCGTGGTCGCCGACGGCTACGTCCTGGTCCGCTTCGACGACGGCGACACCGGCCCGCTGAGCCCGATCGCCGCCGAGACGCTCGTGCGCCGGCTCGACGAGGCGCTGCGGACCGACCCGCGCCCGGACGCGGTCGTCGTCTGTGACCACCGCATCGGCGCGCTCGGGCGAGAGGTCCGCGCGCTGCTGGCCGCGCGCCGCCTCGACATGCCGCTGCTCGCCGTGGACGCGCACGACCTCGCGCCGTGGGCGGCGGTCGGCCCCGACCTGGTGACGCCGAACCGGGACGAGGTGAGCCGGGTGATGGGCCGCGAGCCGGGCCAAGCCGCCAAGGGCTCCAGCGCCGAGTTCGACCGGGAGCGAGACCGCGGCCAGTTGCTGCGGCACACCGGGGCGGCCGTCGTCGCGGTGACGCTCGACGCGGAGGGATCGGTCGTCATGGGCCTCGACGGCGAGACGGTCGCCACCGCCGCGCCGCCGGCCCGCGTCGCACACGCGGCCGGCGCCGGTGGCGCCTATCTGGCCGGGTTCGTCCTGGCCCGGCTCGCCGGCGCCGGGCTGGCCGAGGCGGCGGACGTGGCGCAGCGCTGCGCCTCGATGGCGATCCGGGGCGTCGGCACGGCCGTGGTGCCGCAGAACTTGGGTGTACCGCAGCGGGAGCTCGACTGATTCCCGGCGGATGCCGCTGCTCGAGGAGCTAGCCGAGCGTGGTCTCGGCGTGCGGCTCGCCGTCGGCGCAGGTCACGACCACCCGCACCTCACGGCCGTCGGTCTTGAACGTGACGCGGGACTGCGGCGCCGGCGCCCGGTCCGCGCTCACGATGTGGAATCCGGCCGCCGGGCGGAGGTACACCACCCGCACCTGGCCCTTGTCACACCCGGCCATGACGTTGCCGCCGGGCGTGCGCAGGAGCGTCGGCGAGCCCGGGGACGGTGACGGCGAGGCCGGTGGGCTCACACCGGGCGCCGGTCGCGTGGCCTTGATCAGCGCTTCGCGGGCCGCGCTGACCCGGCCGAGGCTGAACGCGCTGAGCGCCACCGCGCAGATGGTCCAGGCCGTGATCGCCAGCACCCAACGTGCAACCCGCATGCCGCCGGGTTGCCCTGGGACGGGTCGCCCACACCGGGCAAAGGGCGAGATAGGGGACGAGACCGGTTTCTAGCCCGAACCACCTTACTGGTGACTTCCGGCGCTTGGTGTCCGTATCATGCCCGAGGCGCCATCCTCTGTCCGCGACGCACCGAGGAACCGACCGCATGAAGAGTCCTTCGTGGAGAATCCGCACCTGGTCGATCCGCACGAAGATCATCACGCTGTTGCTGCCGCCGCTGGCCTCGCTCGTGGTCATGTGGGTGTTCGCGACGACCCTGACCGCCGGCGCCGCAGGGGAACTGTTCAACAGCCAGACGTATTACGCGCTGAGCGGTAAGCCCTCCGAGAACGTGATCGTCGAGCTGCAGCGCGAGCGCAAGCTGACGCAGGTGTTCCTGGCCACCGGGCGCCCGGAGGGCCGGCCCGAGACCGCGGCGCTCAACGACCAGCGGGCCAAGGTCGACGGCGTGCTTGCCGACTTCCGCCAGCGCGCCGACGACTCCAGCCTGCGCGACGCGCTCCCCGAGTTGGCCCGCGGCCGGCTGCAGGAGGTGATCGCCGCGTTCGACAAGCTCACCAACGACCGCACCGCCATTTCGCTCGGGCAGGAGGACCGCGCCGAGGCGATGGAGGCGTACAACCGGCCGATCGACGCGATCTACCGCTGGTACAACGCCCTGCCCGGCATCAGCGACACCGAGCTCAACCGCGACGCCCGCACGGACATCGCCACCAGCCGCGGCCGTGACCTGCTCTCCCGCGAAGACGCGCTGATCAACGGTGCCGCGGCGGCCGGCAAGTTCCAGAAGACCGAGTCGGCCGACCTGATCGCGGTCATCGGCGCCAAACGCCTCGCCTACGCCGATGCGGTCGCCGAGCTGCCCGCCAAGGGCCTGGAGCTCTGGAACCCGATCGCCGCCAGCGTCTCCTACCGGCAGGTGCAGGAGCTCGAGAACAAGATCATGTCGGACGCGCGGCCCGGCGCGGCGCTGCCGATCGACGTGAACGCCTGGCGCGAGGCCTATGACAAGCTCTTCGAGCAGCTGCGCCACCTCGACCTGCGCTTCGGCGAGCTGATCGTGGCGGGGGCCGGCCCGGTCGGCATGGCGATCGTGCTGCGCCTGGTCGCCGCAGGCGTGCTCGGCCTCATCGCGGTGCTGGTCTCGATCCTGCTGTCGATCCGGATCGGCCGATCGCTGATCCGCCGCCTCGTCGGCCTGCGCCAGGACGCGCAGGATCTCGCCGACGTGCGCCTGCCCGAGCTCGTCGCCCGGCTGCGCAAGGGCGAGCAGGTCGACGTCGTGGCCGCGGCGCCCCCGCTGGAGTACGGCACGGACGAGATCGGCAAGGTGGGCAACGCGTTCAGCGCCGTGCAGCGCACCGCCGTGCAGTCCGCGGCGCACGAGGCCCAGCTGCGGCAGGGGCTCAACGAGGTCTTCCTCAACATCGCGCGGCGCAGCCAGACGCTGCTGCACCGCCAGCTGGGCCTGCTGGACCGCATGGAGCGGCGCACCACCGACCCGGAGGAGCTGGAGGACCTCTTCCGCGTCGACCACCTCGCCACGCGCATGCGCCGCCACGCCGAGGACCTGGTCATCCTGGCCGGCGCCGCGCCCGGCCGGGGCTGGCGCAACCCGGTGCCGATGGTCGACGTGATCCGGGGCGCGGTCTCCGAGGTGGAGGATTACGCGCGGGTCGGGTTCCTCGCCCTGCCGGAGGCGTCGCTGGTCGGCCGCGCCGTCGCCGACGTCATCCACCTGCTCGCCGAGGTCATCGAGAACGCCACCGCCTACTCGCCGCCGCACACCCGGGTGCAGATCAGCGGGCAGCTGGTCCCGAACGGATACGCGATCGAGATCGAGGACCGCGGCCTGGGCATGGCGCCCGGGGCGATCGAGGAGGCCAACCAGCGGCTGCTGCATCCGCCGGAGTTCGACCCGGCCAACAGCGCCCGGCTGGGCCTGTTCGTCGTGGCGCTGCTCGCCGCGCGGCACGGGGTGCGGGTCACGCTGCGCGCCTCGGCATACGGCGGCATCACCTCGGTCGTGCTCGTCCCGCCGCACCTGATCACCGGCGCGACGCACGAGCTCACCGCGCCGACGCCGGCGCAGGAGCACCGGGTGGTCGCCGAGACGGTGCTGGAGCTGGAGCCCGCGGACATGGTGCGCCCGACGCTCGCCGACGCCGGACGGTCGCCGCACCTGTCGGTCGTTCCCGACGCGATCGTGGTCTCCGATGCGGTCGTGCTCCCCGAGCCGGTCACCCCCGAGCCGGTCGATGTGCCGGCGGCGGCCGCGCCGCCGCCTGCCATCCCGGCGCAGCGGCAACCGGACGACGCGCGGACGAAGGTGCCCGCGCTCACCGACGACGGGCTGCCGCGCCGCCGCCGCCAGGCGAGCCTCGCGCCGCAGCTGCGCGAGCGGGCCGCAGAGGAGCTGACCGTGGACGGCATCCCGGCGGCGCAGTTCGCGACCACCACGGTCGGCGGGCGCTCGCCCGAGCAGACCCGCGCCATGATGACATCGCTGCAGGCCGGGTTCACCCGCGGCCGGCGCGACGCCGGGCAGACCCCGATCGACGACACGGCCATGAACACACCGGAAAGGGACGAATAGGTGACGCACTCCACGAGCCGGACCGGCAAACTCGACTGGCTTCTCGACGACCTCGTCGAGCGGGTCGAGTCGGCGCAGCACGCCGTGGTGCTCTCCGCCGACGGGCTGCTCATGGGCGCTTCAAACGGGCTCGGCCGCGACGACGCCGAGCACCTCTCGGCCGTGGCGTCCGGGTTTCAGAGCCTGGCGCGCAGCGCGGGGCGGCAGTTCAAGGGTGGTGCCGTCCGTCAGACCATCGTGGAGATGGACGACGCGTTCCTGTTCGTCACCGCCGCGGGACAGGGTGCGTGCTTAGCGGTACTCAGCGCCGCCGACTCCGACATCGGCGTGATCGCCTACGAGATGGCGATGCTGGTGACCAGGGTCGGGCAGTACCTCACCGCGCCGTCACGACCGGGCGTCTCGCATGATGCCGCAGGGTGAACACGACTGGCTGGACTCCGACGCCGGCCCGGTGGTGCGTCCATACGCCGTGACGGGCGGCCGCGCCAAGCCCGCCGTCGGCGCCTTCGACCTGGTCGCGTTCGTTGTGAGCAGGGTCGACGGCTCGGGCGAGCGGCACCTGCTACCCGAGCAGCGCGCGATCCTGGCGCGCACCAACGAGCCGGTGTCCGTCGCCGAGCTCGCCTCTTATCTCGATCTCGCGCTCGGCGTTGTGCGCGTTCTGCTGGGCGACCTGCTCCAGCAGGGGCTGATCGAGATGCACGAACCGGAGTACGACCAGTCCGTCGGGCCGCTGCGGCCCGACGATCGCATCCTCAAGGCGGTTGTCAATGGCCTCCGAGCGCTCTGACGGTCACGTCCCCCTCGCGGTGAAGATCCTCATCGCGGGCGGGTTCGGCGTCGGCAAGACCACGCTCGTCAGCGCGGTGAGCGAGATCCGTCCCCTGCAGACGGAGGAGGTGCTCACCAACGTCGGCGTCGGCATCGACGACGTGCACGGCGTCGAGGCCAAGCGGACCACGACCGTCGCGATGGACTTCGGCCGGATCAGCATCAACCAGGACATCGTCCTCTACCTCTTCGGTACCCCGGGCCAGGACCGGTTCTGGTTCCTGTGGGATGAGCTGGCCCTGGGCGCGCTCGGCGCCGTGGTGCTGGCCGACACCCGGCGACTGGACGACTGCTTCCCGTCGGTGGACTATTTCGAGCGGCGCAACACCCCTTTCCTGGTCGCCGTGAACTGCTTCGACGGCGTGCAGAAGCACAACTCCGAGCAGGTCGCCAAGGCGCTGGACCTCGACCCGGAGGTGCCGGTCGTGCTCTGTGACGCCCGCGACCGCCGTTCGGCCAAGGACGTGCTGATCGCGTTAGTTGAGCACGTGATGACGCGTAAGCAGGTAGCGGCCTAGATCCCTCGCCTGGGCGCGGATCTCCGGCACCGCGGTCGTCTCCCACCAGGCCCCGCGGCGGGTCGGCCCGACCGCGAAGAGGTTCTCGACCGGCTCGCCGTCACGGTCGATGAGCCGCCCCAGCCCGTCCACGTCCAGGCCGATGCCGGTGGCGTCGCGCCGGGCCAGGCCGTCGTCGAGCAGCGCCCGCCCGAGCGTGCCGGTCGCCGCGCCGCCCGGGCCCGTGCAGTTCACGATCGCGCCGACCGGGATCGCCGCGTCGTCGACGGTGACCACGAAGCCGCGCTCGCCACGGCGGATCGCGCGGATCTTGCCCGATCGGACCGTCAGCGCGCCGCTGTCGCGCAGGCTGCGGATCTTCTCCGCGACCGGCGGCGCCATGCGGTGACGGTGCACCTCCCAGTACGCGGCCACGTGGCGCAAGAAGCGGCCCCGGGCGTCGACCGACAGCTGCCACCACAGGTGGTCGATCTGTGGCCGGATCGCGTCCACGGCCGAGCGCCAGTCCGGCTGGGTCGCGGCATACTCCCGCACCGCGCGCAGCAGCCCGGCCAACCCGGTGCCGTGATAGGCGAACGCGGCGTCCCCGGCCGGCTGACGCTCCAGGTGCGGCTGCGGTAGCAGCCCGCGGCGCGAGACGGCGAGCAACGGCGCCCGCCGGCCCCGTCCATGCAGGGTGAGGGCGACGTCGAGCGCGGTCAGGCCGGTGCCGATCAGCAGCACTGGCAGATCGCCCGGCACCCGGTCCAGCGCGCCCGGGGTCCACGGGTTTCCCACATAGTAGGGGTGGGTCCGCACCGCCGAGGTGATCGCCAGCGGGCCGGCCGGCGCGCCGTGTCCGAGCGCCAGCACGACCTGGTCGGCGGCGATCTCGCCGCCGCCGCGCAGCAGAACCGCGCCGTCCGGCCGCACCCGGGTCGCGACCGCGCGCATGTGGACGAACGGCACCCGGCGCAGCCGGTCGTGCACGTAGTCGCCGTAGACCGCGCGCGGCGCGAAGTCCGCCGGGCCGATGGAAAGCTCCTGCTCGCGGCACCATTCGACGAAGTCGTCGGGGGCGTCGGCGAGCGCGCTCATCGCCGCAGCGCGCGAGTTGAGCAGGTGAGCCAGGTCCGTGGTGCGATACGCCGCGCCGCGGCCGAGTCCATGCGACGGCGCCGGATCGACGATCACTACTTCCCGCGCCGAGTCGTCGCGCAGGTGGATCGCCGCCAGCGCCCCGCTACAGCCGCCGCCTACCACGACGGTGGTGCCCGTCCGCCCCATCGTTCACCGCCCTTCGGTTCAAATCCTATTTAAGAGATAGGTTTAATGGTACTGCGACAAGCCACGGACGTGTAGCAGGGTGGTCCTGCGGGCATGTCGAGGGGCATGTCGTCCCTCTTTCGCACCAAGTCGATCGAGCAGTCGATGCGGGACACCGACGAGCCCGGTCGCAGGCTCCGCAAGAACCTCTCCGCCTTCGACCTGACCGTCTTCGGCGTCGGGGTGATCATCGGCACCGGCATCTTCGTGCTCACCGGGCAGCAGGCGGCGCGCAACGCGGGGCCCGCGATTGTGCTGTCGTTCGCGCTCGCCGGCGTCGTGTGCACGCTCGCGGCGCTGTGCTACGCGGAGTTCGCCTCGACGGTGCCGGTCGCGGGGTCGGCGTACACCTTCTCCTATGCCACCCTCGGCCAGTTCATCGCGTGGATCATCGGCTGGGACCTCTGCCTGGAGCTGGCGCTCGGCGCGGCCGTGGTGTCGCGGGGCTGGTCGGCGTATCTGCAGGCGCTCTTCGACCTGCCGACCTGGCTCGCCGGTGACCTGGCCCGGCCCGACCTCGGCGCCGCGTTCATCGTCGTGGCGCTCACCGTCGTGGCCATCCTCGGCGCCAAGCTCTCCGGCCGGGTGACCGGCGCGCTGGTGATCATCAAGGTGGCGGTCGTCCTCTTCGTCATCGGCCTAGGCCTGTTCTTCGTCAAGGCGGCGAACTACACCCCGTTCGTCCCGCCGGCACGGCCCGCGGCGAAGGAGTCCGGCGGCGACGCGCCGCTGCTGCAGGTGCTCGCCGGCATTACGCCGCAGCACTTCGGCTGGTTCGGCGTCGTCGCGGCCGCGTCGATCGTCTTCTTCGCGTACATCGGCTTCGACGTCGTGGCGACCACCGCCGAGGAGACCCGCCGCCCGCAGCGCGACGTGCCCTGGGGCATCATCGGCTCGCTGGTGATCTGCGGCGTGCTGTACATGGCCGTGTCGTTCGTGGTCACCGGCATGGTCCCCTACGGCGAGCTGGACACCGCCGCACCGCTGGCCAAGGCCTTCGACCTGACCGGGCAGGGCTGGGCGGCCGCCCTGATCTCCCTCGGCGCGGTCTGCGGCATCACCTCGGTCATCCTGGTGCTGCTGCTGGGCCAGGCCCGGGTCTCCTTCGCGATGGCCCGCGACGGGCTGCTGCCGCCGGTGCTCGCGAAGGTCCACCCCCGCTACGGCACCCCGTGGGTGATGTCCGCGATCACCGGCGCGGTCGTGATGGTGCTCGCCGCGTTCGTGCCACTGTCAGAGTTGTCCGAGCTGACCAGCATCGGCACGCTGTTCGCGTTCGCGGTCGTCTCGATCGGCGTGGCGGTGCTGCGCCGCACCCATCCCGACCTGCCCCGCGCCTTCCGCGCCCCGCTGGTGCCGTGGCTGCCCGCCGCGAGCGTGCTGGCGAGCGTCTGGCTGATGCTCAACCTGCCCGTGATCACCTGGGCGCGGTTCCTCGTCTGGATGGTGGCCGGGCTGGTGCTGTACTTCTCCTACGGCATGCGCCGGGCCAACCTGGCCGCCGAGCGGTCGCAGAACCGGTCGGCGACGCCGTCGTCGTAGCCCTCGCGTTGGGGTCGAGCTGGTGCCTGCCGGCCGATAGCGGTCAGCGCAGGCCCAGGGTCGCGAGGACACGGCGGGTGGTCTCGGCGATCGGGCGGAGCACCGCGGAGCGGACCCACCTGGCCGGCGGGACCACCAGCGTCCGCCAGGCCCAGGACACCGGGATGACGATGAGGTAGCGCCACAGCAGCACCACGGAGTGGTTCCAGGCCCAGGCGACCGCCTTGGCCACCGGGACCACGACGTAGATCCCGATGAACGCGAGGACGTATCCGATCGGGCGCAGCAGGTAGCGGTACAGCAGGTTCAGCGCCCAGCCGACCGCCTTCGCCATCTCCAGCAGCACCCGGCCCAGCAGGTGCCAGAACGGGCCGAGCGCGCGGACGAACCACACCAGCCCGTTCCATAGCGCCGTGAACAGCGGGGCCAGGATGTGCTCGGCCACCCAGACCAGCGGCCGCCACAGCACGTGCACCGTGATCCAGCGGATCGGCACCCACAGCCCGTAGTACAGGACCGGGTACAGCACGTACCGCCAGATCGGAACCCCGACGTATCGCCAGAGGAAGCGCATGACGATCGTGAGCAGGTCCCAGGCCAGCTTGAACGGCACCACGAAGATGACCGCCAGCACCCGGATCGGCCAGGCCAGCCATCCCGGCAGCGGCTCGACCTCGTCCCTGGCGCTCATGAGCGCGCCAGACCCGGTGCCGCCAGCTCGAAGCGGGCGCGCATGAGGGCGAAGCCGAGCAGGTTGAGGCCGCGCCAGCGGGCGGGCTCGTCCGCGGACGCGTCGCCGGCGGCCAGGCCGATGCCCCAGATCCGGTCCAGCGGGCTGGCCTCGACGAGCACCCGGTCGCCGGTGCCGAGCAGGAAGGCGCGCAGGTCGTCGTGGGCGGCGAACTTCGCGATGCTGCCGGCGACCACGATGCCGAACCGCTCCCGCGCCCAGGTCTCCTCGTCAAACCCGGCGATGCGCCGGCCGAGGGTCTTCGCCTCGTTCGGATGCGAAACGTCCAGCACCCGCGCGGCGATGGCGTCGTCGCCGAAGAGCTTGGCCTTGCGCCACATCATGTAGTGCTCGGCGGACCGGAACCCGACACCGTCCACCTCGAACGCGGCCGGCCACCACTGGCTCAGGCAGCTCGCCCCGATCGTCCCGTCGGGCCGCGGGCGATGGCCCCAGAAGTGCAGGTACTTGACGAGGGATCCAGACTCGATGAGCCGGAGCAGCTCGGGGGTGCAGGACGGTGGCGCGGACATGCAGCGAGTCTGCCCGACCCTCGCCACCGGTTATGTCGGGAATCACTGCTCCCGGCGGTGGGCAAGATCACCCGTCACCGCACGGTTTCCACGAGTGGGGGCAGGTGGTACTCGTCGCGCAGGATCGCGTCCGCGGGCGCGTAGACGCGCAGTACCGGGTGGAACTCGCCCCACGGCGCGGGCAGCCAGTTGGGCAGGGCCGCCGGATCGTCCGGGCGGTCGTGCTGGATCAGGATCGTGACCGAGCCGTCGGGGTCGGTGCGCAGGCCGGGCGTGCCGGCACCGACCGAGTGCTTGTCCAGCTCGTTGGGGACGAGGCGGGAGCCCGGCCCGTCGTACATCGCCAGGGACCAGCCCCCGGCCGACGGCGGCGGCGGGTCTAGGCGCAGCGTGTACGCGCGGTCGCCGGCCAGCCGAACGCCGTCGCGGTCCTTGTGGACGGTGGGGTCCACGGCCTCGTACGCATGGTGGCCCCACAGCCGGGTGCGGGCCGCGACCGCGCGCACGTGGTGCGCCGTGTCGCGGTCCGGCAGCGTCCACTGTGGGGCGTCAACGGTGCCGACCTCGAAGTAGTCGAGGTTGTAGTCGAACGTGTGCAGGTCGTTCGTCCAGCCGTTGACCAGCGCGGCGTGCTCGGTCGTGGCCGCCTCCTCGAGCGCCTCGCGGCCGCGATCGAGGCCCTCGCGTATCGCGGCGCGCTGCTCGCGCGGCATGGTCGGATACGGCGAGTTCCCGCCGTCGAACAGCCCCAGCGGCGCGAACCGGCGCTGGAAGCGCCGCTCGGCGGGGGAGGGCGGAAACGCGGCGAGGCTGCGCCGCAGCGTCTCGAGGAAGATCAGCTCGTCCGGCACGCCGGCCTGCGGATGGGGCAGGCCGTCCAGGGACACGCGGGGGTACATCCGGTCGATGGTGAGGGCGTCCTGCAGGGCGTGCACGCCGGGCCCGACGCCGAAGCGGGCGATCAGCGTGGTGATCATCGTCGGCACCCGGATGACCTCGGCAGCGGGCGCCTCCCGGCCGGCCCAGCCGGGCGGCACGAGCAGGAACTCGCGCTCCTCGTCGGGGGTGGTGCGGCTGCCGACGTACGCGAAGTTGTCCGTCCACGCGTCGACGAACTGGACCACGTGGTAGCGGCCGCCGGTGTCGGGCACGCGCAGCCACAGCGGGCCGCCGGACAGGTCGAGCTGGGCGATGGAGTACAGCAGGTCGGGGTTGGCGTTGGGCGTGTCAGGAACGCTCCGCTGGTGTACGAACGCGTTGAAGACGGATGCGGTGCCGACGGCTTGCAGGTCCTGCAGCAGGGGATAGCCGTAGCCGTACGCCTCGGCGGCCAGCGCGGGCAGGTCGTCTCTCACAGGCAGCCTCCCTCGTCCTGCCTTCCAGCGTCCGGTGCGGGCCGGTGACGATCGGGTGAGGCCGGGGGTGGGTGTTGGGTCAGCGGCGCGGGTTGGCCCGCCGTGTTGGCGGTGCGGTCGTCGGGTCCTCGGGCCACGGATGACGCGGATAGCGGCCGCGTAGCTCCGCGCGCACCTGCGGATAGCCGGTGCGCCAGAACGACGCCAGGTCGCGGGTGACGGCGACCGGGCGTCCGGCGGGGGAGAGCAGGTGCAGCAGCACCGGCCGGCCGCCGACCTCCGGCGTGCGCGCCAGCCCGAACATCTCCTGCACCTTGACCGCGAGCACCGGCCCCGCCGGGTCGGCGTAGTCCAGCCGGACCGCCGACCCGCTCGGCACCGCGAGCCGCTCCGGCGCCAGCAGGTCCAGGTCCTTCGCCTGCGGCCACGGCAGCCGCGCCTGCAGCGCGGTGTGCAGGTCCGTGCCGTCCGCCATAGACTCGATGACGGCCTCGTCACGCACGTCGGGCCACGGCGCGCCAACCGCGCGGTGCAGGAAGTCCAGGCGGTGGCGCAGCGGGGTCCACGGCACGCCCTCGCGCCGCAGCCGCTCCCGCCGGGCCGCCTCGGCCAGCTCCGCGGGCGCCGCGCCGATCTGCCGCTGCGACAGCACGATCGCGCCGAGCCGCTCGACCCGCCGCACCCCGGTGGCGCTCGCCTCGTCCGCGGTGGACAACAGCGCCGCGCCGGCCTCGCGGGCGATGTCCTCGTCGATCGCGGCGGCGAGCCGGATGCGTGCGTTGACGCGCCCCGCCGGCCGGTCCGCGGCCGCGATCGCCAGCCACTGATGGCCCTGCAGAGACGAGCCGCCGGCGAGCTCGGCCTCGGTGCCGCCGGCCATGAGGTAGCCGTCGCGGCGACGCCGGGCGATGCGCTCCGGGTATGCCAGGCCGGCGATGATGCCCGCCGCCCGGTCCGCGTTCGTGTCGCGCTCGACCGGGTTCTCGATCATGCGGTACAGCAGGCCGGCTTCCGCCCGCCACCGGTCAGTGGTCCGTCGTGCCGCGGCCAGGTCGTCGGTCGGCAGGGCGTCCTGCGCCAGCACGGCCACAACCTCGGCGGCGTTGCGCGCCCCGACGATCGGCGCCCCGTCCAGCAGCGCCCGGGCGAGTCGCGGATGCGCCCCGACCCGGGCGATGCGCCGCCCGCGCTCGGTGACATCGAGGCGCTCGTCCACCGCGCCGAGCGCCCGCAGCGTCTCCCGGGCCACCCGCAGCGCGGCCTCCGGCGGCGCGTCCGGCAGCGCGAGCCCCGTGCCGTCGGGCCGCCCCCAGCACGCCAGCGCCAGCGCGAACCCGGTCAGCTCGGCGGTGCGTACCTCGGGCTCCGGCCGTGCCGGGAGGCGCTCGTCGTCCGCCGGGGACCAGCACTTGTACACCACCCCGGCCCCCTCCCGCGCGGCGCGCCCGGCCCGCTGCGCGGCGCCGGCCCGGGAGACCCGGACGGTCGCCAGCGACCCGAGCCCGCGGGCGAGGTCGGTGCGCGGCACCCGCGCGAGCCCGGCGTCGACCACGACCCGCACGCCCGGGACGGTCAGGCTGCTCTCGGCCACCGCGCTCGCCACGATCACCCGCCGTCCGCCCCGCTGGGTGAGCGCCTCGTCCTGCGTCGCCGCCGGGAGCCGTCCGTGCAGCGCAACGGTCGGGATCTCGGGGATTCGGCGGCGTACACCCTCGATCTCCGCGACGCCGGGCAGGAACGCCAGGATGTCGTGCTCCGTCTCCCGCCAGGCCGCCCTGATCGTCTGCGCGACATGGTCGAGGAACGCGGGCTCGGCCCCGACGTGCGGCCGGCGCGGCGGCGCCCAGCGCACCTCGAGCGGGAACGGCGGGCTGTCGGCCTCGATCACCGCGGCGTCGAGGATCTCCCGGAACCGCCGCACGTCGACGGTCGCCGAGGCGGCCAGCAGCCCGAGGTCGGGCCGGATCGTCTGCCGCGCCTCGATGAGGAACGCGGTCGCGAGGTCGGTGTCCAGGTGCCGCTCGTGGCACTCGTCGATCATCACCGCGCCGACGCCGGGCAGCTCGGGGTCCGCGAGCAGCCGCTGCACCAGCAGCCCGGTCGTGACCACCTCGACCCGGGTGTCGCGGCCGACCCGGCGATCGCCGCGCACGGAGTACCCGACGGTCTGGCCCACCGGCTCGCCGCGCAGCTCGGCCATGCGCCGCGCCGCGGCCCGGGCCGCGATCCGCCGCGGCTCCGCCACGACGATCCGCCCGTCGAGCCCGTCGGCGAGCGCGAGCGGCACGAGCGTCGTCTTCCCGGTCCCGGGCGGCGCGACGAGCACCGCCGCACCCGCCTCCACGGCCCCGACGACCCGGTCGAGCACCGCGGCGACGGGCAGCTCCGGTTCTCCCACGCGGACATCCTCGCAGGGCGCTAACCTCGCCAGGGTGCCGGAGCTTCCCGAGGTCGAGTCGGCCCGCGCCGTCCTGCGGCGGCACGCGCTCGGGCGCCTCATCGTTGACGTCGACGACGCGGACACCTACGTGTGCCGCCCCCATCTGCCCGGCGAGATTCGCGCGGCCCTGCTGGGGCGGCGGCTGACCGAGGCCAACCGGCGCGGCAAGAGCATGTGGTGCGAGACCTCGGGCCTGCGCGGCTCCCGGGTGGCCGGCCCGGCTCTCGGCATCCACCTCGGCATGTCGGGCAAGGTCGTGTTCGCCGGCGGGGACGGGCTGGAGGTGGACGGCGGTGACTACTGGCGGCGCGGGCGGGCACAGGGAGATCACCGGTTCACCCGGTTCTCGCTCGGTTTCGAGGACGGCACGAGCCTGCTGCTGCTGGATCCCCGGCGGCTCGGCCGCGTGCGCCTCGACCCACCGGTCGAACGGCTGGGGCCGGATGCCGGTGAGATCACCCCGGCCCAGTTCCGGGCGGTGATGGCGCGGGGCACGGCGCCGGTCAAGGCTCGCCTGCTCGACCAGGAGGCGGTCGCCGGGGTGGGCAACCTGCTCGCCGATCAGACGCTCTGGCTGGCCAAGGTCAATCCGGCGCGGACGGTCGGCGGCCTGTCACGCGCGGAGGTCGACCGGCTCCACCGCGGGCTGCGGGCCGCCGTCGCCGCGGCCCTCGACGGCGGTGGCGTCCACGCGCTGTCGGTCGTCCCGGCCCGGCGAGCCGACGCCGTCTGTCCGAGGTGCGGGGCGCCGATGCGGCGCGGCACGGTCGGCGGCCGGACGACCTGGTGGTGTTCGCGCGAACAGTCCTAGGCATCGGCGAGGTGGAGCGCGGCCGTCAGGCGGCGGCGCCGGCGAGCGCCGGCGCCATGGCGCGGGTGCACAGCTCGCGCGCCCACTGGATGCGGCCGAGCGCGACCTCGGGGTGGTCGCCGAACACCTCGGCGGCGCGGGCGTAGCACTCGTCGGGCCCGAGCCGTTCGAGGGTGCGGTCGACGGTCTCGCGGATGGTGGCGTCGTCGAGGTCGCTCGACTTGGGGGCGTCGGAGACGAACAGAGCCATGCACAGGACCGGGTCAACCGGGCAAGTCGTGGTCGTCATCGTGATCACCTGTTCAACGGGTCTGGGTGTTGACTCCACCGTCTCTCGTACCGTCGCACCACGACCTCGGCGCCAGCGGGATTCTCCGGCTACGGGTTTCCGCACCAGGGGATACCTGCTGGCAGGTATGCCCGCCTCGGTAAGCATCACCCTCGGGGCAGGAGCGCCCCTTATGGGTACTTTTATGCCCGTAAGGCCTAGCCGCCCTAGGCGGCGAGGCGGTTCTCAGGGCAGGCTGTCAGCTGTGACCAGCAGACCCGACCCTCGCCTGCGCGACCTCGCCCTGCTGCGCCGCGTCCGCGACCGGATCGACCGTGACTACGCGCAGCCGCTGGACGTCGAGGCGCTGGCGCGCGGCGTCCATCTCTCGGCCGGACACCTGAGCCGGGAGTTCCGTGCCGCCTATGGCGAGTCGCCCTACAGCTACCTCATGACCCGGCGCATCGAGCGCGCCATGACCCTGCTGCGACGCGGCGACCTGTCGGTCACCGAGGTCTGCTTCGCGGTCGGCTGCTCGTCACTGGGCACCTTCAGCACGCGGTTCTCCGAGCTGGTCGGCATGTCGCCGAGCAGGTATCGCCGCCTGGCCGCCGAACACGCCGGTGGCATCCCCGCGTGCGTCGCCAAGCAGGTCATGCGACCGATCCGGAATCGGACGATCGCTCCGGCCGGCTAGTCCGCCGGGACGCCGCGGGAACAGGTGGCCGCTCGTTAGGCGGCCCCCGAATCGGGGAAGTACCCAGGTATGAACGGCGGGCGAGAGCCGGCGGCATCCGGCTATCTGCCGATCGCCGAGCACGGCCTGATCGGCGATCTGCGCACCGTGGCCCTGGTGGGCACCGACGGCACCATCGACTGGTACTGCTGTCCCCGCTTCGACGCCCCGAGCGTGTTCGGCTCGATCCTCGACGCCGACCGGGGCGGGTCGTTCGAGCTGGCCGCCGACGCGCCGGCGCGGACCAAGCAGTTCTACTTCCCCGACACCAACGTGCTGATCACCCGGTTCTTCACCGAGGACGGCGTCGGCGAGGTCCAGGACTTCATGCCGGTCGCCGGCGAGTCCGGCGAGGCGGGCCGCCACCGGCTGATCCGGCGTGTCCTGTGCGTGCGCGGCGCGATCCCGTTCCGGGCACGGGTGGCCCCCCGGTTCGACTACGCCAGGCAGCCGCACACCGTGCGGTGGCACGCCGGGCAGACACGCTTCGAGTCCGCCGACCTGTCGCTCGCGCTGACCGCCACGGTGCCGGTCGAACACGAAGCCCTGGACGCGACGGCGACGTTCAAGCTCCTGGAGGGCGAGTCAGCGGTGTTCGCGCTCGACCGGGTCGGCGACGACGTCGAACCCCGCGGGTGCCCGCACGCCGAGGCCGAGCAGGAGTTCAACGCCACGGTGGCGTTCTGGCGGCGATGGCTGTCCGCCTCCCGGTACCGCGGCCGGTGGCGCGAGACCGTGCACCGTTCCGCGCTGACCCTCAAGCTGCTCACCTACGCACCGACCGGCGCGATCGTGGCCGCGCCGACGACCAGCCTGCCCGAGCGGATCGGCGGCGAGCGCAACTGGGACTACCGGTACGTGTGGATCCGCGACGCCGCCTTCTGCGCCTATGCGCTGCTGCGACTGGGCTTCACCGGCGAGGCCGCGGCCTTCATGACGTTTCTGGCCGATCGCATCACCCGGCAGGCCGACAGTCCGTCCGGCCCGCTGCAGATCATGTACGGCATCGACGGCCGTACCCAACTTCCCGAACGCGAACTGGACCACCTCGACGGATACCAGGGATCCGCCCCGGTGCGCATCGGCAACGCCGCCGCCGACCAGCTCCAGCTCGACATCTATGGCGCGCTCATCGACTCGGTCTACCTCTACGACAAGTGGGGACAGCCCATCTCCAGCGACCTCTGGGATGCGGTCTCCGCCGTGGTGGACTGGGTCTGTGACAACTGGGACCAGCCGGACGAAGGCATCTGGGAGACGCGCGGCGGGCGCCGGAACTTCCTGTACTCGAGGCTGATGTGCTGGGTGGCGATCGAACGGGCCATGCGGATGGCCAACCACCGCGGCCTGCCCGCCGACATCCCGCACTGGGGCCGGGCCCGCGACGCGATCTACCGGCAGATCATGCGTCGCGGCTGGTCCACCACCCGGCGGGCGTTCGTCCAGCAGGAGGACAACGACGTCCTCGACGCCGCCGTCCTGATGATGCCCCTGACCAAGTTCATCGCGCCCACCGACCCGAAATGGCTCGCCACCCTCGACGCGCTCGCCGCGGAGTTGGTGTCCGACTCGCTGGTGTACCGCTACGACCCCACCGCCAGCCCGGACGGCCTGCGCGGGGAGGAGGGCACCTTCTCGATCTGCTCGTTCTGGTACGTCGAGGCCCTCACCCGCGCCGGGCGGCTCGACGAGGCGCGGCTGGCGTTCGAGAAGATGCTGACCTACGCCAACCACCTCGGCCTGTACGCCGAGCAGATCGGCCGCACCGGTGAGCAACAGGGCAACTTCCCGCAGGCCTTCACGCACTTCGCGCTGATCAGCGCCGCGTTCAACCTCGACCGGGCTCTCGGCTGACCTGTTCGCCCGGTGCCAGCAGGCCACGTTGCGACGGCCTACACGGCGGCCGGCATCGCACGGGTGCACAGCTCGCGCGCCCACTGGATCCGGTCGAGCGCCGTCTCGGGACGGTCGCCGAACGCTTCCGCGGCGCGGGCGTAGCACTCGTCGGGCCCGAGTCGTTCGAGCGTGCGGTCGACGGTCTCGCGAATCGCGGCGTCGTCGAGTTCGCTCGACTTGGGGGCGTCGGAGACGAACAGTGCCATGCACAGGACCGGGTCAACGGTGTGGGTCGTCATGGTGGACCACCTGTCCAACGGGGGCGTGGGCGTTGAGTCCACGTTCGCTCGTACCGGGCCGCGACCACCTCGGCGCCAGCGGGATTCTCCGGCTGCGGGTTTCCGCACCAGCGGATACCTGCTGGCGGTCATGCCCGCCTCAACTCGGATCACCCCGCGCGTCCTCACCACGCGATCACCCGTGATCACCCGGCGGCTCACCCCGCGCCGCGTGGCCACGGGGGTAACTTGGGATGTGGGCCTACGAGACGTGCGGGAGAGCCCAACTGGATGACAGTTGAGCTGAGAGGCTGAACAACCGAGAGGCTGAACGGCGATCCCCACTACCTGATCCGGGCAATGCCGGCGAAGGGAAACCGCCTCGTAGGTCTTTTATCGCGCCCTCTTCGCGCCGGTCCCGGCGGGCGCCTCTGTAGCTACCACGCTCGGCGCCTGCTCCGCGACCACAGCACGCAGCTCATCGTCTGCGGTGTCGCCGCATCGCATCAACGCGGCCGCGAACTCACGCGCGCGTGGCACGGGCACGCCCCGCCACGGCGACATGACCCGCGATCGCCGGAACTTGCCCCCGCCACCTGGGCCGGCGCCGCATGCCAACCGCCGCGTTGTGAGTCCCTGGGCCCACATGAACTTGATCATGGAGTGCTGGGTGCGCGTCCGCGCCAAGGCGTCGCCAACGCTTGCCCGCCGCACCCGTTGCCGGTGCTGGTCGCCGACCCGGACGAGTTCGCCTGCCTGAACGTATGAGGACGCGATCACCCGTGCGGCAGTCTCCACGAGTATCAGCATGCTGTGTGACCTGCGTGGACGACGTTTTCGGCGCAAGTGCCCCGCCGGATTCCGCAAACACGGATCGCGTTTCGGTAACAGGGCCGTCTGGTTCTTGCACAGTTGCTGTCGAATAGCTACCGTCGCTGCATCGCAGGTTTACTACGGCACACCCCGACCCAGCAGGCTCGGCAACAAGGAGTCCGCAAGTGAGCATGAGCCCGAGCGGGACGGCGGCACATCCCTCATCGTGGTGGCGTAATGCTGTCATCTACCAGATCTACCCGCGCTCCTTCGCGGACGGGAACGGCGACGGCACCGGGGATCTCGCGGGAGTTCGCGCGCGCCTCGCCTACCTGAAGGACCTCGGCGTCGACGCGATCTGGTTCACGCCGTGGTATCTCTCCCCGTTAGATGACGGCGGCTACGACGTCGCGGACTACCGGGTGATCGACCCCGCCTTCGGCACCATCGAGGAAGCCGAGACGCTCATCGCCGAGGCCGCCGCGCTGGGCCTGCGGACCATCCTGGACATCGTCCCGAACCACATTTCCGACCAGCACGACTGGTTCAAGGCGGCGCTCAAGGCCGGATCCGGCTCGCCCGAGCGCGAGCGTTTCTGGTTCCACCCGGGCAAGGGTGACGACGGCTCGCAGATCCCCACGCGATGGGTGTCGAGCTTCCAGGGCAGCACGTGGACCCGCACCACGAACCCGGACGGCACGCCCGGCGAGTGGTATCTGCACCTGTTCACCCCCGAACAGCCCGACGTGAACTGGAACCACCCCGATGTGCGCCGCGAGCACGAGGACATCCTGCGCTTCTGGTTCGACCGCGGCGTCGCCGGCATCCGCATCGACTCCGCCGCGCTGTTGATCAAGGATCCGGAGCTGCCCGAGGTCCCGGCCGACCCGCCGCGCGGCGGGCACCCGTTCATGGACCGGGACGAGCTGCACGAGGTGTACCGGAGCTGGCGAGCGATCGCAGACTCGTATGAGGAGCCGCGCGTCCTCGTCGGCGAGATCTGGCTCCCGGACATTCCTCGGTTCGCGGACTACCTGCGGCCCGACGAGATGCACACCGCGTTCAACTTCGATTTCATGGTAAGGCCGTGGAACGCCAAGGAGTTGCGCGAGTCGATCGAGACGACGCTCTATGCGCACGCGCTCGTCGGCGCACCCGCCACGTGGGTCCTGTCCAACCACGACATCACGCGACCGGTCACCCGCTATGGACGCGAAGACACGTCGTTCGCGTTTGATGCCAAGCGTTTCGGTACACCGACCGACGGTCAGCTCGGCACCCGCCGGGCCCGCGCGGCGGCGCTGCTGACCGCGGCCCTGCCGGGCTGCCTCTACCTGTACCAGGGCGACGAACTCGGCCTGCCAGAGAACGAGGATCTGCCGCTCGGGGTCATCCAGGACCCGATGCACTTCCGCTCGGGCGGCGTCGACCCCGGACGCGACGGCTGTCGCGTTCCGCTGCCATGGACGAGCGACCCCGCCCACGCTCACGGGTTCTCGGCCCCTCGACCCGAGGGCACCACCGCCGAGCCCTGGTTGCCCCTGCCCAGCTGGTGGGGGAACCACGCCGTCGACGTGCAGGCGGTCGACCCCGCCTCGATGCTCTCGCTGTACCGCGCGGTCATCGCCACGCGGCGCGGCGAACCCGGGCTGTGCGACGGACCGTTCGCCTGGCTCGACATTCCGGGCGCGGCCAGCAGTGTCCTCGCCTTCACTCGTGGCGACATCGGCTGCGTCGTGAACTTCGGCGCCGAGCCGGTGTCGTTGCCACAGCATTCCGCGGTGCTTCTGGCCAGCGGGGACCTCCCCGATGGCCGACTGCCCACGGACACCGCCGTCTGGCTCCGGCTCTGACGGCTAGTTCCTCGCCCCAACGAGTCCCTCCATCCGACCCACAACCGAACCACCGTCCACATGGGCACATCCCCGTCGATGAGCACCATGCAGGGTCGGATTCCTCCACACCCCAACAAGGAGCGACGATGAAGTACACACGTACCACGATGGCGTTCGCCATCGCGGGTGCGCTCGCGCTCAGCAGCACGCTCGTCGCGTGCGGCTCGAGCGACGACAGCAACAAGGGCGCCGACTCGAGTTCGACGACGCTCGACCCGAACACCAAGGTCACGCTCAACGTCGTGGGTCTGCTCCCCGGTGCCAAGCCCGAGGCGCAGCAGGCACTCGCGCAAGAGGTGACGGACTTCCAGAAGGAAAACCCGAACATCACGGTCAAGACGCACGACTACGAGTGGAAGGCCACCACGTTCGCGGCCGACCTCGCGGGTGGCACGCTGCCGACGGTGTTCGAGATCCCCTTCACCGACGCGAAGACGCTGATCGCGAACGCGCAGATCAGCGACATGCAGTCGTACCTGGCCCAGCTGTCGTACGGGGCGAACTTCAACAAGAACCTGCTGCAGTACGGCCAGGGCCCGGACAGTCACGTCTACGCCATTCCCGCGAAGAGCATCTACGCGGTCGGCCTGCACTACAACCGTGACCTGTTCACCAAGGCCGGCCTTGACCCGAACAAGCCGCCGACCACCTGGGACGAGGTCCGCACCTCGGCCAAGGCCATCGCGGAGAAGACCGGCGTGGCCGGCTTCGCCCAGATGTCCAAGGACGGCACCGGCGGCTGGCAGCTGACGGTCGACACCTACGCCCGCGGCGGGCGCGTCGAGGACGGCAAGAAGGCGACGCTCACCAACGACGCGACCAAGGCCTCGCTGCAGTTCCTGAAGGACCTGCGCTGGACCGACAACTCCATGGGCGCGAACTTCGACTACGACTGGTCGGGCATCAACCAGGCGTTCGCGGCCGGCAAGCTCGGCATGTACACCTCGGGCCAGGACGTCTACACGAGCCTGGTGCGCAACAACAACATCGACCCGAAGACGTACGGCCTGACGATGATCCCGCTCTCCGGTGGTGACTCGGGCGTGCTCGGTGGCGGCACCATGGCCGCCGTGTCCAGCAAGGCCAGCAACAACGACAAGGCCGCCGCGATCAAGTGGATCGACTTCCACTACCTGCGCAAGTACACCAGCAAGGAGGCCGCGTCGAAGGACGCGGAGACCCAGGTGGCGAGCAAGCAGCCCGTGGGCACCCCCGAGCTGCCGATCTTCTCCCAGCAGCAGTACCAGCAGTACCAGGAGTGGATCAAGTCCTACGTCAACGTGCCGCTGGACCAGATGAGCACGTTCACCAGCAAGGTCTTCGACGCCAAGCTCGTCAACGAGCCGGCCATCGCCACCCAGGACGTCTACAAGTCGCTCGACACGGTGGTGCAGGCCGTCCTGACGAACAAGGACGCCAACATCGACCAGCTGCTCAACGACGCCAACGCGAAGGCGCAGCGCGCCATCGACGCGGCGGGCTGACACTCACCATCATCAACAACCCGCTAGGTGTGGGCCGCCGGTAGACCGGCGGCCCACCCCGGGGGCTCTGCCCCCGAAACCAGGACGAGGAGTGATGTGCCGTGAGTGCTTCGGGCACGCTGCGGCAGACCGGCGACGCCGCCGCCGGTGGCAACCACAAGCCGGGGACGGGCGGGCCCCGGGGCGGGCGGGGACGGGTTCGCCGGCGCGACCCAGTGAGCTGGGCCCAGCGCGGCGGGCTGAGTTCGGTCGTATTCGCGCTGCCGCTCCTGGTCATCTTCGGAGTCTTCTCGTGGTGGCCGATCGTGCGGTCGGTGATCATGAGCTTCCAGAAAACCAACCTCGTCGGGACGCCGACGTGGGTCGGCTGGCGCAACTTCGAGTACGTGCTCACCGATCCCGACCTGCCCACGGCGATCCTCAACACCTTGTACTTCGCGGTACTCGCCCTCGTGATCGGCTTCCCGATCCCGCTGGTGACGGCGGTGCTCATCAGCTCGGTCCGGCGGCGCAAGGGCGTGTACTCCGCGCTCGCCTACCTCCCGGTCGTGGTGCCGCCCGTCGTGGCCGTCCTGCTGTGGAAGTTCTTCTACGACGGCTCCTCGGACGGCGTGTTCAACACGATCCTGCACTGGTTCGGGCTCGGCCCGTACACCTGGCTGTCGAGTCCGTCCCTGGCCATGCCGTCCCTCGTCATCGAAGCGACGTGGGCCGCGGCCGGCGGGACCGTGATCATCTACCTGGCCGCGCTCATCAGCGTTCCGGACGAGCTGTACGACGCCGCTGAGGTCGACGGCGCCGGCATCTGGCGGAAGGTGTGGCACGTGAGCATGCCGCAGCTGCGCGGCGTGCTGCTCATCACGTTCATCCTGCAGATCATCGGTACCGTCCAGGTGTTCCTGGAGCCCTACCTGTTCACCGGCGGCGGCCCGGCGAACGCCACGCTGACGATCCTGCTGATGATCTACGACTACGCATTCGGCCGGTCCCTGGGCGGGAACTACGGGGCGGCGACGGCCCTGTCCGTCATGCTCGCCGCGTTCCTGGCGATCCTGTCGCTGGTGTACTTCAAGCTTACGTCCGGCTGGAGCAAGAAGTGACCGGCCAATACATCCCCGAGGGGAAGAAGACCACCATGACCTTCCCGTCGAGGGCTGCGCGACCGGTCCGCAAGCGCAAGGCATCCCAGTTCGACGGCGGCCGCGGCTACGTCTCCGAGCAGGACTGGCGTAACCCCCGCGTCAACGTGACCATGAAGATCCTGCACGGGACTCTGCTGGTGCTGCTCCTGGTGGTCGGCATCGGGCCGATGCTGCTCCTCGCGAAGTACGCGATCACTCCCACGCAGGACATCATCCGCACGCCGCTGGCGGTCTTCCCGCACGGTGTGCGCTGGGAGAACATCACCGAGGCGTGGAATGACGTCAAGATCAGCAGGTACTTCCTCAACACGATCTGGCTCGCCGCCGGCTCCTGGTTCGTGCAGTTGCTCGTCGCGACCACGGGCGGCTTCGTCATTTCTGTCCTGCGGCCCGCCTGGGCCAAGGTTGTCAACGCTCTGGTGATCGCGACCCTGTTCGTGCCGGCCGTCGTGCTCCTCGTGCCGCTGTACCTCACGGTCCTCAATCCGCCGCTTGTGGGCACGTCGCTCATCAACAGCTTCTTCGCCGTGTGGCTGCCGTCTGGCGCAAGCGCGTTCAACGTCGTGATCGTGACGCGGTTCTTCGACAGCCTCCCGCGTGAGGTGTTCGAGGCCGCCAAGGTCGACGGCGCCAGTTCGTTCCGGCTGTTCTGGTCGGTCGTCCTGCCGATGTCCAAGCCGATCCTCGGCGTCGTGTCGGTGTTCGCGGCCATCGCGAGCTGGAAGGACTTCCTCTGGCCGCTGCTCGTGCTCAAGGACCAGGCCAAGCAGCCGCTGTCGGTGCGCCTGCCCGCGATCGCGCAGCAGACAGATCTGGGCGTGTTCCTCGCGTCCCTTGCGATCTCGACGCTCATCCCGGTCGTGTTCTTCCTCATCTTCCAGCGCCTGTTCCTCTCGAGCGCTGGCCTGGGGGGCGCCGTCAAGGGCTGAGTTCACGACCCTTGGCCAGATCCTGGGGACGCCGGGTCCACGGGGCCGGGCGTCCCCTGCCCCGTTCCGGACTGCCGGGAAGCGACCTGATGCGCTTGCTGTCGCAGGTCGCAGGAATCATAGGTCCGTGTCGAATACAAGCTCTCGGAGCCGGCCGCCGGCGGTCGTGACACTGTCCGCGGCGTTGGCGGTCGCCATCGCTTGTGCCGTCGCGGCCTACGCAGTGACGGTCGGAGCCGAGAAGCGCCGGTATCCCGGCATCGCCGCGAGTGTGCCCGCGCCCCCCGCCTCCTCCTCAACGCGGGTCGACCCGAAGTGGCCGTTCGTCGGTGCGTACACGGGGCCCGGCGCGAAGGGCGTCGAACGGTTGCGGGACTGGGAGGCATGGTCGGGGGTCCGCACCCGGTTCGCCCTCGACTTCGCGCCGGCCGACTCCTGGACCCTCATCGAGGGCGGCGACTGGCAGCTCGCGCCGTGGGCGGACAGCGGGCGCCGCCTGATCTATTCCGTGCCGTTGTTCCCGAAAGCACAGGGAAATCTGTCGGAGTGCGCTGCCGGTGATTATGACGGGCACTGGAGCGCACTCGCTCGCAATCTTGTCGAGCACCGGCTGGCCGATACCGTCGTACGACCTGGCTGGGAGTTCAACGGAAACTGGTACGGCTGGGCCTCCGCCGGCCAGGAATCCGCCTATGTCGCGTGCTTCCGGCACGTTGTCGACGCCATGCGAGCGGTGTACGGACAGCATTTCGCGTTTCTCTGGAACCCGGTCCTCGGCACGGAGTTCTCCGCGGCGGAGCCGGCGTACCCGGGTGATGGCTACATCGATTTCGTGGGCATCGACGTCTACGACACGTCATGGGTGCGCGGCACATACCCGGTGGCGGCGGACACGAGCGCCGAGCGGCGCGCCGCGGTGCGCGAAGCCGTGTGGAGCACCATCCTGGATGGCAGCAGGGGACTGCGGTACTGGATGCGGTACGCCGCCGCGCACGGCAAGCGCCCCGTCATACCCGAGTGGGGCTTGTCCGAGCGTACGGACGGTCACGGCGGCGGCGACAATCCGTACTTCATCGAGCGTATGCTCGCGTTCCTGGCCGACCCGGCCAACCGGCCGGCGTTCGCCATGTACTTCGAAGCCGAGGCGCCGTTGAGTGGCGGCCTCAACGAGCACCGGATGGCCCTGGATCCGCCGGTATTTCCGCTGGCCGCCGCGCGCTTTCGGCGGCTTGTGGCATCAACTGATTCCGCTGATTTCGGTAGCGATGCGGACAGGCGGCAGCCGCCGAGAAGTGCCGGATATGGGCGATTTACCAGAAATGTCGCATTGACATCCTGATACAGCGTGGCCTATCTTCGGGAGCGTCGCGCCGCCGAACCTCAACGCTCGGTGCGGCAATTCGGGGGATAGTGATTTCGTGAATTTGCCATCGCTTAGCGCATCGAGCAGCGACGCAGTGGTTTCGGATCTTTACGTGCGGAGTGCGAGCCAGTTGGGTGCGCCGGCCACTGCCGATCCGGTGGTTGTCGCTGATCCCACTGCCGAATTCCGTATCCCAGGCCAGCTACGCAGGGCATCTGCCGGACGGCGTGGCCAAAAGGGCGCGACGGAGGGGGTCCGGCCCGCCTACGCGACGGTTCCGCTACCGCCCACTGACCAGGAGCTCAAGCTCTACCGCAGGCGGGGCCTCGGGTGGCTGATGCTCCCGAGCCTGGTCAGCTTCGGTGCGCTGGTGTACAGCCAGACGCTGTTCATGCGCCTTTCGCCATGGCTCTGGCTGCTCGCGCCACTTCTTGTCTTCACGATCGTCTATTACATCGTCTCGTTGATCGTCAACGCGTTCACGCCGAACTTCCGGATGGCCGACCACGAGAAGCTGGTGAAGAACTGGCGGCCGCAGCGGTATCCGACGGTCGACATGTTTCTGCCGGTCTGCGGTGAACCGCCGCACGTGCTTCGCAACACCTGGGAGTGCGTCCGCGAGATGGCGCGCTATTACCCCGGCTCGGTCGCGGTCTACGTGCTGGACGACTCGCCGACCGAGGACATGGAGCGGATGGCGCTCGCCTTCGGCTTCGTCTACCAGCGCCGGCCCAACCGGGGCTGGTTCAAGAAGGCCGGCAACATGCGCTACGCCTTCGAGCGCACGCTGTCGGACTTCATCCTGGTGCTCGACGCGGACTTCAGCCCGCGCAAGGACATGCTCGACCAGATGCTCCCGTACTTCGACGCCGAACCCGACGTAGGCATCGTGCAGTCGCCGCAGTACTTCCGGGTGCACAAGGGCCAAGGCTGGGTCGAGCGGGGCGCTGGCGCGGTCCAGGAACTCTTCTACCGCTCGGTCCAGGTGTCCCGGCAGGCCCACCGCGCCGCGATCTGCGTCGGCAGTTGCGCGATCTACCGCCGCGCCGCGCTGGACTCCATCGGCGGCTCCACGCTCATCGAGCACTCCGAGGACGTGCACACCGGGTTCGACCTGCGGACGCAGGGCTGGCAGCTGCGATACATCCCGGTCGTGCTCGCCGCAGGGCTGTGCCCGACCAACGTCGATTCGTTCTTCACCCAGCAGTACCGCTGGTGTGCCGGCTCGATGAGCCTGCTGACCTCGCGCAAGTTCTGGGCGACGAAGCTGTCCGCGCGCGCCCGGCTGAGCTACATCTCCGGGTTCTGCTACTACTTCCACACCGGGCTGTTCACCTTCGTCGGCCCCGTCATCCCGGTGCTGATGCTGACGCTCTTCGCCCACGAGATCCGCTTCGTCAACTACTTGTTGATCCTGCCGAGCGTCATCTACAACTTCGTCGTCTTCCCGCTGTGGCACCGTGCCTCGTACGGGCTCGAGGCGTGGACGGTGAAGATGGTCTATGGCTGGGCGCACGCGTTCGCGATCACGGACCTGATCCGCGGGCGCAGCATGGGCTGGCAGCCCACCGGTGGCACCGCCAAGAAGAGCAAGACGCGCCGGCTGTGGCTGGGCGTGAAGTACTGGACGACCGGGATCGGGGTCGTGTGGACGGGCCTCGCGGCGTGGCGGATGGTGACCTCCGAGGACCCGTTGCCCTTCGTCCCGGCGTTCTTCGGCGCGGTGTTCTTCCTGACCATCGCGCTGCAGGCGGTGCTGGTCAATCCGGAGCAGGACATCGAGGTCGTTCTTTGAGAACGCGCCACCTCGTCGCGCTGGTCGCGATCGGCGCGATCGCGTTCGCCGAGGCGACGGTGCTGCATACCGTCGACATCCACGTGCCGGCCGACACTCCGTCCATCGCCACGGTGACCGGAAAGGCCGAGCCGGGCGCATCCCAGCCGCCGAAGACCTACGATGTCGCCCCGCTGCTGCGGCCCGCGAAGAAGTACCTCGGCGTGACCGTGGATGGGGGAGTCAACACTCCCGCGATCGACTCGTTCGCGAAGCAGATCGGCAAGAAGCCCAACCTGGTCGCCGTTTTCGAGAGCTTCAACGACGGATTCGCGGCCAGTGAGGTGCGCAAGGTGTACGAGTACGGCGGCCTGGCGATGATTCGCTGGGAACCCAAGGGCGTCCCGATGGCTGATCTCGCCGCGGGCAAGTACGACCAGTACGTCGTGACATTCGCTAAGGCGGTGCGCAAGCTCAACCTGCCGATCGCGCTGACTTTCGGGCACGAGATGAACGGCAACTGGTACACCTGGGGCACCAAGAGCACGACGCCCGCGCAGTTCGTCGCCGCCTGGCGGCACGTCCATGACATCTTCGTCGCGCAGCAGGCGACCAACGTGCTGTGGACCTGGACGCCCAACGTCGTCACCTATCTCAAACAGGTCAAGCTGGCCCCGTTGTATCCGGGTGACGACTACGTGGACTGGTTGGGCCTCGACGGCTACTACTCGCAGCACGGCCCCAAGACGTACACCGACCTCTTCGCGCCGACGATCGCCGAGGTGCGCGCGATCACCAAGAAACCCATCCTCATCGTCGAGACCGGCATGGAGCCCGGCACGGCGCGACCCGGCCAGATCGAGAACCTGCTCACCTCGGTGGCCGACAGCGCCGACGTCATCGGTTGCGCGTACTTCAACCTCAACGCCACCAAGGACTGGAAGCTCGACGACTCGGCCTCACAACGCGCATTCGCGAAGCAGGCCGGCGCCGACGTGTTCGGCTTCGATGTCGGGACGATCAAATGATCGTGACGCTGGACCCGCCGGCATCCGTCGCCGACCGGCCCGCCACACCGCTCGGCGCCGTGCGCGACTGGGTCACGCCCGCGCTGGCACTACTCGGCGCAGCCGCCGCCTTCGTGGTCGGCTTCGTCGACCTAGGCAAGCGCGACCTATGGAACGACGAGTTCGCCACCTGGCACGGCGCCACACTGTCGGCGCACCAGGCCCGGATGTTCATCGGCAACATCGACCTGGTCCACGGCTTCTACTACCTGCTGGTCCGGGGCTGGATGGTCTTCGCCGGTGACTCGCCGGCCGGGCTAAGGTTCCTGTCGCTGCTGGCCGTTTCCGCAACGGCCGCGCTCATCGTCGTGCTCGGCGGCCGGCTGTTCGACCGCGCCGTCGGCGCCGTTGCCGCGCTGGTTTACGTGGCCCTGCCGGTGACCTCGCGATACGCGCAGGAGGCCCGCTCATACGCGCTGGTGACGTGCGGTGCTGTGCTGGCGACGTGGCTGCTGCTTCGAGCGCTGGAGCGGCCGGCGCGGCGGCACTGGTGGCTCTACGGCGCGAGCATCGTCGCGGTCGGCTGGCTGCATTTCGTCGCGCTGCTGGTGCTCGCAGGCCACCTCTTCTACGTCTGGCGTACCGCCGGCGGGCCGGATCGGCGCTGGCAGTGGACGACCGTCACGGGCACGTCGACACTGTTCGTGCTGCCGCTGCTGGTGCTCGCCAGCGGCCAGTCGGGCCAGATCTCCTGGATCAAGGGCGACTGGACCGCCGTGCGCAAGGTCTTCGCCGAGTTGGTCGGCGGCGTGCCGATGCTCGCCGTCGTCGTGCTGTTCCTGCTGCTCGGCGCCGCGCTTGCCGCACAGCGGCGACCGGCCGTGTTCATGCTGGTCATCTGGGCCGTGCTGCCTCCGGTGTTCGGCTACGCGACGTTCACGCTGCTGCACCTGTTCATGGCCCGGTACTTCCTGTTCACGGTGCCGGCGGTCGCACTGCTGGTCGCGTTCGGCGCCGTCCACTCCGGCCGGCTCGTCGCCCGCCCGGTCGCCACCGCCGCCGGCCTCGCGGTCGGCCTGGCAGTCGTCGCCGGGCTCGCCTTCGCCGGCCTCCCGGCCCAGCGCACGATCCGCACCAGCACGCTCGAAGGCCAGCCCAGCTACGTCGCGGCCACCCGCTACATCGCCGAGCATGCCCAGCCCGGCGACGGCGTCGCCTTCAACGACGGCTTCGGCGGGCCCACCGACCTCGCCCGCAAGGCGACCGACTATCAGTTCCGCAACCAGAGCGCGGCGACCCGTCCGCGCGACGTGTTCCTGGCCCAGGCGGCGCGCGACCGCGGCTGGCTCACCGCGCTCGAGTGCGCGGACCAGGTCACCTGCCTGGGCGACACGCAGCGGGTCTGGCTCATCGAGACCGGTCACATCGGCAACCAGTTCGAGGGTCTGCCGCCGAGCCGGGCGAATCTGCTGCAAAGCGCCTTCACGGTCAAGCATCTGGAACGGTTCGAGAAGGTCCGCGTCGTCGAATTGGTTCGCAAGTCCCCGCACTAACCCTCCCTGCGAATCGAAGGAAGCATCGTGCCCAGTCACGAACAGCCCTATCGGCCCGCCAGCCGGCATCGCCTGCGTGGGCATCGTCGCGCCAGCCGCAATCCCCTCCGGATCGCGCTCGCGATGACCCTGCTCGCGGGAATACTGGGCGGCTTCCAGCTGTCCAACGCCGCCGCGGACGTCTTCACCAATTCGCAGGACAGCCTCCGCAGCGGCTGGGACTCGGCCGAGCCCAACCTCCCGCCGGCGACCGTCACCGGCAGCGGATTCGGCCAGCTCTTCTCGACGCAGGTCAACGGCCAGGTGTACGCGCAGCCGCTGGTCGTGGGTAGCACCGTGCTGGTGAGCACCGAGAACAACTACATCTACGGCCTCGACGCCGTGACCGGCGCGACCAAGTGGTCCCGCAGCCTGGGTGCGCCCTGGCCGGCGAGCACGACCGGCTGCGCCGACTTGACGCCGAACCTCGGCAACACCTCGACCGGCGTCTTCGACCCGGCGACGCAGACGTACTACCTGACCACGAAGGTCAATGACGGCCCCGACGCGCAGCACCCGAACTGGTATCTGCACGCCGTCGATGTCACCAACGGCGCCGAGCGCACCGGGTGGCCGGTGAAGATCGCGGGCACGCCGAGCAACGATCCGTCGCACCCGTTCGTCGGCTACGACGTGAACCAGCGGCCCGGCCTGCTGCTGCTGGGCGGCGTGGTCTACATGGCCTTCGGTGCCCAGTGCGACTACGGCACGTACGTCGGCTGGGTGGTCGGCGTCAACACCGGCACCAAGGCGATGAACATCTGGTCCGACGAATCCGGCGCGACAAGCCGGGGCGCGGGCATCTGGCAGAGCGGCAGCGGCCTCGTCTCCGACGGCGCCGACCGGATCTTCCTGGCCACCGGCAACGGCATCACGCCACCGAACGGACCGGGCACCAACCCGCCGAACCAGCTCTCCCAGTCGGTGGTGCGGCTCGGTGTGGCCGCCGACGGCACGCTGAGCGCCAAGGACTTCTTCAGCCCGACCAACGCGGCGACGCTGGACCAGAACGACCAGGACCTCGGCTCGGGGGGGCCGGTGGCGCTGCCGTCGCAGTACTTCGGCACGGCCGCCGTCCCGAACCTGATGTTCCAGATGGGCAAGGACGGTCGATTCTTCCTTCTCAACCGGGACAACCTCGGCGGCAAGGCGCAGGGCGCCGGCGGCACCGACGCCGTCGTGCAGACCGGTGGCCCGTACCGCGGCGTGTGGGGCAGGCCCGCCGTCTACGGCGGCGAGGGCGGCTACCTCTACATCGTGCAGAACCAGCAGTCGATGCTCGCGTTCAAGTACGGCGTCGACGGCTCTGGCAAGCCGGCGCTCAGCCTCGCCGGCAACTCCACGGAGTCCTTCGGCTACACGTCCGGCTCCCCGGTCGTCACCTCGAACGGCACCAACGCCGGCTCCGCGGTCGTGTGGGTCCAGCGGGTCGACGGACCAACCGGCGCCAACGGGCAGCTGTGCGCGTACAACGCGATCCCGGTCAACCAGTTGCTGCCGCTGCTGCGCTGCTTCCCCATCGGTACCGCGGTGAAGTTCGCCACCCCGGCGACCTCCAACGGCCGCGTCTACGTCGGCACCCGCGACGGCAAGGTCTTCGGCTTCGGCCAGCCGACCACCGCAGCCCTCACCACGGCGCAGAACACGTTCGCCCAGACACTCGTCGGTACCACCGGCACTACCACGGTGAAGGTGACCGCCACCCGGCCGATCACCATCAACGCGATCACCACGTCCGCGCCGTTCGCGGTGACCCCGCCCGCGCTGCCCCTGTCGCTGGCCGCCGGCGAGAGCATCGACGTCCCGGCGACCTTCACGCCGACGGCGCCCGGCTCCACGCCCGGCGTGCTGTCGTTCAACCTCATCGACGGCGGCATGGACCAGCTGTTGCCGACCGGGTTGCAGGGCAACGCGTACAAACCGGGCCTGGCCGCTTCGCCGCCCACGCTGCAGTTCGAGGAGACGCCGGTCGGCGGCAACCTGACGCTCAGCGCCAGCTTTACCAACACGGGCATCACCGATGAGACGGTGAGCGCGGTGACCGGCCCGTCCGGGCCGTTCACGGTGACCGGTCTGCCTGCCGCTGGCGCGACGGTCGCCGCCGGCCAGTCGGTGGCGGTCTCGGTGACCTACACGCCGACGGCGGCCGGCACGAACACGTCGTCAATCACAGTGACCAGCGGCAACGGCACCGCGACGATGGCGCTGCAGGCCACGGCCGTCGTCGGCGTCGCCCAGCTGTCCATCACGCCGGCGTCGGTGAACTTCGGCAGCGTCCCGGTGGGCCTGTCGGCGACGAAGACACTCACCGTGTCCAACACCGGCAACCTGGCCGTGACGGTCACCAAGGCCGCGCCGCCCGCGCTGCCGTACGTGGTCAATACGCCGCTGCCCGAGGGGCAGGTGCTCGCGCCCGGGGACACCATCCAGGTGCAGGTGACGTTCGCGCCTTCCATGCCCGGCACGTACAACAACGTGTACACAATCAGCTCCAACGATGGCAACGGCGCGCACGCGGTTCCGGTCACGGGCTCCTCGACGAACCCGCCCAGCGGCACGCCGCTGCCGTCGCTCGGCGGCGGCTGGGTGTTCAACGGCTCGGCGAAGATGTCCGGTTCGGACCTGTCGCTCACCCCGGCCACCTCCAACCAGGCCGGCTCCGCGGTCTACGCGACGCCGCTGCCCTCGGCCGGGCTCACGGCGTCGTTCCAGGTGCAGCTCGGCCCCGGTGGCGGCGCGGACGGCATGACGTTCGCGATGCTCGACGCGGCGTCGGCGACCGCGACAAGCCTCGGTCAGGCCGGCAGTGGCCTGGGCTTCCGCGGCCTCAACGGCGTGGCGGTCACGCTCGATACCTACAAGGGTGGCAACGACCCCTCGAACAACTTCATCGGCCTGACGACCGGCGCCGTGGCCGGTCAGCTGACCTACGTGGCCACGGCCACGAACATCCCGGCCCTGCGTACCGGCACCCACAACGTCGTGGTCAAGGCCACCACCGGCAACGTCGACGTGACGATCGACGGCACCCAGGTGCTGTCGGCGGCGGTCAGCCTGCCGGGCAGCGTGCTCGCCGCGTTCACCGGCGCCACCGGCGGCTCCGCCGACGAGCACTGGGTGCGCAACGTGACGATCTCGTCGGGCACCACGCTGCTGCCGCAGCCCGGTACTGGCTGGATCTTCAACGGCAGCGCCGCCATGGCCGGCAACGAGGCAGTTCTGACGCCGGCGACGAACATGCAGGCCGGCTCGGCGTTCTACTCGCAGACGATCGCCACCGACGGCATGACGGCGGCGTTCACGCTGCGGATGAACGGCGGCAGCGGCGCCGATGGTGCGACCTTCGCGCTCATCGATCCGGCGCAGGCGCCGGCCGGTCCGGCCAGCGTCGGCGCGAAGGGCAGTGGCCTGGGCTTCGCGGGCCTGCCGGGCGTGGCGGTCGTCTTCGACACGTTCGCCGCGTACGGCGTCAACTCGTACAACTGGGTCGGCATCGGCACAAGTACCGCCGGCGGCGCGATGACCCTGCTGGCGAGCACCACGTCGGTACCGCAACTGCGGGTCGGCACGCACAGCATCAATATTTCGATCAGTGGTACCACGATCACGCTCAAAGTCGACGGGAACACCGTGCTCACGAAGGACGTGCCGGGGCTCCCGGCCACCGCCCTCGCCGGCTTCACGGCTGGCAACGGCGGCATGAACGACGTCCACGCGGTCAGCAGCGCGCAGATCGTGGCTGGTGCCTCACTGGTGCCGTCCCCGCCGGCTGCCGGCTGGACCGCCAACGGCGCGGCCACGATCAGCGGTGGCTCGCTCCAGCTCACCCCGGCCGACGTCAACAAGGCCGGCACGGCGATCTTCGGCCAGCCGATCCCGACCGCCCGGCTCAACGCGAAGTTCACCGCGCAGCTCAACGGCGGCACGGGCGCTGACGGCATGACGTTCATGCTGCTCGACGCCGCCCAGGCGAGCCCGACCTCGCTCGGCACCAAGGGCGGCGGCCTGGGCTTCGCGACCCTACCCGGGGTCGCCGTCACACTGGTCACGTACCCGCAGCCCGGCGTCAACTCGACGAACTTCATCGGCATCGCGACAAGTACCGCCGGCGGAGCGATCAGCTACGCCTCCTCCTCGACGGCGATCCCGCTACTGCGCAGCGGAACACACGCTGTGGAGGTCTCCGTGGTGAACGGCAACCTGGTGGTGAGCCTCGACGGCACCCAGGTACTCAACACGAAGGTCAGCATTCCGGCGTACGCGCTGGCCGGTTTCTCCGGAGGCACCGGCGGGATGACCGATATTCATGCCGCGAGCAACATTTCGATCCGTTACTGAATATCCACGTATCCGCAGCACCGCCCATAGGGTCTCTGCGCTACTCCAGGCGGGCGCGCCGTATCGTAGGGCACGGCGCGCCCGGTGAGTCAACTGGGCCGCGGCGCTGTTTCGTCGGCGCCCACTCGCCGCAGGGCGGCACCCAAAGCCGGCCGCCAGGTTCGGCGACGACGGCATAGACGCGAAATCGCCTTACTCAAATAAGCTTCGCCATTGCTCACGCGACTACTTGTGTGACAGCAGGCTGATGCCCAAAACGGCGGGCATTGCCGCGGCGGCGAGCAGGACGATGGCCTCAGTGCCACTGGATCGGCTGGCGAACCAGATGAGTGACACGCATGCGGCAAAAGAAGCAACGGCCGGAAGCCAGCGCTTGCCGGGCAAGGAAGTCAAGCGTCGGCCCCCATATTCGAGCGATATGAAGTCAGCTTGGCACGGTGACGGTGTTTTTCGCAATCTTCCGAGAGTTGGCCACGATAAATACGTCTCGGCCCCGAACCGGCCTTCGCGGTTGTCGTTGGCTCGCGATGTTCGCGCTCTGCCGGCTTCGCGGATAATATCGACAATGGCGACTGGAAGGTGTGTAAATCGCAGACCGTTGTGTGGGGAGGCTGCCGTCGAGCCGGACCGTCGAGCTTGCCATTCACGCGGCCGGCGTTGCGGGCTTGCCGTCCTGCGGCAGTGGATCTCACCGGTCATCAGTCGGTCAGTGCTGCGGTCAGTAGTGGCGTCAGGAGTTTGATGTAGCTGGTCGTGACGTGGCTGCCGTCGCGGTACACCAGGGCGTTGCCGATGATTGCCGGGCACAGCGTGTCGGTGCAGAACCACTCGGTCGGGTCGGGCACGGCGACCACAACCTGCGCATGTCGATGGACTTCAGCTCCGGAGCGGCCGGCGTGATCCTCGCCGCCGACGCCATCCAGGGCCCGCTGCGCCTGCCACTACTGGACGCCTGACCGCATGGACGACCCCGGTCTCGGTGATCTGCCCGACGTACAACCGCTTGGAAGCCATCCTGTCCACGATTGACTCAGTCCGGGCCAGACCATCGGCGACTGGGAGATGCCCAGCGCGTCGAAGCACTGACCCGGACAATTCGGGCAACGCGGATCGCCCTGATCACCACACTGGCCGCGCCGTTCGGCGGCACGCAGCCGCTGTGACGCGCTGACCGACCCGACCTTCCGGTACGCAGGAGTCATGATCAACAGGGTTGGAGTGTTCGTCGCCCACGACCGGATTCGGGTGGCCAGCAGGCCGCGCTACCCGGCTTCGGCCTCGCCGGACGATGGGTGATTATGTATCGTCCACCTCCCCCCAGGTCTGGAGAGCACCGCCATGGCTCGTATTGACATCACCTATGGCCGCCCGGAACTGGCGGCCGTCCGCGACGCCGCCAAGCGCGGTGACCTGCGGGTGCTCGGGGCGGCGCTGACCGCCGGGCTGACGAGCGCGCACGACCGGCTCGACCGGATACGGGTCGCGGTAAGCACGTTGACGGCGCGGACCGGCGCCTCGGTGCCCGCCGGCCTCGACGACTGGGTGCGGGCCGAGCCGGGCAACCCGACAGCCCTCGCGGTGCGCGGCGGCGTCGAGGTGGACCGGGCCTGGGAGATCCGCGGTGGCGACCTGGCCGGCCATACGCAGCAGCAGCGGCTGCGGGACTTCATCGCCGTCCTCGGCCAGGCCGAGAACTACTGCCGCGCGGCCGCGCAGGCCGACCCGCGCGACCCGGCGCCCTGGGCATACCTGCTCATGATGGCGCGCGGCCAGCAGGTCGACACCGACGAGGTGCTGCGCCGCCGCGAAGAGCTCGAGGCGCGGGCGCCGCAGCACCTCGGTTCCCAGCTGCACGCGGTCATCGCACTGGGCCCGATGTGGGGCGGCTCGACGGAGCTGGCGCTCGAACACATCCGCAAATGGCTGACCTCGGCCCCAGCCGGCTCGACCCTGCCGGCGCTGTTCTTCGTCGTCCAATACCAGCGTTTCCTGCGGGAGGGGCGCGGCTTCGTCCGAGACGCGGACGTGCGTGCCGAGGGTCATCGCGCGGCCGAGCGGCTGCCGACCGGGCCCTGCGCGACCCCGGACGAGTTCCTGGCCCACAACTACGCGGCTGCCTGGTTCATGCTGACCCGCGAGCCCGGCCGCGCCAACCGACACTTCAAGCTTCTGCGGGGCTACGCCACCGAGCACCCCTGGGAAGACCACGTCGGCACCGCCGGGCTGAACGCACTGGCCGTCTTCCGCGGCAAGCGCCAGTCCGCCTGGTTGCGCCTGCCCGTGTGAGCTGAGCCGGCCGAAGGCGGTCCCGATTTTGCCGTGTCCAAAGGGCCCGCCCACTCTCAGTACCACGTACGAACGACTCATCAGTCGTGCCGGGGGTCCGGTCGATTCGGTTCGATGACCTCCGGCACACACGTGCCACGCTGCTTCTGTTCGGTGGCGTGTCGCCTCGGGTGGTGATGGACATCCTCGGCCACTCGCAGTTACACACCCTCGCGGGTTCGGGGTTGTCGTTGGTTGTCACGCCTTACCACTGACCTGCGCGAACGCCGCCAACTGCTAGTCAACGTTTGTCGCCCTTGGTCAACCCCGACGACGGGTTTTCGGGGGTAAGCGGGGGCGTGATTTCCCAGCAGGGGGCCGGTCGAATCAGGGATCTAGCGCAGGTTCCCTGCCGGGGCGCGTCACAGAACGATGTCCGCCGCGACCAGCGGCGCCTCGGAGTACCGCAGGCAGCGCTTCCGGCACATCCCACGACAGCGGCTGGACGGGGCCGTACGCCGTCGGCCCCGTCCTGGGGTGGCTCGTAGAGCTCTTGAAAAAACTTGTCGGCCGGTTGTCGAAGCCGCCCTGTCCTGTTCGAAGTCTGTACGGAAGCGAACCCCGCGACCCCGGCCAGCCCGGACAGACACCCGCAGGAGAGTTCCGTGCGCAAGATCATCGCCTCGACCTACGCCACCCTTGACGGCTACATCGACAACCCCCACGAGTGGACGTTCCAGTACTCGGATGAGCACTCTCAGCAGTACGCGTTCACGATGACTCTCAAGGCGGACTCCCTGCTGCTCGGCCGGGTGACCTACGAAGGTATGGCGCAGGCGTGGCCGAGCATGGGCGGCAACCCCTACGCCGACCACGTCAACTCCATCGCGAAGTACGTGGTCGCCAACGGGCCGGTGGACACCGCCGCATGGGGACCCGCGACGGTCATCGCCGGGGACGATCTCGTCGCCGAGGTCACGCAACTCAAGGAGCAGGACGGCGGGGACATCCTCGTCTGGGGGACTGGCCGCCTGACCGACGCGCTCGCCGCGGCGGGGCTGCTCGACGAGTACCGGGTCTGGATCTACCCGGTGATCAAGGGGAGCGGCGAGCCCTTGTTCCGGCCGGAGAGCGCCACCGCACTGGAGCTCGTCGACTGCACCACTTTCGACAAAGGCGTGGTCGTGATCACCTACCGCTCGATCAGCTGATCTGACGAGTCGCACCGGAGCGTGTCGGTGACGCACTAGCCCGCACGATGACGAGGACCGATACCAGAGGAGATCGACATGAACGACGACGTAACGACCTACATCAACCGGGGACTGCCGTGGCAGGTGGAGGTGTGCGAGAAGCTTCGGCAGCTCGTCCATCGGACGGTCCCGGACGTCGAGGAGCGGCTGGAGTACGGCAAGCCGCACTTCGCCAGCGACGGTCGGCACGTGGCAGCGATCCACGTCGCGCGGGGCAAGATCTCATTCTTAATCTTCAATGCCAGCGGCATCGATCCCGTCAAGGGCGTTCTGCGGTCGTTGGGCAACGGCGACCGGAAGACCGCTGACATCACTGAAGGGCAGGCGGTCGACTTCGAGCTTCTCGCCGACGTCCTGGCCAGGACCAGCGCCCGGTAGCGCTAGCGTTACGCGGAGCAGGCGGAAGCGCGGAGACAGGAGGAGACGACATGCGAGTTCTGGTGATGACGAAGGGCGCCGGCGCCGACGAGGAGAAGGGCACGCCGACGGCGGAGATGTTCGAGCAGATGAGGGTGTACAACGAGCAACTGGTCAACGCCGGCATCATGCTCGGCGGCGAGGGACTGCAGCCCAGCGCCAAGGGCGCACAGGTGGTCTTCACCGAGACCGGGACGTCGGTCGTCGACGGGCCGTTCGCGGAGTCGAAGGAGCTCATCGCCGGCTACTGGATCTGGGAGGTCCGCTCGCTGGAGGAGGCCGTCGAGTGGGCCAAGAGATGTCCGTATGACCCGCGGTACGGCGCGGATCAGGTGCTCGAGATCCGGCCGTTCTATGAAATGGCAGACTTCGATGCCACTCTCGCCGCCGCCAGCGCCGACGAGGAGAGCCCGGCGCCCCGGGAAGACGGATGACGATGGACGTGCGGCGTACGATCGAGGCGCTCTGGCGGATGGAGGCGCCCCGGCTGATCGCCACCCTCGCCCGCCAGATCGGGGACGTGGGGGTCGCCGAGGACCTCGCCTCCGAGGCGTTCGTTGCCGCGCTGGAGCAGTGGCCGGCCGAGGGCATCCCGCCCCGGCCCGGCGCCTGGCTGATGGCCACGGCCCGGCACAAGGCGATCGACCGGGCGCGCCGCGAGGAAGCGGGCCGTCGCAAGGCCGCACTGATCGCGGTGGAAGCGCAGCCGTACACGCCCGACGTCGCCGACGACCTGCCCGACCCGATCTCCGACGACGTACTTACGCTGATCTTCATAGCTTGTCACCCGATCCTGCCCCGGGAGGCGCGGGTCGCGCTGACCCTGCGGCTCATCGGCGGTCTCAGCACCGACGAGATCGCCCGGGCGTTCCTCGTTCCCTCGACGACGCTCGGCCAACGGATCTCGCGGGCCAAACGCACCCTCAGCGAGGCGCAGGTTCCGTTCGAACCACCCGGCGCCGACACGCTGCCGGCCCGGGTCGGCGCTGTACTCGAGGTTGTCTATCTCGTCTTCAACGAGGGCTACTCCGCGTCCTCCGGCGACGGCTGGGTCCGCCGCGACCTGGCCCAGGAGGCGATGCGGCTGGGCCGGGTGCTGGCGGGCCTGCTGCCGACGGAGCCGGAGGTGTTCGGGCTGCTGGCGCTCATGGAGCTGCATGCGTCACGATTCGCCACCCGCGCCGAGCCGGACGGAACACCGGTCCTGCTGGACCACCAGGACCGGTCGCGCTGGGACCGCATACTCATCGCCCACGGGCTGTCGATGCTCGACCGCGCGGCCAAGCTCGGCCGGCCGCTCGGGCCCTACGCCATCCAGGCCGCGATCGCCGCCCATCACTCCCGCGCGAGGACCTTCGCCGAGACCGACTGGGCCGGGGTCGTCGCGTTGTACGACGCACTCGCCCAGGTCGCCCCCTCACCTATCGTCGACCTGAACCGTGCGGTCGCGCTGCTCTACGCGGACGGGCCGGAGGCGGCCCTCGCGGCGATCGACGCGATCCGGGACGACAAGCGCCTGGCCCGCTACCACCTGCTGGGCGCCGTCCGCGCCGACATCCTGATCCGCCTGGGTCGGGCGGCCGAGGCCGCAGAAGAGCTCGAACACGCCGCCGACCTCGCGCCGACGCGCCACGAGCGGCAACTGCTCCGCAGGCGGATGGCCGACGCCCTCGCCGGCAAGGCCGCCGACACCGCACATTGACTCCAACGATTCACGACGAGTGTCGGTCGTAGCCACACCCGCGGCGAACTCGATGCGGACATCGCGCAGCACCAAGTACACCCGCCCGGCCAGCTGGGGCATTGCGGGCAGCGCACCGGGCACGCCAGTGGCGCCAGGCACGCGCTGAGGCCGACCTGGCATGGGTGATACCCCCATACCTTCCTGGTGTCTGTGGCCGCTGGCGGTCGATGGTCGCTGTTCGGAGCGTTGCTGTCGTCCTAGACGCCGGAGAGTCGGCCCTTCTCGCGCAGTCGGTCTTAGTAGTCGAGGGGCGACAGTCGGGATGGGTCCGAGCGTTCGGCCTGCCTTGCCCCGCGCCGCGGAGGCTAGGCCGAATCCCAGGCGGAGGAGGCCGAGACCTCGTAGGGAATTGTCGCCAGAACCTCGGCAGGTCCCTCCAATTTCCACACCCGGACGCAGCAGCCGCAGCCACCTTTCTCTTCGGCGTAGGTTAGAGCGTCCCGGTTGGCGTTCAGCCAAGCCTCAGCCGCCTCGACCTCGTTTGCCGTATCTACAGAGGCCGCCATGGTCTGCCGGATCACAGCGAGCACCTTAGCGCACGAGACCGGATCGGCTCAGGTCCGCGAGCGCGGAGCGTTCGCTGTCGTGCCCGAACCGCAAGCGGACTCGACCCGCGAACACGGGAGTCCCGGCGATGGGTTCGGTGTCGTCGGACCCGTTGCGCTGCAACGATCACGGGCAGGACCGGGTTGGGGTCGGTCCGGTCGGTTGCTGTACGCCTGCATCGCTGTATCTCGCTTGCTTGATCAACCGACCTATCATCCTGTCATGACCCGTGCGGGGCTCCGGAGGCTATCAGCTGTTGTGGGCTGGGTGCTCTACCTTTCGCCTTTCTGCGGGCGCGTGGTCTCAGTCGGTGGGCTCCCGAAAGAGAGTCAAGACCGGCGGAGGAGATCCTGAGGTGGTATCCGAAGTGGTGGTAAGTTCGCGTTAACTAGGAATCCAATGATCACGCGAGGTAGCGGTGAGCGGCCTCGGCGCGTCTCCGGTGGGCACGGTGGCCTAGGGGCTGCTCCGAAGCTCAGACCGCTGCGGCCGCAGGGCCGGAACCGGGCCAGGTACGCCAGGCTCGGCCCGCGCCGCTCGGCGAGGTGCAGCCCCTGCCCGTTGGCCAGCCGGTGCAGCCGCCCGAACGGGATCCAATGCCGGTCGAAGAACTCGCCGACCACCAGCCGCCCGCCCGGCTTCAGCACCCGCGCCGCCGCGCTGAGCATGCGGGCCGGCTCCGGTATCTCCCCGAGCGCGGTCACCAGGTAGACGGCGTCGAACACGCCGTCGTCGAAGGGCAGCTCCCGCGCGTCCGAGCAGTGCGGCACGATCGCTGCCGCCGCGTTCCTACCCGCTTGCACCTCCTCCTTCGCCCGGCGCATCACGTGGTCGAGCATCTCCTGCTGCACGTCCACGATGTCCAGGCGCCCGTCCGGACCGAGCTGCGGCGCGACGTGCAGCGCCTGCAGACCGGTGCCCGGACCGAGTTCCAGCATCCGTTCACCCGTCCGCGGACGGAGCACCGCGTCCAGATCGGACAGCCCCAGAAAGGGCAGCTCCAGATCCAACAGGCGACGCTGTGAATACGGATACGGTGCGCGGTCGCTGAACCACCATGCACCCGCAGCGACGGCGGCGGCTCCGGTGGTGGCGGCGAGGACGGTCTTGCGCGAGGGACGGCTGATGAGCGGCATCGGTCTTCTCTTCTCGGTGACGCGCGACAGGGCGCGGACGGAACGGATACGCGGCGGCCGGTCAGCCGCGCGGGAACGGGGTGCGCAGGACGCGCGCAGCGAGCACGGCGCAGACCAGCGCGATCGGGATCTCGGCGAAGACCGCCATGACGATCGCAGTGGCCAGGTCCGGGCCGGGCGCCGCCGAGGTGACGTCGAACCAGGCGTCCACGAGCAGCAGCACCGCGCTGCCGACCGCGGTCAGCACGCACCGGTTGTCCCGCCGCAGCAGGAACCCACCGGTGGCGAACAGCGCCAGCGCCTCGCAGCCGTCCAGGCCGACCCAGGCGAGCGGCCAGTGCGCGTCCCGCGCGCTGGCCGGCAGGGTGACCGAGAGGTAGAACACCCACGGGATCATCGCGAGCCCGGCCAGCACGAAGGCGGCACCGAGCGCGCTCGGCCGGCGTCCGCCAGGGCGGTCGGCGCGGGCGTCCGGACGCCCGCGCCCCGGCCGGGGCCCGGGCTCGGACCCGATCCGGCCGAGGACGGGGTCGCGGTCGAGGCGGTCCGTGACGGCGAGCATGGCGGTCGTCCCCTCTCCGCCCGGCGTCGGCGTCTGGTGGTGCGCCGGGCACGATCACCACTCTGGCCGCCGCGGCCCGGCGAATCAGTAGTGTGGCTTTCCGTTCCGGGGGTGGTGCCAGATACAGGCCGAAGCGGGCGCCAGCGCCATGGAGCGCCGGTCACGTGGCCGAATACCGTAGGGGCCATGGACACCGTCCTGGCGCCGATCGGCCGCTTCCTGCTGGCGCCCTGGCGCGGGCGGGCGTGGCGCGACCTGTGGTTCGTGATCCTCTCCTCGGCGCTGAGCCTGCTGCCGCTGGGTCTGATCGGGCTGCCGTGGGCGTTCTTCGCCCCCATCTACCTGCCGTCGATCCTCGCCTGCGCCTTCCTCCCGCTGCTGGCGGCGGTGCTGCTGGGCCCGCAGCTCACGACGCTGCGCCGGTCCGCGTACTACAAGATCCGGGGCGCCCAGATCCCCCGGGCCCCGCACACGGCCCGGGACGCCGCGTCCGCGGACGCGCCGTTCCTCTCGCGGATGCGCGCGCGGCTGCGCCACCCGCGCACCTGGCGGCAGGCCTGCTACCACCTGATCGCGGGACCGGCGGCCAACCTGGTCGGCGTGATCGCGGGCACCATGTGGGTCTGCGGGCTCATCTGCTTCGGCTGGCTGGGCGCGGCGATCGCCTTCGGCCCGAACTGGAAGTGGCTGTCCATGGCGACGTCCCTGGCGCTTTGGGGGGCGCTCGTGTGCCTGGTAGTGGTCTACCTCACGCCCTGGCTGGTCATGGCCTCGGTGCGCTGGGATCTGAAGTTCGCCACCGGCCTACTCGGCCCCAGCCGGGCGGAGCGGCTGGCCCGCCGGGTGACCGACCTGACCGAGAGCCGGGCCGCGGTGGTGGACGCCGCCGACGCCGAGCGCCGCCGGATCGAGCGCGACCTGCACGACGGCGCCCAGCAGCGGCTGGTGTCCCTGGCGATGAACCTGGGCCTGGCCCGGTCGACCCTGAAGGACCTGCCCGAGGACGCCCGGACCGCACTGGCCGAGGCGCACGAGGAGGCCAAGGAGGCCCTGGGCGAGCTGCGCAACCTCGTCCGCGGCCTGCACCCGGTGGTCCTCGAGGACCGCGGCCTGGACGCGGCGCTCTCCGGCATCGCGGCCCGCTCCCCGGTCCCGGTGCGGTTGGCGGTGGACGTGCCCCGGCGGGTCCCGCCGACGGTCGAGGCGGTGGCGTACTTCATGGTCTCGGAGGCCCTGGCCAACGTGGCCAAGCACGCCCAGGCGTCCGCGGCCCGGGTGGACGTGTGGCTGGACGGCGCCCTGCTGCGGCTGTCCGTCGCGGACGACGGGATCGGCGGCGCCGACGCCGCCCGCGGCTCCGGGCTGACCGGCCTGGCACAGCGCGCGGCCTCGGTGGACGGCAGGTTCGAGATAGTCAGCCCGGTCGGCGGGCCGACCACGATAATGGTGGAGCTTCCGTGCGAACTGTGATCGCCGAGGACTCGGTGCTGCTGCGCGCCGGGCTGACCAAGCTGCTGGAGACGACCGGCTTCGAGGTGGCCGCCGCGGTGGACGACGCCGCCGGGCTGCTGGCCGCGGTGGAGCGGCACCGCCCGGAACTGGTGATCGCGGACGTGCGGATGCCGCCGACCTTCACCGACGAGGGGATCCGCGCCGCCCTGGTGGTGCGGCGGCAGTGGCCCGAGGTGGCGATCATGGTGCTGTCCCAGTACGTCGAGGAGCGCTACGCCGCCGACCTGCTCTCCACGAGCACCACCGGCGTCGGCTACCTGCTCAAGGACCGGGTCGCGGACGTGGACGTCTTCCTGGAGTCGCTGCGCCGGGTGGCCGCGGGCGGCACCGCGCTGGACCCCGAGGTGGTGGCGCAGCTGCTGGTGCGACGGCAGAACACCCCGCTGGACCGGCTCACCGGGAGGGAGCGGGAGGTGCTCGGGCTGATGGCCGAGGGGCGGTCCAACGCCGGGATCGCGGAGAAGCTCGTGGTCAGCGAGAGTGCCGTGGCCAAGCACATCAACAGCATCTTCACCAAGCTCGACCTGCCCGCCTCGGAGGGCGATCACCGGCGGGTCCTGGCCGTGCTGCGATTCCTGGAGAGCGCGTCGCCGACCGTGTGAAGCGTGAGGCGCCCGGCCCCCGCGCCGCGGCGCGGGGGCTAGAACCGCAGGTGGATCCCCCACCTGCGGTTTTCTCGTTTCTCCGGCGTGCTGCGGGGATTCGCATGGTGGTGATGCGTTGACCCTGCGCTAGGTGATTGTCCGGAAGCGTGGAATGGCCCACGGCGTGGAGACGTCCGCGGGCGGCGGTGGCGCAGGGACAGCCGGATCAATGACGGCCGACATGACCGGCTGGAAGCTGTCGATGCGGAGGGTCTCGGCGTGGCAGTTGGGGCACGGCCCGTCTGGAGCGCAGTCGACGCCGGCCAGGAGGTTGCGTGCGTGATGGAAGGCGTCGTTTGGGTGATCGGTCCTTATGGCCACTGACCGGACTGTTCTGTGGCGGGCAGAGCAGCCGCCACCTCGGGCCGCATCGGGAGGTGCAGCTCGGCGCCGTCGTGGCGGACGACGAACGTCCGGTCGAGGTAGTCGCGTTCGTCGGGGCCTGGTTGATGTACCGCATACCAGGCGGCGGCGTCGGAGATCGATCCCGGCCCCCACAGCAGGTCGGCCGGGTACTGGGTTACCTCGCAGCGGGAGTCGAATTGACGCAGGCCGGGGTCGGGGACGTGATGTCCGGGGCGGCAGACAGCGTGCACGATAACGCACTGCAATGGCTCGTCGTCGGGATCTCCCCATGTCGGCAGGGTGTCGGCGAGGGCGGTGTAGAGCCGCGTGCTGGCCGCGTTCCACGCCAGCACGACGGCTTCACGTCGGATCGGAGCCGGGTACAGGCGGCCGCCCGGGGTCGGCGCACCCCACAGGTGGTTGATGATCTCGGTGAGATCGCTCAGCGTTCCGGCCGCGTCGACCGGGGTGGTCAAGTGGTGACCCGGGTGCGCGGCGAGGTTTCGAAGGTTGGCGATCGCCTGCTCGATCGCTCGGTTGCGCTGTCCGCGGAGAAGGCCAAGTCGTCGGGCCCAGATCCGTAGATGGCCCAGCATGCCGTCGAAGGTCGTACTGGGCAGTGGTGGTCTGGTTGTCGGCGTCCACGACGGTCGTCGCGGTGCCGTGGCCCGGTTCGACGGTCGTGTTCTGGACGTGGCCGAGCGGGTTGGTCACGGTCGTCGTGGTCACCGGACCGCCCGAGCTCGGGGTGTGGCGGGTCATGCTCTTGTGCTCGAGGGCGTCGAAGCTGTCCTGCAACCGGCCGTTCTGGTCGTAGGTCGAGCGGCCCTGCTTCGTCAACGCCAGCGTGGTACCCGTGGCGTCGGTCAGGGCGTTCGTCTGGGTCGGCAGGCCCTGCGTCGGCCCCGAGCGTGGCGCTGCCGTCGTACAGCATCTGCACACCCTGCAGATAGTTGCCGTCGTGCGGGCTGCTCGCGCAGTCGGTGGTGACCGTCTGGGACGGCCCGCTCGCCCCGAAGCCCGACGGCGAGCGCCCGGCGCTGCCCGGCACCGTGGCCGTCCTGCCGGCCCATCTGGCCGCGGCCTGGCAGCTCGGGCGGCTCCTGGCCCTGCAGAGCAAGCCGTTCGCGGCGGCGCTGTTCCGCTGGAAGCGGCTGCGCGCCAGCGCCGCAAGTCCGGCGACACCACCCTGCCCCCGGTGCCCGACGCCGTGACCGGGTGGCTCGACAGCCTCGCCGACCTGGAGGGCGTGCCCTTCAACTACCTCGTGCCCGACGCCGCCCAGGCCGCGGGGGAGAGCCTGCGGTTCTTCTCCGTCGCCGAGGGGTGGATGGCCGCGCTGCTCGACGGGGCGCTCAGCCTCGGCCGGGTCACCCCCGCAGACCTGCGCATGGACGCCACGCTCGCCGCGGACCTGGCCCCGCACGCGGGGGCGTGGGCCTCGTACCTGCTGCATCCGGGCGCGCCGCAGCGCCGCAGCGGGTTCCTGCTGCGCTCCCACGCCGTGGCCGGCTGGCCGGACCTGCGCATCACCGCGCCGGACGGCTCGCTGCCAGTCCGCACGGTGCTGCTGTCGGCCGACACCGTCCTGGTGCAGTTCGCCTCGGAGATCACCGGCATCCGCATCACCCAGCCGCCGCAGGCCCTGCACTTCACCCTGGGCGACGACGCGGCAGCGTGGCAGGGCGGCAACCGGGTCGTCGACGTCGCGGCGCTCGCGCGGGCCCGCATCGGCGCGGGTCCGGCCGCGGCGCTCGCCTCGGCCACGTTCGCGGCGAGCATGCTGGCCGGCGCCACCACCATCGCCGTCGCACGTGGTTAGAGTCTGTATCGAAGTGGGGTCGGAGCGAGGCGAGGCGATCAGGAAGTCGACGCCGCAGCCCGGCCATCCCCTTGATGCACCCTAACTTTCGCGGGAGCGCCCGCGCCGCACGGCATTTGTGCGGCCCAGGGCGGTGGTCGTGCGCGTCAGGAACGGGCAGAAGTGCTTGGGACGAGGACATGGCTCTGGAGCAGACGCGCCGTGTGCTTGTCGCGTCTGCCTCAACTTCTGGGTGATCCGCCTCGACGAGGTCGGCCAGTGCCGCGAGTTCACCGAGTGGTGGATGAAGCAGCCCAAACATTCCTGACCGCAGCCTCAACCCGGCGGTGTCCGGCATGCATCTATCTCGTGTGCGCCACGACGCCGACGACGAGTTCACCCAGTTCGTGGGTCCACGGATCCCACGCCTGCACCGCATCGCCTACCAGCTCCTGGGAGACCGGGACCGGGCCGACGATGCGGTGCAGAACGCCCTGACCACCCTCTACCTGCGCTGGAAGAGCCGGCACGACGTGCACAACCTCGACGCCTACGTGCACACCATGGTGGTCCGGCAGTGCCTGACCGAACGGCGCCGCTGGTGGTCGCGGGTGCGGCTGTGGGACGCGACGCCCGACGTGCCGGTCGCGTCCGGCGTTCCCCTGGTCGAGCAGCGCATGCTGCTGCGCCAGGCGCTGCGCGACCTGCCCGACGGGCAGCGCACCGTGCTCGTGCTGCGCTTTTTGTGCGATCTGCCGGTGCACGACGTAGCCGTGCTGCTCGGCCGGTCCGAGGGCACGGTCAAGAGCCAGACGTCCAACGGTCTGAAGGCACTGCGCCGGGCTCTCGGCGACGACGTGACCCTGGCGAACATCCCGGAAGGTGTGGCGTGAACGACAACCCGTTCCAGATCTTGGTGGACGAGCCGGTCCCGGCGACCCGCCTCGACGCGGGCCGCGTGCTGCACGCCGGGCGCACCCGGGTGCGCCGCCGCCGGGCGGTCACGACGGTCGCCGCCGCGGTCGCGGTGCTGGTGGTCGTGGCCGGCGGCACCGCGCTCGCCGTGAGCCGCGACGACCGGCGCCCGAAGCCGGCCCCGGCGATGCCCGGCCCCAGTCCTTCGACGGGCCCGGTCACTTGCACCGGCGCCGAGGTCACGGGGGCCGACGGCGCCAGCTCGATCGCGATGGACCCGACCGGTCAGTGGATCGCGGTCGGCGACCAGACCGGCCAGACCATCACGCTGCTCAAGGACGGCACGGCGGTCAGGACCGTCACCCAGCCCAGCGTCATCGTTGCCACCGCCGTCAGCGCGGCGGGCACCGTCGTCGGCTATCAGGATCTCGAGCAGCGGCAGCGGCCGATCTCGTGGCGCGACGGCCACGTCACCACGCTGCCGCTGCCGACCGGCGCCGTGTCGGGCCAGGCGGGCGGGGTCAACGTCGGCGGCGACATCGTCGGCGTCGTCAACCTGGCCGGCAACCAGCGGCGGGCCGTGCTCTGGCGTTTCTCCGACCCGCTGCGGCCGGTGCTGCTCGACACGCCGTCGGGCAAGGCGTCGACGGCGGCACGAATCAGCGACGACGGGCGGATCACCGGCGCGATCGGCGGCTACGAGCAGCCGTACCTGTGGTCGGCGGCCGACGGGCACGGCCGCCCGCTGCCTGTGCCCGACGGGATGCCCGGCGGCGTCGCGGTGTACATCACCGGCGAGTGGGTGGTCGGCACGATCGACTTTCTCGCCCGCTCGCGCACTCTGTCCGACGGCACCCTGGTCGGCACCGAGAAGATGGCGATCGCCCGCTGGAACCTGCGCGACGGCACGGTCGAGCGCATCCCGGGCGAATACGTCTCGGCTACCGGTGTCACCCGCGACGGCCGAGTGGTGCTGTTCTCAATGATGGCCGGCGTGCAGCTCTGGGACGGCACCCGGGTCGGTCCGCTGCCGGGCACCTCCAGGGTGCAGCAGCCCGAGGGGTTGAGCGACGACGGCAGCGTCCTGCTCATCAGGACCGATCGCGGGCTCCTGCGGTACACCTGCAAAGGCGGTTAAAGTGCGTCGGTGGCTGACCGGACGAGACTGCTCGACCCGCTGATGGCGGTCGTCGGCGCTCCTGCGCGGCGCGGGCGGCCGCGCCGGGTCACCGGCCGGCATGGCGTGTCCCTCCGGCCGGGTCGCCGCTGGTGGTGATGCGGGTGTCGAGTTTGGCCAGGGGCCCGGCCCAGGTGCGGGTCGGTCTGCCCGTCTGGCCAGCTGGTCGGCTTGGTGCGGGGGAACCAGCCGAAGCCGGTGTACTCGACCAGGTCGGGCTGCAGCCGGATCATGCCGTGACCGCTGCGGTCCGGGCCCGGCCAGCGGCGCGGAGTTCGCGCAGCTCGGGATGTGGTTGTAGAGCGTGCCGGGGCTGACGCCGAGCAGTTTGGCGATCGAGGCGACGCTGGCCTCGGGGTTGGGCAGCATGTCGCGGGTGGCGCGCTTGATCTCCGGGTTGATCACGCTGGGTCGGCCGCCGACGCGGGCGCGGGCGGCGGCGAGGCCTTCGTGGGCGCCGGAGACGATCAGCTCGCGGATGAACTCGGCCAGGGCGGCGAAGACGTGGAAGATGAGCCGCCCTCCCGGTGTGGTGGTGTCGAGGCTCTCGTGCAGGCTGCGGAACCCGACGTCTTGGGAACGCAGACCGCCGACGGTGGTGATGAGGTCTTGCAGGGACCAGCCGAGCCGGTGGAGCGCGGGGACGACCAGGGGGTGTCGCCGGCGGTGACGAACGCGAGGCACGCGGCCAGCTCGGGCCGGTCGGTGTCCTTGCCGGATTCCTTCTCGGCGAAGATGCGCCGGCAGCCGGCGACGCGCAGCGCGTCGAGCTGCCGCTCGAGTTTCTGGCTGCCGGTCGAGACCCGGGCGTAGCCGATCCGGATCTCCGTGAGGAAGGCCGGGGCGGGGGCGAGCAAGTCGGTGGGCTCGATCGCGGCCGTCATCGGTGTCCTCCCGGAGCCGCGGTGGAGAGGTCGAGCGGGAGTTGTCCCGCCGTCGCCGCGGCGACGCGCTGGCGGGCGGCGTCCTCAGGTTCGTGTCCGGCGGCGACCAGTAGCAGGACCGCGCCCTGCGGCACCCGGCCGTGGTCGAGGTCGCCGATCATCCGCGCCCGCCACGGCGCTCGCCCGCTCACGAGCCGGCCGCCGGCCGGTCAAGGAAGGTGTCGGTCACCGCGGCCTGGGCGTCCGTGACCCGGCCCATCTGATCGAGCAGGGCGCCGGTGTTGTCGAGCCCGCCGCCGATCAGGTGCTGCATCTCCGCGATCCCGGCGTCCGCGAGCTGCTCGGCCTCGTTCCGGCGATCGGCAAGCCGCTGGGCGGCCGCGGCGATCCTGGCCGCGCTCCCGTCTTTCTGCGCGCGAGTCAGCTGATCCCGGGCCGCGGTCACCCGGCTGTCGATGTCCGAACTCGTGTGCACGGATGTTCGACGTCCTCTGCACTCGGCGGTTGTGGTGGCGGCGGGATCCCCTCCAGGCGCCGCCAGGTCAGCGGGCTGATCCCGTACAGGACTATTTGTCACAAGATCGCCCGATCGGGGGTTGGTCCGCCATGTTTCTCGGCCGCACTGCCCCGCCCCGAGGCGGCTGCCACCCCGCAGGGTGACGCGGGCCGGTGGACACGGTGTGGTGTGGGCCCGGAGTGCGGGGGTTGGCCGTGGATAGACAGCTCCGCGGCCAACCCTCGGCGATCTAGCGGTGCCGGCGCCGACGACGTGGGCGCGGGCAAGCGCGGATGGTGGCCACGAGGGTGACCACGGCGGTGGCGAGGCCGAGCCGGCCGTGCAGGTCCTGGCGCTGCTGGCGTTGGTCGCGGGGCAGGACGTCGAACCGGCCGAGGGTTCCGACGGCACCGACGGCCGATGGCGTATCGCCCGCCGGGTCGCCCCGGAACGGGTGATCTCCACCGTCGACCCGCAGGCCCGGCACGTGCACAAAACCGTTCATCACCGCCAGGACGGGTTCAAAGGCCACGTCATCATCGAACCGGACACCGGCCTGTTCACCGGCGCAACGCTGACCGAGGCCGCCGGCGAGGCCAACCACGAGGCCGTCATCGGCCTGGCCCTGCTCCACCAGGACCACGAACACCACACCGCCACCGACAGCAGCGGGTTGGAGGTGCTCGGTGACACCGCCTACGGCACCGGCGACGCCCGCGCCGCCCTCGCCGCGTCCGGCCACACTCCGATCATCAGACCCGGCCCGCTGCGCCCGGCCGTGCCCGGCGGGTTCACCATCGACGACTTCACCGTTGACGAGCAGGCCGGCACCGTCACCTGCCCGGGCGGGCTCACCCGACGGCTGAGCACGAAACGCACCGCCACGTTCGGCGCCGGCTGCCGCGGCTGCCCACTGCGCGTGCAATGCACCACCGCCAAAGACGGACGGTCGATCACCCTGCACCCGCACGACACGCTGCTGCGCGCCGCCCGCCGGGACTGGACCACCAACCCCGCCCTGGCCACCACCTACCGCCGCCACCGGCCCATGGTCGAACGCTCCATCGCCTGGCTCATCGGCCCGAAAGGCCGCTGCCGCAAACTGCGCTACCGCGGCACCGGGGCTTGACCCCTGATCCTGGACACGGGGTTTATGCGGCTGCCGCTAGCGTAGCTGGTGCTGTTCGGATGTTGTTTTCGTAGTTGATCGGGGATTGCTGTCCGAGCCGGGAGTGGCGGCGGACGGTGTTGTAGCGGTGCAGCCAGCGGAACGCGGTCAGCCGGGCTTCGCGTTCGTCGGTGAACGCGCGGCGGCCTTGCAG
>NZ_JBFAZX010000027.1:0-101095 GCF_040689395.1 Dactylosporangium sp. NPDC051484 | reverse complement strand
CCAGCCACCCGCTCGCAGCGCCCGGGCGACCTGCACCGCCGTGGAGCACGGCGCGGCCACGTCCGTCCAGCCGTACCGAAGCGTCCGGCACCCCTCCGTGGCCGACTCGTTGTCGCGCAGCCGGTCACGGCGGCGATGCTCCCCGGGGTGGTACGCGTGGCCGTCGAGTTCGACGACGGTGTCGAACGCCGCGTACTCGACGTCCCGGAAGCTCACGCCGGCACCGGCGTGCCTGGCCTGCCGCCTTTTCGTCGTGCTGCGCGCCCTGGGTGCTGCTTGCTGTGGGCGCCGGTGCTGCATCGGCGCGGGCGGCTGTCCGACGCCGTTCCTGTGGACCCCGGCACGCTTCGGCTCAAGTCCTGGGTGCATACTCGGGAACCAGGCCATCGGCCACCTGTCTGGCTGGCCCGACCGGCCCACCCCTCGCCGTCGAACGGTGCGATGGCATCGACGCGCATCGCCTCGGGGTCGCCAAGGTGCGCGGCGGGTGAAGCCGCGTTCATTCAGGCATTCACTGCTGTTGACCTTTCCAGCAATGATCTACCTTAATTACCAACAGTCAGCTGATGGATACGCACGACGAATCCGGCAACCCCCCGTGCCCCCCGTCGTGTGTACCGCGCCCGGTGGTTCCCAGCCTCCCCCCGAGGTCCGCCAAGGGCGCGACGTAAGGCCCGCCGTCGACCGCTTAGGTGGTCGGCGGCGGCTTTGCGGCACACGGCCGGAACTGATGCAGAATGTTCCGGTGCGATTCGAAACGAGCCGAGCACTGGACGCGATCGAACAGCGACTGACGGTCGACCCCCTCGCCGTGGGCGGCGTCATCGACCTGGTGGAGGCGGCGCGCAGCGTCGACCTCGACGGCGGCCGCCCGGCCGCGTTGCTGCGCCTCGGTCAGTTCGTCGACGCGCTGAGCCGCCGGCTCGGCGACGGCAACGTGGGTCTCTACGCGATCGCCGAGCGTGGTGCGATGTCGGACACCGACTTCACCTCCAACGAGCGCATGGTCCTGCGTCGCTGGTCCGACGACGGGCTGATCGAGATGCTGCCCCCGGGCGCCCGCGTCAACGCCCGGGTCCGTGAGGTCGCGCACCTCACCGGTGTGCCGGTGATCACTCGCTCGCCGCTGCCCGGGCACCCAGGCCTGGTGTACCTCACGGCCAGTGCCCCGGGCGGCATGGAGCTCATCCTGGCCCCCGCGATCGGCGCGTCGCCTCGGCCGCATCCGGTGCTTGCGCGGTACTGGCGGTGTCCTGCGCCCGACTGCCCGGTGCTCGGCCGCCCACCGGCCGCCGGTGCCGGCCAGGCCCCGCCCGCGCTGCCCAGCGGCGCCCCGATCTGCCCGCGGCACGGCGACCGCCTGCTCGACGCCGGCCCGCGCCCGATGGCCACGATGCTCGCGGTGCGCATCAACGGCGGAGTCCGCACCCGGTTTCCGGTGAGCGCCGTGCGCCCGGTCGTGGTGGGCCGAGCCCCCGAGGACCCGAACGGCGTGACGATCGGCAACTGGCTGAACGAAGAGTCGAGCCGCCGGGTGAGCCGCAACCATCTGCGCTTCGAACTGCGCGACGGCATGCTGCTGGTCACCGACGTGAGCACGAACGGCGCCGCGGTGCTGGCCCGCACCGGCCCGACGGCCGCGCCGCGGGAGATCGAGCTCAACCGCGGCGAGCCCAAAGCGCTGGGCGAGTGGGACGAGGTCGAGATCTACCCGGAGATCACGGTGGGCCGCGCCGACCGGCCGCCGGCGGATGCTCCCAAGGGCGGCGCCCCCAACTCGGTGATGGCCGACGCCCCGACGATGGCGCTGCGCCTTCCGCCGCCTCGCTGATCGCCGTTGTCCATCTCGAAGGCGGTTGCTGACATACCCCCGGCGGGTATGTCAGCAACGTCACTGGTAAATGCGTTGCCGGCGGTACCGGAGCGCGATACCTTGCCATCGTGATCGCGACGACCGCCCTTCTGGAGCACGGCCACCTGGCCGGCTCGGCGGTCGCCTGGGCGCCTTCAGCGCTAGACGCGGCGCTAGAGGCCGGCCTGCGACGCTGACCCTCCTCCCGCAGCATCCTGCGGAACCGACGGAGGAGGGTGAGCCGGCCGAGCCGGACGCCCACCCGTGCACACCACGATCAAGGCCCGGCTCGCCTGAGGGTTCTGCGCATTCAGCCACAAATCCACTGTGGAGTGTCAGATGGCCAAGCAGGCGTTCACGAGGAACAAGCCTCATCTCAACATCGGCACGATGGGTCACGTCGACCACGGCAAGACGACCCTGACCGCCGCCATCACCAAGGTGCTCGCGGAGCGGTACCCGACGGTCAACCGGTACACCTCGTTCGAGGGGATCGACCGGGCGCCGGAGGAGATCACCCGGGGCATCACCATCAACATCGCGCACGTCGAGTACGAGACGGCGGCGCGGCACTACGCGCACGTCGACATGCCCGGGCACGCGGACTACGTCAAGAACATGATCACCGGGGCGGCGCAGGTGGACGGGGCGATCCTCGTCGTCAGCGCCGTGGACGGGGTCATGCCGCAGACGCGCGAGCACGTCCTGCTGGCGCGGCGAATCGGGGTCCCGTACCTCGTCGTGGCCATGAACAAGGCCGACGCGGTCGACGACGCCGAGCTGCTGGACCTGGTCGAGCTCGAGGTGCGGGAGTTGCTGAGCGAGTACGGGTTTCCCGGTGACGAGATTCCCGTCGTGCGGGTCTCCGCGCTCAGGGCTCTCGCCGGCGAGCCGGCCTGGGTGCGCTCGATCGCCGACCTGCTCGACGCCGTCGACGAGTACGTGCCGCTGCCCGAGCGGGTGACCGGCGAGCCGTTCCTGATGCCCATCGAGAGCGTGCTCACGATCACCGGGCGTGGGACCGTCGTCACCGGGTCGGTCGAGCGCGGCACGCTCGTGCTCAACACGCCCGTCGAGGTGATCGGGCTGGGTCCCACCCAGTCCAGCGTGGTCACCGGGATGGAGATGTTCGGCAGGCAGCTCGACACCGCTCAGGCGGGCGACAACGCGGCCCTGCTGCTGCGCGGCATTCGCCGGGGCGAGGTGCAGCGGGGCCAGGTGGTCGCGCTGCCCGGCTCGGTCGCGCCGCACCGGCGGTTCAAGGCCCACGTGTACGCGCTGACGACGAAGGAGGGCGGCCGGCACACGCCGTTCTTCGCCAACTACCGGCCGCAGTTCTACTTCCGTACCACGGACGTGATGGGGTCGGTGGACCTCGGCGACGTCACGATGGTGATGCCCGGCGACACGGTCGACCTGACCGTCGAGCTCGGCAAGCCGATCGCGATGGACGTCGGGCTCGGCTTCGCGATCCGTGAGGGTGGCCGCACCGTCGGCGCCGGCACGGTGACGGAGCTGCTGGACTGATCGGAGACTGATCGGCCCGACCGACCTGACCGGCCTGATCGCGAAAGGCCGTGCGGCCCTTAGGGGAAACCCTGAGGGCCGCATGCGTCATCCGGCCCCGAGGGGTGCTGGGCCGCGCATGCGTCATCCGGTGCGGAATGGGCACCATGCCCCGCATGAGCGCCCTTCTCAGTCGCCAGCTCACCGGCGAGGACCACGTCCAGGGGACGCCCGGCGCGCCGCTCACGCTCGTGGAGTACGGCGATTACGCCTGCCCGGACACCGGCCAGGCGTTCGGCGTGGTGGAGCGCCTCCAGCTGCACTTCGGCGACACCTTGCGCTTCGCCTTCCGGCACTTCCCGCTGGTGGACGTCTATCCCCGGGCGATGCCGGCCGCGCTGCTGGCCGAGGCCGCCGCCGACGCCGGAGCGTTCTGGGGCATGCACGCGCTGCTGCTTACCCACCAGGAAAGACTCGAGGACGTCGACCTGGCGCGGTACGCCAACCAGTTCGGCCTGCTGGACACGGGCGGGACCCGCGCGCACCACCACCGGGTGGAGCGCGACATGGACAGCGGGCGGGCCAGCGGGGTCGCGGGCACCCCGGCGTTCTTCATCAACGGGGCCCTGCACGAGGGTGAGTGCGGCTTCGAGGCCCTGGGTGCTGCGCTACGAGGTGCTGACACAGGGTGATAAACGGGTGAACCATCTCGATTGCCGAGTTCCTCGCGGGCCGGGCACCCTAGGATTTTTGAGAATAAACACAGCGAATTTTCAGGCGGAGGACGGTTCCCCCTAAGGGTCACAGGGCAACCTGTAGGGGATGCGGAACCGATACGTAGACCTCCTGCGAGCCGTCGCGATCATCCGCGTGGTCACCTACCACACGCTCGGATTCGCGTGGCTGACCATCGTCTTCCCTGCCATGGGGCTGATGTTCGCGCTCGGCGGCTCGCTGATGGCCGCCTCGCTCGACCGCTCGGGCGTCAAGGCGATAGGCCGGCGGATACGACGTATCATCATCCCGTTCTGGGTCCTCGGGGTCTTCGCCGTGGTGTTCATGTCGCTGTGGGACGGCATGCAACTCGGCTGGCGGACGCTGTTGTGGTTCGTCCCGCTCGACGACCCGCCGACCACCGAGCGCGGCGGGTTCTGGTTCAGCCAGATCTGGTATGTCCGGTCGTACCTGTGGTTCATCATCGCCTCGCCGGCCCTGCTGTGGCTGTTCCGCCGCTGGCCGCTCCCCAGCCTGCTGGTGCCGTTCAGCGTGCTCGTCGTGCTCTGGGAGACCGGTTACGGCAGCGGCGGTACCATCCGGGACTTCTTCTTGTACGCCCCCGCCTGGATGCTCGGCTTCGCCCACCACGACGGCACCCTGCAGCGCATCTCCAAGAAGGTCCTCTGGCCGCTGTGCCTGGTGATGGGCGGCATCGGGCTCGCCCTGCTGATCCACGAGCCCGGACCCCGCGGGTATGACATGAACGACGTCCCGGTCGCCGACACGCTGTGGTCGACCGCCTTCCTGCTGATCATCCTGAACGCCGCGCCCGCGGCGATGTCGCTCGGCGCGGCCGAGCCCGTGGTCGAGGCGGTCAACCGGCGGGCGCTGACGATCTACCTCTGGCACGAGGCGGCCATCACGTTCGTGCGCATGGTCGGCGTCTGGTTCGGTATCACCCTCATCGGCGGCTACCACGATCTCATCCAGTTCGCCCTGGTCGCCGTCCTGGTCGCGGTGTCGGTGCTCGGCCTCGGCTGGGTCGAGGACCTCGCCGCGCGGCGCAGGCCGCAGCTGATACCCATGCCCGCACGGGCACCGGCGACGGCGCGACTGGAGGAGCGGTCCCAGCCCGTGCCGGTATAACCGGCGGAGAAGCAAAAGCAAGCGCGACACGCCGACACTGGTCTTTGCTGGAACTTGCTGGAACCGGATACCGTGCCGTTCGTGTCCGAATCGATCTCGGCCCCTCACGATGCCTGGTCCGGGTCGGCATCCGCGGAGCCCGGCCGAGCCGGACCGGGCACGAGGATCGAGCTGCTCGAGCGGCGGATCGACCGGCTGCGCGGCGACCTGCGCCGCGCGGCCACCACGGGGGACCGGGCACAGGCCAGGACGCTGCGCGCGGAGCTGCGCCGGGTCGAGCACGCATGGGACGCTGCGCTCGCTGAGCTCGAGGATCGGACGCCGGCGGCGCGGCAGCATCCCGCGCCGCCGATACTCTCCATCCGCGAGCAGGTGCACCACGCGCTGACGCTGCTGAGCGTGCCGGCGGCGCCGAAGCTCATCATCGCCGTACACGACGCCTTCTTCCCGGGTGAGCTCGTGGCCGCCCGGCTGACCAGCCTGCGCCGCGACGAGGAGCGCTCCTTCAAGGTCGCCCCGTACGGCCGGCCGTACTACCTGTGCCCGGCGCTCACCGCAGACCTGCTCTCCCCGGCGCGCGGCCTCCTGGCGATCTCCACCTGGCCGCTGGAGACCCGCGTGGTGGGGCCGCTCAGCGCCCGGGTCGACTTCCTCGTCGGCGCGATCAAGGTGGCCGAGCGGGTGGCGCAGCTGCCCGACGACGCGCACGACGCCCGCCGGCTGCTGTGGCGCTTCGCCGCCGGCATCCCGGGCGCCGCGCCGGCCGGCGGGGGCGGCCCGGGCCCGGTTGACCCCGCGACCGTGGCCGGCCGGGCCCAGGCCGAGCTCGACGTGCACATCGAGGCCGACGCCGCGGACCGCGCCGCGGCGGCCGCCCGCGCGCACGATCGGCTCGACGGCGCCGAGACGCTCTTCGGCGCCCGGCTACAGCGACTCCGCAGAACCGCGACCTAGAACCACCACTTCCCCGAAACGATTTCCCAGAGATGACGAACTCCATGGACGCACTGGTAGACCGGCTGGACCGCATCCGCGGCACCGTGGCGCCGCGCAACCACAACGCCCGCACCATCGCCGCGCTCACCAACAACCCCGGCTGCGGCCGGCGGGGACTGATGGACGCGGCCGGGGTGAACAAGGGCGCCGTCGCCGGGCAGCTGGGTTTCCCCGCCGCCTTCGGCCAGTCGCGGTTCGCGATCGCGCGCGGCAACGCGTTCGAGGCGCAGGTCAAGGCCGACGGCGCGGCGGAGCTGCTGCAGCTGCTGCGTGAGCGGCTCGGCCTGGCGATCCCCGAGGTGGCGTACGACGACCTGTCCAGCGTCGGCGGCAACGCCAGCCGCGAGGTGCGCTACGCCCGCACCCGCAACCTGCTCGCGCGCGCCGCCGCGGAGCGGGACGACGCCGGCACGCTGTTCGACCATCCGATGCTTCGGCTGGACATCGCCGGCTACTACGCGTACCTCGAGCCCGACCTCATCGCGTTCCGGGTCGGCGGCCGCTTCCACGTGGTCGAGATCAAGTCGTTCGCCGTGATCGACGGGCAGGCCGACCCGGGCAAGGCGGCCGCGGCGGCCAAGCAGTCGGCCGTCTACGTGCTGGCGATGCGCGAGCTGCTCGGCGAGCTCGGCCACCCGCCGGAGACCGTGTCGCACGACGTGGTGCTGGTCTGCCCGGAGAACTTCGCCAACCGGCCGACCGCCACCCTCGTCGACGTGCGCAAGCAGCTGAGCGTGCTGCAGCGGCAGCTGTCCCGGCTCACCCGGCTCGACCAGATCGTCGACGCGCTGCCCGCCGGGCTCTCGTTCGACCTCGCCTACGACGCCGACCAACTGGCCACCCGCCCGCCGGACGAGCTGCGCAAGGCCGTCGGCACCATCGACGCGCGGTACACCCCGGACTGCCTCGGCTCCTGCGAGATGGCGTTCTTCTGCCGTGACGAGGCCACCGGCTCCACCTCGGCGCTGGGCCGCTCCATCCGTGACGACCTCGGCGGCGTCGAGAGCGTCTCCACCGTGCTCGGCCTGGCCCGCGGCACGCTCACCCCCGGCGCCGGCCAGGAGGAGATCGCCGGCCTGCTGCGCCTGGCGCACCGGCTGCGCACCGAGTGCCTCGGCTCGGGACGTTCTGAGTGAGCGTCCTCACCGCGCTGGCGCGGGCGGAGGCCGTCGAGTCGGGGCGCGCGCAGCCGCTGACCACGGTGCGGCACACGCACATCGCGCAGGCGCCCCTGGTGCTGGTACCGCTGGCGCTGGCCGGCGAGGCCGCCGCACCCCTGGCCGCCATGGTCGGCACCGACCGCGACGCCGGCCGTCTGCTCGTGGTGGCCAACCCGCGCGACCGCACCCAGCGCTTCGAGTTCGTAGCGGAGCTGGCGCGGGTCGTCGTGAAGTACCTCGACGGCTTCTCCCGCTCGCTGGACGCGGGCCACACCTCGAAGGTCCGCTACGCCGACGCCCCGCAGGTGCTGGTGCCCAACGGCGGCGGGATCGACTTCGTCCGGCTGCTCGGCCGCTCGACGCGCTTCCGCCGCACGTACGGGCCGCACCCGGTGCACCGCAGTGTCCCGCTGCTCGGCCAGTGGCTCACGTTTCTGCGCGAGCGCGCCGACCACCCCGGCTCGGCGATGCTGCTGGCGATGACCGAGGTGCTCGGCGAGCACTGGGCGACCGGGCAGAGCGGCCTCGAGGACGCCAATCTCGCCGCGCTGCTCGGCTGGCTCGACCCGCCCGCCGGCCTCGACGGTGCGGCCGCGGCGGCGCTGGCCGAGGACCCGCTGCGCTGGCCGCCGGCCGGGCCGAGCACCGACCCGACGTTCGACAACGAGGTGCTGACCCCGGCGCTGGCCGCCTATGCGCGTGCCGCCGACCCGCAGGGGCGCAGCCGTGCCCTGTCCGCGCTCACCGCCGCCCTGCAGGAGCAGGTGGAGCCGACGTGGGGCCTCATGTGGCGGGCCGTGGACCTGCTGCGGGCCCGGCCGCCGGGCGCGTCCGTCGAGGGGCGGTGGGCGGTCGATCGCGATGTGTTCACGGTGTACCACATGTCACTGGCCGAAGGCACCGCGCTGCCCCAGCCGCGGCGCGACAGTGCCGTCGCCGCGGCCGGGCGCCTCGACCGGCTCGAGCGCGAGCAGGCCCGCTACGAGGCACAGCGGGCCCTCGACGATCCGCTGATCATGGCCGAGTTCCGGCTGTCCGGCGAGGCATTCACCGGCACCGTCGTGGCGGCCTCGCCGAACCGGGTCGACACGTCGGGCAAGAAGGCCGCGCTGCGCCCGCACATCACCGTGCAGACCGACGACCCGGTGCGCCTGGAACCCGGCGCGCTGCTCGTCTCGCCGGCCCGGCTGGCCCAGCAGGCGACGGTGGTCTCGGTCTCATCCGTCGACGTCGTCCTCGAGCTCAGCAAGGGCATGGGCCGCTCGACGAAGCAGCCGGCGCCGGGCTCGGTTCCGCAGGTGGGGGAGCTGGTGACGTACGGCCCGGTCAGCGACGCCTACCAGCCGCCGGGCCGGTTCCCGAGCCGCGAGGACACGCCCTGGACCCACGGCGGCCCGCCGCCGGACCCGCAGCCCACCGACTCCGACGCCGCGGAGGACTGGTCGTGACCATCATTGAGGAGATCCTTGATGACTTCGGGTCTTCCGCCGGACGCGGGGTGGTGGTCGACTCGCCGCCCGGCGCCGGCAAGTCGACCCTCGTGGTGCGCGCGGCCCGCACCATGGCCGAGGCCGGCGAGCGGCTCATGGTGGTCGCGCAGACCAACGAGCAGGTGGACGACCTCATCGACCGCCTCGCCGGGGCCGCGCCCGGGCTGGAGATCGGGCGCCTGTCGGCCTCGACCTACGTCCCGGCGCAGCGCGTCGTCAAGCACGGCTCGGTCACCGTCAGCGGCGCCGTCTCGGACGTGCAGAACAGCGCCGTCGTGATCGGCACCGCCGCGAAGTGGGCGACCGTCACCGACGGCACGTGGGAGCGGGCGATCGTCGACGAGGCGTACCAGATGCGCTCCGACATGCTCCTGCGGGTGGCCGGGCGCTTCTCCCGCGGCCTGTTCGTCGGCGACCCCGGGCAGCTCGATCCGTTCTCCGTCGTCGCCGTCGAGCGCTGGGCCGGCCTGTCCTGGGACCCGATGCAGAGCGCCGTGGCGGTGCTGCTGCGACACAACCCCGACCTGCGTGTGCACCGCCTGCCGGTGTCCTGGCGGCTGCCGCCTTCGGCCGCGTCCGTGGTCTCCGCCGCCTTCTACCCGTTCACCCCGTTCGAGGCCGGGACCCGGCCGGCCGACCGCAGCCTCGAGTACTCCGTGCGCGCCATCGGCGGCGACTCGCACGTCGAGGCCACGCTCGAGACCGCCCGGCGCACCGGCTGGGCGCTGCACGAGCTGCCGGCCCGGCACACCGTGCGCACCGACCGGGAGGCCGTGGCCGCGATCGCCGCCATCGTGGTGAGCCTGCTGCGGCGCGGCCCGATCGCGTACTCCGAGCACGCCCCCGAGGGCCGCCCGGTGACCGCCGACCGGGTCGCGGTGGGTGCGGCGCACCGAGACCAGGTCGCCGCGATCCGTCAGGCGCTGGCCGACACCGTCGCCGCCGATGTCACCGTCGACACCGCGAACCGCCTGCAGGGCCGCGAGTACGACGTGACGGTGATCCTGCACCCGCTCTCCGGCCGCCGCGACGCGAGCGCGTTCCACCTGGAGGCCGGCCGCCTGTGCGTGCTCGCGTCGCGGCACCGCCACGCGTGCGTGGTCGTGGCTCGGGCCGGGATCGCGGAGCTGCTGGACACGCACCCGTCGGCCGAGCCGGTCCATCTCAACGTGCCGGTGCGCTTCCCCGACGGCTGGGAGGCCAACCAGGCGATGCTCGCGTACCTCGCCGCCCTGTGAGGCGGCGAGGAGGTCACCGCGCGATGTTCAGGCGGGCAGTGCGAGCGTCGCCGCCACCAGGGAGTGGTCCGACGTGACCGCCGTGCCGACCGTCACCGAGGTGCAGGTCAGGCCGCGTACCAGCACGTGGTCGATCTCCTGCGCCGGGCGGTCGGCGGGGAAGGTGCGCACCGGGCGGAACGGCGCGAAACCGTCCGAGTACCCCGCCTCCGCGAACGCCCCGAGTGACCGACTGCCCGGCGCGATGTTGAGGTCGCCCGCGATCAGGGTCGGGCGTGAGCCGCCGAAGCGGGTCGCGAACGCCGCGATCTCCCCGACCTGCACCAGCGGCTCGCCGTCCGGCGGCGGCTGGATGTGGGTCGACACCACGGCGATCTCGCGGCCGCCGAAGGTCAGCACGGCACCGAGGGCCTGGGCGCCCGTCGGGGCGCCGGCGGCGGTGAGTGGCAGCGACTCCACGGCGCCGATGGGCAGGTTGGTCAGGATCGCGTCGCCCCATACGGCGTCGGCGGCGGGCCCGAAGACGTACCGCATCCGCAACGCCCTCGCCAGCACCGCGAGGTCGTCGTGGCCGCCGTTGAGCAGCCAGGCCCGGTCGACCTCGGAGAGCACCACGACGTCGGGGTGCTGCGCCGCGATCGCCCGCGCGGCATCGGCCGGACGGTAGGTCCCGTCAAGACCGAAACCCATCCGGATGTTGTACGCCACGAGCCTGATCGACGCGCCCGACCCCTCGGCGACCCTCGGCGGCACCGACGCGCCCGCCAGCGGCACGAGCAGGCAGACGACGCCGAGCGCGGTCCAGCCGGCCGTGACGGCGCGCGACGACGCGCGGGGGAGCGGGGCCGCGGCCGGGTGGACGGACCGCAGCAGCGAGGCCGCCGGCAGCAGCGCGACCACGGGCGGGACCCAGCGGTTCGGATACCCGACGTCGTACGCCGCGTAGTACGCGATCGCCGCGACGACGAAGACCAGCATGCCGCCGGCGGCCGCGTACCCGCGCCGGTGCGCCGGGCCGGCTGGGCTCGATGAGGCCAGGCGCAGCGCGAGCGCGAGGGAGGGTGCCCCGAGCACCAGCGCGAGCCACAGCCGCACCGGTGAGCCGAAGTCCCAGGCGAAGAGCGCGGCCGAGGCGACCAGCAGCACGGCCGCGGCGGCGCGGGCGGGCCGGCCGGACGGCACGCGCGGGGCCAGTGCGACGGCCAGGAACGCGAGCACCACCAGGCCCGTGGCGAGCTGAGGTAACGCGACCGGCGACGTCTCGGCGTATCCGGCGGTGCGGTAGGACGCGGCGACGCCGGCGACGGCGGGCGAGAGGGCATACATCCCGGCGAGCAGCAGCCCCGGCCCGACGAGGAACCAGCCGCCGCCGGCGGCCGTGGCGCTGGGTGGCTCGCGGCGCAGGCCGAGGCAGGCCCAGACGAACAGGGCGCACTCGGCGAGGGCGATCGGGGCCGCCCACCACCACGACCGCCAGGACAGGTCCACGGTCGACAGCGCGGCGTGCTCGATCGCGGCGGCGGCCAGGCCGGCCGGGACGCCGACGCCGGTCGGGGCGCCGGCCGCGGCGGTCGCGGTGAGCCAGGCGAGACCGGCGAGCAGGCCGGCCGAGGCGGTGTACAGCTGCGGCTGGCCGCCGTGCACGAAGACCAGTGCGAGCCGTGCGGCGGCGAGGCCGAGGGCGCCGGCGAGGGCCACGCGCCGGACGCCGATGCGCGCGGCCAGCGGTACACCGGCCACTCCGGCGACGAACCAGACCAGCGCGAAGGCGCCCATCAGCTCAGGCGGGGTAGACGCCGCCTGCCCGAAGATGGTGATGATCGACGGGAGCCAGACTCGCAGGAGATCGACGAGCAGCAGGATGCCTGCCGCTGTCGCGATGGTGCTCGCGCGGTCAGTCCTCGCGGACCACGACCTGGACGGCGGCGTCATCGTCGAGACGATAGCCGACGCCGCGCACGGTGGCGATGATGCGTGCGGCGTCGCCCAGCTTCACCCGCAGGCGTCGGACGTGGACGTCGACCGTGCGCTCGGTGCCGACCATGTCGTAGCCCCACACCTGGCGCAGCAGCTGCGCCCGGCTGAACACGCGGCGCGGGTGCTCGCACAGGAAGAGGAAGAGGTCATACTCCCGGCGGGTCAGCGGCACCGGCGCGCCGTCCTGCAGGACCAGGCGGGAGCCGGTGCACAGGTAGAGCGAGGGCGCGTCGGGCGTGGCGCGGCCGATGCGCCTGGCCTTCGCGTCGCCGCCGGCCGGAGCGGGCGCCGTCTCCGCCGCGGTCTCCACGAGGCGCAGGGCGCGGCCCTGAGACGCCGGTGTGGAGCCGGTGCGCGGAAGCGGTGCGTTGCGTTGGATCTGCTGGGTGGCCTGGCTGGCGGCGAGGGCCTCAAGGTCGCTGAGCAGGCGAGATGCCTCCGGTGGGAGTTCCTCGCCGTTGAGCGTGATGTGGACGGTGATGGTGACCACGGAGCTTGCGACGTCTGGCGCGCCGACGACCGAAACGGCCATTTCTAATCCTCTCGAAAACCTTCTGAATGAACGCCGATTTCAACCGGGGGTCACTCGACAAAGGCCGTCGAAATGGTGCTCGCGGCGGGATATCCACATTGGATCTAGCAGCACCTCATGGCACATGGCATCGACCTTACCAGGAACGTCACATGAAGCGACAGTCGTGTTACATGCCGCACAGAATAGATCGTGACTAATTCGTCAGACGTTTTGGGGTGGTATTCACCGGCAATTCACGAGACGGGTACCCCGATAACTTTCGGTGAGTCTGTCGTCGCGGTCAACGGCTTCCCATAATGTGGAAGATCGTCTTATCCTGTTACATCACTTCCAGCGCATCCTGCGCAGACATCGCCCGTAAATCCTATCTGCTAGATAGAGTCGTCTCTTCCACCATATGAGATGGCGGCGCGAAGCTCTCCCGCGCTGACAATACTCGCCCCCAGCCGCGTCACTCGCTGCCGTAGGAGTCGGTCGGATGTCGCCACGATGACGGGCCGATGATCCACATTGTCGCGCACGAGCGCCACAATGTGATCGTCGCCGGATTGCGGGGCCGCCTCGACGGGCACCGCGTCGACCGGCGGCACCCCGCGAGCGGCGCCCTCCACCACCAGGGTGACGTCCCCGGGGAGGGCGGATCGGTCGCGATCGGCCAGGGCGTCGCGCAGCCGGGCCGCCGCCCCCGCGCGATCGCGCCACCAGCCGTCCGGCACCGAGCCGACCACGTTCGCGCCGTCGACGATGATGAGCGGTTCCATACGGCCAGTCTGACCCGGTGGCCCGCCGATTTCCTCAGGCGCGCCGCGGTCGCTGCGGGCGCCGGGCGGTAGCCGCCGCCGGGGGCGGCCGGCGACAGTCCACTGTGGATTCTGCTGCGCCTCCCCGCCCTCCACCGTCCTCGCCTGCGAGAAACCGGCCGCCAGGGCCTCCTTCTGCTTTGATGGGCGCTATGGCGCGCACGCGGCTCTACCGGGACGGGCGGCTGGAAGCCGAGGACTTCCCGCTCGACGACATATCGGAGCACCTCAAGGAACAGGGCACGGTGGTGTGGCTGGACCTGACGGACCCGGACCGGAAGGACTACGAGCGGGTGCAGGAGGAGTTCGGGCTGCACCGGCTGGCGATCGAGGACGCCTCCTCGCCGCACGAGCGGCCCAAGCTCAGCCACTACGCGGCGCACGTGTTCTTCAACGCCTACGCCGTCGGCTTCGACCGGTCGGCCGGCGACCTGGACCTCCACAAGGTGTCGGTGTTCGCCACCGAACGGGCCCTGATCACCGTGCACGCCGCCGACTTCGACATGGACGCCGTGCTCGAGCGTTGGGACGCCACCGCGGACCTGGCCGGGCACGGGGTCGCCTACCTGGCGCACGGGCTGCTCGACGTCGTCGTCGACGGGCAGTTCGACGCGGTGCGGCAGCTCGACGAGGCGCTGGAGGCGCTGGAGGAGCACCTGTTCGAGGAGACGCCGCAGGCGATCCGCAGGGTGCAGCGGCGCAGCTTCCGGCTACGCAAGAGCCTCGGCCGGCTGCGCAAGGTGGTCCTGCCGATGCGCGAGCTGGTCAACGGCCTCATGCGCGCCCGCGAGCACCTCGTGGACGACGAGATGCTGCCGTATTACCACGACCTCTACGACCACGTCCTGCGGGTGGCGGAGTTCACCGAGTCCCTGCGCGACTTCACCGCCACGATCCTGGAGTCCAACCTGGCGGTGCAGGGCAACCGGCAGAACAGCATCATGAAGAAGGTCACCAGCTGGGCAGCCATCATCGCGGTACCGACGGCTGTTACCGGTTACTACGGGCAGAACCTGCCGTTTCCGGGTTATGAGAAGCAGTGGGGGTTCCTGATCTCGGCGGTGCTCATCGTGCTTCTGTCAGTGGGGCTGTACGTCACCTTCAAACGCAAGGATTGGCTATGACTGAACACTTCGACGTCGTCGTCCTGGGTGCCGGCCCGGGTGGCTACACCGCCGCCGTGCGATCGGCGCAGCTCGGCCTGCGTACCGCCATCGTCGAGGACAAGTACTGGGGTGGCGTCTGTCTCAACGTCGGCTGCATCCCCTCGAAGGCGCTGCTGCGCAACGCCGAGCTGGCGCACATCTTCACCGCCGAGGCCAAGACGTTCGGCATCCAGGGCGAGGTCACGTTCGACTACTCCGCCGCCTTCCAGCGCAGCCGCAAGGTGGCCGACGGGCGGGTCAAGGGCGTGCACTACCTGATGAAGAAGAACGAGATCCGGCAGTACTCCACCAAGGGCACGTTCCTCGACGACCACACGCTGCAGGTCGGCGACGAGACCATCACCTTCGCCAACTGCATCATCGCCACCGGTGCGACGACCCGGCTGCTGCCCGGCACCACGCTGTCGGAGCGGGTCGTGACGTACGAGGAGCAGATTCTCACCGAGGAGCTGCCGTCCTCGATCATCATCGCCGGGGCGGGCGCCATCGGCGTGGAGTTCGCCTACGTGCTGCACAACTACGGGGTGAAGGTCACCATCGTCGAGTTCCTGGACCGGATCGTGCCGCTGGAGGACGCCGAGGTGTCGGCGGAGCTGCTCAAGCGGTACAAGAGGCTGGGTATTTCGGTCTTGACCTCGACCCGCGTCGAGTCGGTCGAGGAGACCGGCGACGGCGTGCGGGTGACCGTGTCCTCGAAGGGCCAGTCGCAGACGCTGGAGGCGGGCAAGCTGCTGCAGGCCATCGGCTTCGCGCCGCGGGTGGACGGCTACGGCCTCGAGAAGACCGGTGTCAAGCTGACCGACCGCGGCGCGATCGACGTCGACGGGCGGCTGCGCACCAACGTCGCGCACATCTACGCGATCGGCGACGTCACCGCCAAGCTCATGCTCGCGCACGCGGCGGAGTCGATGGGCATCGTCGCCGCCGAGACGATCGCCGGGGCCGAGACGATGGAGCTCGACTACGTCATGATCCCCCGGGCGACGTACTGCCAGCCGCAGATCGCGAGCTTCGGCTGGACCGAGGAGCAGGCCCGCGCGAAGGGCTTCGACGTCAAGGTCGCGAAGTTTCCGTTCACCGCCAACGGCAAGGCGCACGGCCTCGGCGACGCGACCGGGTTCGTGAAGCTGATCAGCGACGCGAAGTATGGCGAGCTGCTGGGCGGCCACCTCATCGGGCCGGAGGTCACCGAGCTGCTGCCCGAACTGACGCTGGCGCAGCAATGGGACCTCACGGTCCACGAGGTGGCGCGCAACGTGCACGCCCACCCGACCCTGGGCGAGGCGGTCAAGGAGGCTGTCCACGGGCTGTCCGGACACATGATCAACATGTAGTCCAGCACGCGGGATCGGCGGGACGGCGACGCGCCGCCCGCCGATCCCGATCGGTACGCTTTGCCTCATGCGGCAGGAGTGGCACCACTTCACTTACCCCGGTCCGGAGATCTCCCGCGTCGCCGTCCCGGGCAACCAGGATGACGACGAGTTCGGCCTCGACCGGTGGCGCACGCTGCCCCGGGCCCAGACCCCGCCGTGGCCCGACCAGGCCGCCGTCGACGAGGTAGGGCAGCTGCTGACGTCCGTGCCGCCGATCGTCGCCCCCTACGAGGTCGACCAGCTGCGCGAGCGCCTCGCCCTCGTCGCCGACGGCAAGGCGTTCATGCTGCAGGGTGGCGACTGCGCCGAGACTTTCGCCGACAACACCGAGGCCCACGTCCTGGGCAACGCCCGCACGCTGCTGCAGATGGCGGTCGTGCTGACCTACGGCGCCTCGCTGCCGGTCGTGAAGATCGGCCGCGTCGCCGGCCAGTTCACCAAGCCGCGCTCGGCCGCGCTCGACTCGCTGGGCCTGCCCGCCTACCGCGGCGACATGATCAACTCGCTCGACCAGGACCCGGAGGCGCGCGTCGCCGACCCGCAGCGCATGGTCCGGGCCTACGCCAACTCCTCGAGCGCGATGAACATGCTGCGCGCCTACCTTGGCGGCGGCATGGCCGACCTGCACGCCGTGCACGACTGGAACAAGGGCTTCGTGGTGACCTCGCCGGCCGGGCAGCGCTACGAGGCGATCGCCCGCGAGATCGACCGGGCGCTGCGCTTCATGCAGGCCTGCGGCGTCAACGACGACGAGGCGCTGCGCAGCGTCACGCTGTACTGCTCGCACGAGGCCCTCGCTCTGGAGTACGAGCGGCCGCTGGTGCGCATCGCGGGCGGCCGGCCGTATGGGCTGTCCGGGCACTTCCTGTGGATCGGCGAACGCACCCGCCAGCTCGACGGCGCGCACGTCGACTTCATGTCGCGCATCGCCAACCCGATCGGCGTCAAGCTCGGCCCGACCACCTCGCCGGAGCAGGCGCTGGAGCTGTTCGAGCGGCTCAACCCGCAGAACATCCCCGGCCGCCTCACGTTCGTGGCCCGGATGGGCAGCACCAAGGTCCGCGACGCACTGCCGCCGATCGTGGAGAAGGTCACCGCCGCCGGCTGCCGGGTCGTCTGGCAGTGCGACCCGATGCACGGCAACACGCACGAGTCGTCCAACGGATACAAGACCCGCCACTTCGACCGCATCGTCGACGAGGTCCTCGGCTACTTCGAGGTCCACCGCGAGCTGGAGACCCACCCGGGCGGCCTGCACGTGGAGCTGACCGGCGAGGACGTCACCGAGTGCCTCGGTGGCGCGCAGGCCATCGTCGACGAGGACCTGCCGGACCGCTACGAGACCGCCTGCGACCCGCGCCTCAACACCCAGCAGTCGCTGGAGCTGGCGTTCCTGGTCGCGGAGATGCTGCGTGGCTGACGTCGTCATCGACTTCAGGTCCGACACGCTCACCCGGCCGTCGCCCGCCATGCGCGAGGCGATGGCCGGGGCCGCGGTCGGCGATGACGTCTTCGACGAGGACCCGACGCTGCACGAGCTGCAGGAGCACGTCGCCGGGCTCTTCGGCCACGAGGCCGCCCTGTTCGCGCCCAGCGGCACGATGGCCAACCAGATCGCCCTGCAGCTCGCCGTGCCGCGCGGCGAGGAGCTGCTCTGCGACGCGGCCGCGCACGTGGTCACCGACGAGATCGGCGCGGCCGCGGCGATCGGCGGCGTGTCGACGCGCACCTGGCCGTCCGCCGGCGCCGACCTCGACCCGGCCGTGGTCGCCGAGATGATCCGCCCCGACGGCTTCGTCGCCATCCCGACCCGTGCGATCGCCGTCGAGCAGACCCACAACCGCCAGGGCGGCGCGGTCCTGCCGCTGGCGACCCTCCAGGCCCTCCGCGCGATCGCCGACGACGCGGGCGTCCACCTGCACTGCGACGGCGCCCGCATCTGGCACGCCCACGTGGCCGACGGCGTACCCCTGGCCACCTATGGCCGGCTCTTCGACTCGCTCTCCGTCTGTCTCTCCAAGGGCCTGGGCGCCCCCGTCGGCTCGCTGATCGTCGGCTCGGCGGAGCGCATCGCCGCGGCGCGCAAGCTGCGCAAGCGGATGGGCGGCGGCATGCGCCAGGCGGGCATTCTGGCCGCCGCGGGGCTCTACGCGCTGCACAACAACATCGCGCGGCTCGCCGAGGACCACGACCGCGCCCGCCGCCTCGCCGAGGCCCTGGCCCCGTCCGGCGTCGTCGACCCGGCCCGCATCCGCACCAACATCGTCCCGCTCGACCTGACCGGCGCCCGGGTGGACGGCCCGGCGTTCGCCACGGCGGCGCGCGAGCACGGCATCCTGGTGTCGGTGCTCGGCCTTCGCCTGGTCCGCCTGGTCACGCACCTGGACCAGACCGAGGACGGTATCGACCACGCGGTGAAGGTCCTGCCGACGCTGCTGTCTCACTGAACGCGGTTGTCCCCCCGAAGCCCGGTCCCTGCGACCGGGTTCTCCGGTTCGCCGGCTTTTGCGGACCTCGGAGTTCAATCGGCCAACGCGTTTCCCGTCGCGCCTGGATGACCGCCTGCCTCACCGCCGCGCTGGCTGCCTTTCCGTGACACGTTACGAACGGTCGCATGTTTCGCGATATTGCCGGAAATAGCCAGCGCTATGCCCGAGGTGGCGCAGGTCAGCGCGCCTGCGACGATCATCGCGCCGTCGGCGTGCAGGAGGGCGACGAGGGGCGATGCCGCCGCGGTACCGACGCCGATCGCGGTCTGGATCACGGCGCCGGTCGCCGCGAAGGCCCGGCCGTGCTGGGCCGCCGGGGTACGCCCGCTGATCAGCGCGCTCTGCGCGACGTTCGCCAGGCCGTTGCCCAGCCCGCCGAGCGTGGACGCGACGAACGCGAGCGTCAGGTTCGGGGCCAGCCCGATGCCCGCGATCCCGGCCCCGGTCAGCAGGTTGCCCAGCGCTAGGCCCGCGTGGTCGCTCATCCGGATACGCGGCAGGATCTGCGCCCCGAGGAGCGCGCCGACGCCCCACAGCGTCAGGTACAGGCCGTAGCCCGACTGGCTCGCCCCCAGCTGCCCCACGAACCGGAACGGCGCGGCCACGTTGTCGATCACCCCGCTGCTGATGGCGATCGCGCTGCCGACCAGTGCCGTGCGCAGGAGCCGGTCGGCGAAGATCAGTCGAAGCCCACCCTCGGCCACCGGCTTTGCCCGCGGCGCGCTTACGGCGTCCGAGTCGCCCGGCGCGTCCGTGGCGTCCGCGTCGCCCCGCGCGTCCGCGGCGTCCGCGTCGGTCGGCGTGCGTGACCCGACCGTCGGCGGCGAGGCACTTGCGGCGGTCGCGCCAGCCGGGCGGCGGCGGGCGGCGAGGGCGGAGCACGCCAGCGTGAGCACGGCGAAGGTGGCGGCGTCCACCAACACGGCGGTCGTCGAGCCGAACACCCCCGTGAGCAAGCCGCCGGTGGCCGGCCCGGCGATCCAGCCCAGCCCGGTGCCGGTGGCCAGGACGGAGTACCCCCGGGCGGCACCCTCCTCGCCCGTGATGGCAGGCACCAGCGCGGCCGTGGCCGGGCGCACAAACGCGGAGAGCGCCGTGACGCCGGCGAAAAGCGCGAGGATCGCCCACAGCGGCGTGGCGAACGCGAGCGGCACGCACAGCAGCGCCTGCCCGGCCAGCGCGGCGAGCAGCACCGCCCGGGTCTCGAACCGGTCCACGATCCGTCCGGTGATCGGGGCCAGCACGACATACGGCACCAGCTCGGCCGCCAGCAGCCCGGCCACCCAGCCGCTTCCGTGCGGCTCCAGCCGCAGCAGCAGCGCGACGAGTGCGGCCGCGTCACCAGCGGTCGACACCGCGAGGCCGGCGCCGAGGATCGCGAGGTCGCGGCGCATCAGACGGGCACCGCACGGGCGTTGGGGACGAGGACCGCACCCGGCGTGGGTGGGCGCCGGCACGGATTCACGGTGCAAGACTTCTAGTTACGAACGCCGATGTCAAGCAAGATGGCGATGAATGATAAAGCGTGACGCACAGCGTCTTTATTGAGTTTAGAGCAACCGTTCATTGGCTGGTAGCGGCAGCCCGCGAGCCAAGTCTCCGTGGTCATGCGCCCGGCGTCCATGGTGCGTGGGGTTCTCCATGATCACGGAGCGAACGTGCTGATTCTTGTACATTTTCACTCCGTGATCATGGCGAACATGATGGCCGGTCGACGCAGATCGCAGGCGCGGCCGCCATGCCAAGCACCCAATTGACAGTCCTCTTATCCGTGCTGGCCCCCGCCCGCAGCGCGCCCCCGCGCCGAGACCGTGCGGCTGCCGTCCGCGCCGAGGCTGTGCTGCGCCGTGCCTGCGCTGCGCCGTGCCTGCGCTGTGCCGTGCCCGAGCCTCATCGGGGCCTGCCCGGGGGCCATCTGGGCTTCCGCGCGGTCTGGGCGTCAGTCCTCTTCTTGCGCCGCGGCGCGCAGGAGCGCGATGTCCGCCGCATGGTCCGCGGCGTCCGTGCCGCTCGGGGTCTCCACGATGAGCGGTACACCCCGGACCGCCGGATGCCTGAGCAGCTCCGCGAACGCGTCCGCGCCGATCGTGCCCTTGCCCAGCGACTCGTGGCGGTCCCGGGCCGAGCCGCACGCGTCCTTCGAGTCGTTGGCGTGGATCAGTCGCAGCCGGTCAGGGCCGACGGCGGTGACCAGCGCGTCGAGCGTCTCGGTCATGCCGCCCGGCGTGGCCACGTCGTGGCCCGCGGCCCAGGCGTGGCAGGTGTCGAAGCAGACGCCGAGGAGGGGATGGTGGTCGACAGCCGCCAGATACTCGGCCAGGTGCTCCACCCGCGACGCCAGCGACCGCCCGCCGCCCGCGCTCGGCTCGACCAGTAGCGGCGGCCAGCCCTCCCGTTCGGCCTGGTCGAGGAGCGGGGGCAGCACACGGCGTATCGTTGCGAAGGCTTTTTCGGCGTGGTCGGCGTCCACCGCGGATCCGGCGTGGAACACCACGCCCCGGGCCCCGATGTCCCGGCCCCGGCGCAGCGCGTGTTCGAGCGTGGCCAGCGAGCGCTCCACGGTCGCCTCGGTCGGCGAGCCCAGGTTGACCAGCAGCGCCGCGTGGATGTACGCCGTCACGCCGTGGTCCTCGCAGCCATTGACGAACGCTTCGTCCTGCTTCGCGTCGCCCGGGGTCAGCGCCCAGCCGCGAGGATTGGAGACATACACCTGGACCGCCGTCGCCTTCGTCTGCCCGACGTAGCGCAGCGCGGCCTTGGCCAGGCCCCCGGCGGCGGGCGCGTGCCCGCCGACCGGGGCGATGACGGTGTCAGGCATCAGAAGAAGGCGAACAGGGATACGTGCTGGCCGGGGACGACCGGCGTGCCGGGCGGCGGGTTCTGCTGGCGGACGGTGCCGAAGCCCTGCGCGTCGACGGCCAGGCCGAGGCCCTCGAGCTGGGAACGTGCCTGGTCGAGTGGCATGTTGCGCACCTCGGGCATCGGGATCTGCGCGGGGCCCTTGGAGATCTGCAGGTCCATCTCCATGCCGTCGGCGACGCTGTTGCCGTCGCCGATGCTCTGCGCGACGATCTCGCCCTTGGGCTTGTCGCTGTCGACCTCCTCGACCTTGCCGAGCTTGATCTTCACCTTGGCGAGATCCTGCTTGGCCTGGTCGAGTTGCTTGCCGACGAGCTTCGGTACCTTGACCGGGTTGGGGCCCTTGCTGACGTGAACGGTGATCGTCTGCCCCTGCTTGACCTCGGTGCCGATCGGCGGCTCGGTGTCGACGACGTAGCCGACCGGCACAGCGTCGTCGAACCGCTCGGCCCGGTTGCCGACCAGCTTCATCGCCTGCAGGTCGACCTGCGCGAGGTCCCACTCCTTGCCGGCGATGTCGGGCACCTTGTACACCTCGGGGCCCAGCGACAGCGTCAGCGTGATCATGCCGCCGTCGAGGATGCGCCCGCCGGGCGCCGGATCCTGGGAGAGGACCTGGTCCCTCGGGATCTTCTTGTCGAACTTCGGGTCGGCGAACTTCACCTTGAAGCCGGCGGCGGTGGCCAGCTGTGCGGCCTGGTCCTTGGGCTTCGTTCTCAGGTCGGGGGCTTCGGTGTAGCGCCCCACGCCGAACCAGTAGCCGCCGATCGCGACGAGCAGGCCGAACGTCAGCATCGCCGCGATCACGGCGAGCCGGGTCCGCGGGTTGGCGTTGATCTGATCGAGCAGCCCCTGCGGATCGCCGCCGGGGCCCGATTCGGTGCGGTGCCGGCGGTTCACCGGTTGCGCGGGAGCGGTGGCGGGCAGCCGGGCCCACGAGGGGCGCTGGGTGGCCTGAGCGGTCTGATACGTCTGCGGCACCGACTCGACCCGTGGCACCACCACGGTCGGCGGCGAGACCGGGCGGGCCCGGGTGGCCAGCGCCGTGCCGATGTCCTCGCGGACCGACTGCACCTCGGCGAGCATCGCGCCCGCGTCGGTCGGGCGGCCGCCCGGGTCGCGGCGGGTCGCGCGGGCCACCAGGTCGTCGATCTGCGGGGGCAGCCCGGGCACGTATCGCGACGGGAACGGCACGTCGCGGTCCACGTGCTGCCAGGCCACCTCGACGGGGCTGCCGGCCTCATAGGGCACCCGGCCGGTGAGCATCTCGAACAGCACGATGCCGGCCGAGTAGACGTCGGTGCGCGGGTCCGCGTGCCCGTCGGTGACCAGCTCGGGGGCCACGTAGGCGACGGTGGCCATCAGGTGCGAGCCGGTCTCGTCGGCGCTCGCCTCGACGGCGCGGGCGAGGCCGAAGTCGGCGACCTTGACGACGCCGTCGACGAGGTTGTGCGTCTCGCCCGGCGACTCGGCGACCAGCACGTTTTCCGGCTTGACGTCGCGGTGCACGAGGCCCGCCCGGTGCGCGGCGGCGATCGCGGCGAGCATCTGCTCCATGATCGCGAGAGCGTCCTGCGGCTGCAGGCGGCGCCGCTCGGCGAGCAATTCGCGCAGGGTCCGGCCGCGCACGAACTCCATCACCAGATACGGCAGGCCCTGGTGCGTGCCCTGGTCATACACGGCGACGACGTTGGGGTGGGTCAGCCGGGCGATCGTCTTGGCCTCATCGGTGAACCGGTCCAAGAACTGCGGGTCGCGCGACTGCGCGGGATGAATGATCTTCAGCGCGACGGTGCGCTCAAGCCGCTCGTCGAGCGCGGTGTAGACCGTCGCCATGCCGCCCCTGGCGACACGCGAGCGAACGCGGTAGCGCCCGTCGACAAGCGCACCGAGCAGTGGATCGGCGACCGTGGTATCCATTGGCTGCGAGTGTACGGCTGGCGGGGCCGAAGGTCAGCGCCCGTCGCCGGATTGTCCCGAACCGGCGCCCTCGTTGGTGCTTTGTCACCGTTTCGAGTGACTTGTCCATGACCATCAGGGCCACGGACCCGACACGTAGGGTGATGGGCTGGCGGGTCTCGCTGGGGCTCGCGTGCCGGCGGAGCTACAGCCTCGCTGCCCGTTCCTCTCTCGCGACGGGTGCGCATTAATCTGCAGATGTGAGCGAACAACCTGCCGTCCCGGCCGAGTGGCTGACCATGCCCGAAGTGGCGGAGCGCCTGGGGATCCCGGTCAACCGGGTGCACCAGCTGGTCCGTGACCGTGCCCTCATCGCCGTCCGGGAGAGCGGCGTGCTGCGCGTCCCCGCGGACTTCGTCACCGAAACGGGCGTGCTCAAGCACCTTCCTGGCGTGCTGACGTTGTTGTACGACGCTGGGTACAACGACGACGAGGCCCTGCGGTGGCTCTACACCGTCGACAAGTCGCTGCCCGGGACCCCCGCCGAGGCGCTGCACGGCAACCGGGCCACCGAGGTCAAGCGGCGCGCCCAGGCGCTGGGCTTCTGACGGTGCGCTGGACCTACCTGCTGGTGCTCGCCGGCTGTCTGGCCAGTGCGCTCTGGCTCGAGCCGGTGCTCAAGGTGGGTGTACTGCGGCAGGTGCGGCGGCTCGTGCTGACCGTCGCGCCGGTCGCGGCCGTCTTCGTGGCCTGGGATCTGCTGGCGATCCGCGCCGGGCACTGGACCTTCGACCCGCGGCAGATCGCCGGGCTCGTCCTGCCCGGCGGCCTGCCCCTGGAGGAGCTGCTGTTCTTCCTGGTCGTGCCGGTGTGCGCGATCCTGGGTTTCGAGGCGACCCGGCAGACGCTGCGGCGCTGGTCCCGCCGATGACCTACACGGCAGCCGCCGCCATCGGGGTCGTTTCGGCGGTGGTACTCGATGTGGCGCTGCTGCGCACGCGCCTGGTGCTCGGCCGCGTGTTCTGGCTCGCGTACCCGATCGTGCTCGCCTTCCAGCTGCTCTCCAACGGGATCCTCACCGGCCGCGGCGTCGTGCTCTACAGTCCGTCGGCCATCCTCGGGCCGCGCCTGGTGCACGCCCCGGTCGAGGACCTCGCCTTCGGGTTCGCCCTGGTGCTCAGCACGCTGTCGCTGTGGACCCGCCTCAGACCGCGCGCTGGGTCGCCGCCTGGGCCAGGCCCGTCAGGACCTCCCGGGCCTCGTCCGTGATCTCCGCGGTGTCCAGCGCCCGCAGCGCCGCTCCGGTCAGCTCCGCGATCCGCTCCTCGGTGCGGTGCAGCGCCCCGCTGTCCACGATCGTCCTGCGTAGCAGGGCCACCCCCTGCGCGTCCAGGCCCGGGTCGCCCAGGCGGTTGTCGAACACGCCGTGCCCGGCGCTCTCGATGGCGGCCGCGATCAGGTAGGTGCGCTTGCCCTCGCGCAGGTCGTCCCCGGCCGGCTTGCCGGTCACCGCCGGGTCGCCGAACACGCCGAGCACGTCGTCGCGCAGCTGGAACGCCTCGCCCAGCGGCAGCCCGAACGCCGAGAGCGCCTTGGCCAGCCGCGGCGAGTCCCCGGCCAGCGCCGCGCCGAACACCAGCGGCTGCTCGATCGTGTACTTCGCCGACTTGAACCGCGCCACCAGGCTCGCCCGCGCCGTCGACGTGTCACCTGTGGCCTGCGTCTGCACGTCGAGGTACTGCCCGATGGTCACCTCGCTGCGCATATCGTCGAACACCGGCCGCGACCGGGCGAGTGTCACCGGGTCGAGCCCGCTGGCGTGCAGCATCTCGTCCGACCAGACCAGGCACAGGTCCCCGAGCAGGATCGCCGCCGCCGTGCCGAACCCGTCGCCGTCGCCGCGCCAGCCGCTCGCCCGGTGCAGGTTCGCGAACCGCCGGTGCACCGCCGGCTCTCCGCGCCGCGTCTCCGAGCCGTCCATCACGTCGTCGTGGATGAGCGCACTGGCCTGCACCAGCTCGAGCGCCGCCACGGCCGCGACGATCTCGTCGGCGTCGGCGCCCCCGGCCCCGCGATACCCCCAGTACGCGAACGCCGGCCGCAGCCGTTTGCCGCCCCCCAGCACCAGCGCGTCGATGGCGTCGGCTACGGGCCGTAGCGCCTCGGGCTCGATCTCGGTGAGCCGGTCGCGCCGCAGGCGCAGGAACCGGTCGAGGGCCCGCTGGACCCGAATGCGAAGGTCGGCTCGGTCGAGGAAGGGGTGCGTCACGGCAGAGACGCTAGCTCGAAGCTCGCCCCGCCGGCTCGGCGGTGTCCGTCACACCGGGTAGCAGTCGTCGCATGGATTCGTACATTTCGGAAAAATCGCGATAGGGAGCGCCGCGCCGCAACCCCGGCCGGACCCGTTCGAGCTCTCGGAGCACCCGGACCGACCCGCTGGACACGCAACCCGCCAACGCCGCGCAGGCCGCGGCGCAGGCCTCGTCCAGCTCCCCGGCCGCGACGAGCGCCCGGGCTCGGGCGACGTGCACGAGCCCGGCCGCGCGGAACCGCACGCCCTCAGGCCGGGACGGCGTTTCCGCCGTTCGTGGCCTACCTGGACCACCCCGTCCACCCGGTCCACCCGGCACGCCCCGCCCCTGTGCCGACCAGCTCGGCGCCTCGCCGCCCGCGGCCCTGCCGCCCCGATGCGGCTCGGCGGTGCCGGTGGAGGTGCCGGCTCGGGGCGGCCCGGCGCTGTTCGCGCCCGTCCCCGGCCGGTGCGGTCCGGAGGCATTCGTGAACGCGGCGTGACGGTGTGGCCCGGTGGTGTTGGTGAAGGTGGCGGCCCGCCGCAGGTCGGCGGTGTTCATGGACGTGAGCCGTGTGGGCTCGCAGGTCGCGCTGGGCGTGGGGGCCAGGGCGACGGCCAGCAGTGGCAGCGCGAGCCGGTGCCGCCCCAGCTCCGCCTGGCATCGCCCGGCCGCGGCGGCGAGGTGGGCGTCGTCGAGCCAGTACAGCCAGGGCGGATCGTGCTCCTCGGTGCGCACCCGGTGCGCCCGCTCCGCCGCGGCCAGCGCCGCGTCGCAGTGGCTCCGCTCGCCGCACGCCGCCGCGGCGGCCGCCTCCCGCAGCCAGAGCAGCGCGATCGTGCCGGCGTCGGCGGGCGCCGCCACCCGCCGGGCCGCTCGCGCCAGCCGCAGCGCGGCCGCCCCGTCGCCTTCTTCCGCACGCAGTTGCGCGAGGCAGCCGAGAAGGTGCCCCGCGAGCGCCCCGTGCCCGCCGTCGATCGCGGCCCGCACGCCGCGCCGGGCGAGCCCGGCGACCGTCCGCCCGCGGACCGGCGCTCCGGCGTCCACGCCCGCCCAGATCGCGAGCTGCGCCAGCTGCGCGATCAGCCCCAGCGCCGGCGCCGCGGCCGGCTCCCCGCGGCCCCGCACCGCCGCCGCGAACTCGTCGCGGACGCGGCGCACCAGCTCCGGCCCGCAGACGAGGTCGTCCATCCGCCGCAGCTCGGCGATCCGTCGCTCGGCGTCCACGTTGAGCCCTTCGTCCGGTCCCGCCGCGAGAGCCGCCGGAACGCCCGTGTGCGCGGCTTTCGCTGTCCGTGTCGCGGCCGGTTTCGCCGGTGCCACGGCTCGCGCGGCCCCGGCCGGAGCCCGCGGCGTGCCGGCCCCGGTCCGCCCCGGCCCGGCCTCAGCCGGCGACCCGGCCGCCGCCACGGCCACGGCCGGCGAAACAAGCGGCACCCAGGTCGGCGCCGCGGCTGCCGAAGCGGGCTGGGAACCGGCCGGCGAAGCGGGCGGTGAAACGGCCGGCGCCCAGGTCGGCGTCGTGGCTGGCGAAGCGGGCTGGGAACCGGCGGGCGAAGCGGGCGGCGCCCCGGCCGGTGCCGTGGCTGGCGAAGGACGCGGCGCGACGGCTGGCGCCCCGGCCGGTGCCGTGGTTGGCGAAGTGGGCTGTGCGAGGGCCGGCGAAGCGGACGGTGAAACGGTCGGCGCGGCGGACGAGGCCCCGGCCGGCGCTGTGGCCGGCGAAGCGGGCGGCGGCAGGGCCGGCGGCGTCGGCGGTGTGCCCGTCCCGGCTCGCGGCTGACCGCCCGTCGCGCGGTGCGGCCGGTCAGGTGCGCGGAGGCGGCGCGAGCACGCGGCCGCGCGTTGGAGGTCGTCCAGCGGTGCCTGCAGGACGAACGCCAGCCACGCCAGCCAGGGCGCGCCCGGTATCCGTTCGCCACGCTCCCATCGCGACACCTCGTGCCGTGTGATCGTGGGCACGTCGGCGGCCGCGCACAGCATCTCGGCCAGGCGCAGCTGCGACCGGCCCCGCGCCAGGCGCAGGCGTGTGAGCAGGGCGCCGAACGTCTCGTCGGCGGCCGGGATCTCGCCCGGTCTGCCAGGCATTCCTCACCTCCTGGAACCAGCGACCCCCGTCCGCTCGCGGCACCAGGGACACAGGCCCCGACCTGCGGCCGTCGCGGGCGGCCCCAGCCGAAGCAATGTCCACCCCGCCTTTCTACCCCAGAGGTACGACAGGATCCGGGCCCGTTCCGGAGTGCCTATCACCAGCCATTCGGCACTAGAGTCAGGGCGTGGCTCTCGGACTTCCCTCTGTCATGACCGGTGGACCGGCATCGATCGGCGACCTGATCGCGCATCATGGGCCCACGTTCTCGTTCGAGTTCTCGCCGCCGAAGACGCCCGAGGGGGAGCAGCAGCTGTGGCAGGCGATCCGGGAGCTCGAGTCGCTGCAGCCGTCGTTCGTGTCGATCACGTATGGTGCCGGCGGCAGCACCCGGGACACGACCGTGGCGGTGACCGAGCGCGTCGCGACCGAGACCACGCTGCTGCCGATGGCGCACCTGACGGCCGTCAACCACTCGATCGCGGAGCTGCGCAACGTGATCGGGCAGCTCGCCGGGGCAGGCATTCGCAACTTCCTGCTCGTGCGCGGTGACCCGCCGGGCGACCCGACCGGGGAGTGGGTCGCCCACCCCGATGGCGTGCTGTATGCGGAGGACCTGGTCCGCCTCGTCCACGAGGCCGGGGACTTCAGCATCGGGGTCGCGGCGTTTCCTTACAAGCATCCGCGCTCGCCCGACGTGGAGTCCGACACCGCCAACTTCGTCCGCAAGTGCCGGGCCGGCGCCGACTTCGCGATCACCCAGATGTTCTTCGACGTCGACGACTACCTGCGGCTGCGTGACCGGGTCGCCGCAGCCGGCTGCGACACGCCGATCGTCGCGGGCCTCATGCCGGTCACCGCCATCGGCACCATCGCCCGCTCGCAACAGCTCACCGGCGCCCCGTTCCCGCCGGAGCTGGCCGCGCGCTTCGAGCGGATCGCCGACGACCCGCAGGCGGTGCGCCGCCTCGGCATCGACCACGCCACCGAGATGAGCCAGCGCCTGCTCGAGGAGGGCGTGCCCGGCATCCACTTCATCACCTTCAACCGGTCCACCGCGACCCGCGAGGTGTGGCAGCAGCTCGGCGTCGGTGCGCGGACCTGAGCCGATCGGCTGGGACGGGTACTGCGAGCGCTGGTCCGAAACCCACGGCGGCTACGACCCGCGGGAGGCCGCGGCCCCGGTCCGGTGCTGGCTGCGGCTCTGCCATCGGCTGGGTGCCGGCCTGGTCCGCCTCGGCGTGCGCAGCCCCGACGCGATCACGTCGATCGGGCTGCTCTCCTCCGCGGCGGTACCCCTGGCCGCCGTCACCGTGCCCGCCGGCCCGCTGGTGGCCGCGATGCTGGTCCTGCTCTCGGCGTTCGCGGACACCGTCGACGGCGTCCTCGCCGTGGTCGCGGCGCGCGCCACGCGCCTGGGCCAGGTGTACGACGCGGTCGCCGATCGCCTCGCCGAGGCCGCCTGGCTGATCGCGTTCACGCTGCTGGGCGCCCCCGCGTGGCTGGCCGTGGCAAGCGGCGCGGTCATGTGGCTGCACGAATACGTCCGGGCCCGCGCCGCCGTGGCCGGCATGAGCGGCATCGGCACCGTCACGATCGCGGAGCGTCCGACCCGGATCCTGATCACGATCCTCGGCCTGCTGGCGGCGCTGCTCGACCCGCGCGCCGCGACCGTGACCCTCGCGATCGCGCTGGCGGTGTCGGTCGTCGGCTTCGCGCAGCTGTGGATGGCGGTGCGTAAGTCCCTGCGATGACCGGCACGAGGTGCCGGCCCTGGTAGCGCTGCTCAACCAGCTCCGATGAGATCCGCGACGATCTTGGCGGAGAGCATCACGAGGGGCAGCCCGCCGCCGGGGTGCACGGAGCCGCCGACCAGGAACAGGCCGGGGACCGGGGCACGGTTGGGCGGGCGGAGCATCCCGCCGAGGCCGTGGCTGGCGGTGCCGTAGATGGCGCCACCGGGGGAGCGGGTCGCGGCCTCCAGGTCGGCCGGGGTCAGCACGTGGCGGAAGAGCAGGCGGTCGCGGACGTCGAAGCCCCGCTCGGCGAGCACCTCCAGCACCCGGTCGGCGTGGCCGGGGCCGGCCGAGCGCCAGTCGACGGGGCCCTGCGGGGCCGCGTTCACCAGGACGAACCAGGCCTCGTACCCGTCCGGGCGGACCAGCGGATCGTCGGCGACGGTGACGAACACGGCCGGGTCGGCGACGGGCACGGGCCCGGCACCGCGAGCCGTGCCGAAGACGGCATCGAACTCGGCGTCGTAGTCGCGCGGGAACAGGACCGTGTGGTGCGCGATCCCGGGCGTGCGCCCGCGCACGCCGAGCAGCAGCACGAACCCGCCCAGGCTGCGCGCCGCGAGCCGGCGGGCAGGCCGCGGGGACGGCAGCAGGTCGCGGTACACGTGCAGGGCATCGGCGTTGGCCACCACGACGTCCGCGGCGATCTCGGCGCCGTCGTCGAGCACCACGCCGGCGGCGCGCGAGCCGGCCACGGCGATCGAGCGCACCGCGGTGCCGGTGTGCACGCGCACGCCCAGCGACTCGCAGCGCTCCAGCAGCGCGTCGGCGAGCGTGCCGAGGCCGCCGCGCAGGTACCAGCCGCCGAAGGCCAGCTCCGCGTACGGGATCGCCAGCAGCGCGGCCGGCGCGCGGCGCGGGTCGGCGCCGGTGTAGGTGGCGTAGCGCTCCAGCAGCATGCGCAGCCGCGGGTCACGCAGGTGCGTGCGGCCCAGGCCGCGCAGCGTCCGGCCCGGCGCGATGGCGGCCAGGTCGCCCAGCCGCCACGCGAGCCCGGCCATCCGCAGCGGGTCGACGGGCGACGTCAGCACGTGCCGCCAGGACGCTGCCCAGACCCGCCCGGCCCGCCGCCACAGCCGGCGCCAGTCCGCGGCCGCCTCCGCGCCGAAGGCCGCCGCGATCCGCTCGGCGAACGCGTCGCCGCCGGTCGAGTCCAGGGTGGAGCCGTCGGGGAAGCGGTGGCGCACGATCGGGTCGAGCGGCACGAGGTCCAGCCCGCCCCCGCCGGTGGACGCGAACAGCTCCGCGGCGACCTGCGGCAGCGTGAACAGGCTCGGGCCGGTGTCGAACCGGAACGTACCGGCCGCGGTCTCCCGCTCGTGCCGGCCGAGCTTGCCGCCGACGGTGGCCGCCTGCTCGAACACGCTCACCCGGTGCCCGGCCGCGGCGAGCCGGGCGGCGGCCGACAGCCCGCCCACGCCGGCGCCGACGACGGTCACGGTCGCCATGTCGGGCGCCCCTTCCAGGTGGTGCGGCCGCGGCGCGCGTACGAGCGGGCGACCAGCCAGGCGAACAGCAGCACGCAGACCGGATGCGCCAGCGCGTCGGGGAAGGCCCGGCCGCCGCTCGCGCGCGCGGTGGCGACCCGGCCGGCGACCCCCAGGGCGTAGGCGAGCAGCCCCGCCCACTGCCCGAACAGGACGGTGAGGGGGAGCACGACGTAGAGCGCCAGCAGCATGGCGAGCACGGCCGCGGCGCCCAGCGGCGAGCCGAAGGACGCCCACAGCGACTTGGCGTACCCGTCGGAGAGCTCCCGCCACGAGGCGTACATCCGGCAGCGCGCCAGCGCCGAGCCGTCCGCGAGCGCGATCCGCCCGCCCGAGCGCTTCACCGCCCGGGCCAGCTCGATGTCCTCGAGCACCCGGTCGCGCACCGCCGCGTGCCCTCCGGCCCGCTCGTACGCCTCCCGGCGCACGACCAGGAACTGCCCGCCCGCCGCGGCCAGCGACGGGCGCGCCGAGCGCTCCATCGCCCGCAGCGGCAGGAACGTCAGCCACGACCACTGCAGCAGGGGCTGGACGAGCCGCTCGCCGGCGCCCACCGCCTCGATGCGCGGGTACGGGCTGAGCAGGTCCACACCGCAGCGTCGCAACAGGACGGTGGCGCGCTCGACCGCGTCCGGGGCGAGCACCACGTCCGCGTCGAGGAACACGAGGACCTCGGCGTCGCCGGCCGCGTCGGCGAGCTGCTGGCAGGCGTGCGGCTTGCCCAGCCAGCCGGCGGGCAGCGGCCGGCCGGTCAGCAGCGTGACCCGGTCGCCGGCGACGCGCCGCACCAGCTCGGCGGTGCCGTCGGTGGATCCGTCGTCGAGCACCAGCACGCGTATCGCGGGCGGCAGCTCCAGCAGCGCGCGCAGGCACGGCTCGACGCGGGCGGCCTCGTCGCGCAGCGGCAGCAGGACCGCGACCTGCCCGGGCGCGACCCCGGCGGCCCCGGCGGCCGGCGGGCGGCGCAGCAGGCGCGCGTTGGCCAGCGTGTGGACCAGCAGCGCGAGCAGCGCCGCGCAGCCGATCAGGAGGATCGCCACAGCCGCACCGCCAGCGGGACCGCGACGAGGCCCATGCCCACCGCGCCCCAGGCGGCCGAGGCGGGCAGGCCCAGGAAGAGCCCATGAGCCACGATGCTCGAGGTGTACGTCCAGAGGTACATCGCGTACATCGGCGCATCGGCCCCCGGCCGGACCGGGTCGTCCCCGAGCGCGAGGCGCAGCAGGGCCATCAGCGCGACGGCCACCCCGAGCCAGCCCAGGTAGTTGGTCAGCGGGATGCCCGGCACGCCGGGGAGCGCGGGGGTGCTCGTGTGCCACAGCCAGTACCGCTGCGAAACCATCTGCGGATCGAGGAACAGGTCCCACGCGGCGAGCCCGAGCCCGGCTACCCCGACGCGGGCGAGCGGCCGCGCGGTCAGGCGCCCCGCCGCCACCCACGCCGGCCAGGCCATCCAGGTCCAGGCGAGCGGGATCACCACCGGCACGCCGAGCAGCCGCGGGCCGAGCGCGCCGGTGTAGTCGTAGGCGCCGAACGGGTGGCCGGTCGAGCGCCCGATGGCCTCGACCAGGAGGCCGCCGCCGGTCGTGACCAGCACCAGCGCGCCGGCCGCCCGTGCGCCCCGGGTGGAATACGCGTGCCAGACCGACAGCGCGAAGCCGAGGCAGACGGTCACGACGACGAGGGCCGCGCGGGCGCGGCCCTCGGTGAGCGGATACCCGATCTCGGCGAGCACCACCGCACCGAGGCCGAACCAGATCCTCACAGGGGGAGGGCCCGGCCCAGCACGGCGAACGGGCGGTCGTCGCCCGGGAAGTTGAAGTGGCGCAGGACGTCGACGAAGCCGAACCGGCGGTACAGCCGCCAGGCCCTCGACGTCGCCTCGGGCGCCTCGGGCGTGGACAGCAGCACCGTGCGTTGCGCGGCGCTGGTGAGCAGTTCGTGCAGCTGGCGCGCGCCGATGCCGTGCCCCTGCGCGAGCGGGCGGACGTGCAGCTCGACCAGCTCGAAGCAGTCGGTCAGCCAGTACTTGCGGGCGTCGCGCTTGAGCGCGCTGCGCACCTGGTCGTGCCACCACTGGCCGGAGGCGCCGCGGTAGCCGTATCCGAAGCCGAGCAGGTTGTCGTCGTCGTCGAGGGTGGCGACCGCCTGGAACGCCTCGCGGCGGGTGTGCCCGGCGACGTAGCCGCGGCGGGTCTGCAGCAGCTGCACGGAGTAGCCCATGGCCTCGCCATACACGGCGATGACGTCGTCGAGGCGTTCGACCAGGTCCTCCCCGTGCCACCGCACCAGCCTCACTGGCCGTCCCTCCACCCGATCACCTCTCGGTCGCCGTCGATGTCGAGCACGCGGAACCGGGCGAACAGCTCCTCCGCATACCAGCCCTGGCGAGCCGTGCGCTCCACGACCGCGGCATGCTCGGGTCGACGGTACGCGAACCGCGTGACGTCCGCCGCGCAGCGCCAGAGGCTCACCGTGCCCTGGAATCCTACGGGGGCCTCGCCGACCCCGAAGGCGCAGTGCAGCCCCTCGGCCGTGCGCAGGCTGCGCGCGACGGGATCGATGGCCCGCCAGAACGCCGCCGCCCGCAACGGCCGCAGCCGCGCCCGCGTCAGCACCGCGATCGGCCCGTCACGCCCCGCCGCCGGCTCCGGCGTGAAGGGGGAGCGGCCTGACCAGGTGCCGCGGCTGGCGATCGGCTCCAGCGTGATGGTGCAGCTGCTCACCGCGCCCCGCATCGGCGGGCGGGTTTCCCCGTCCGACACGACGAGCGCCGCCCACCGCGTCAGGTCGGCGGCGCCGACCCCGAACTCGCTGCTCCGGGCGGTGCCGAGGAGCTTGGCGAAGTACGAATTCTTCCGGATTTTTCGCCTGTCGACCGCCATGGACCAGAACATCGCGGGTACCGCGCGCGGCGGCACCCGCCAGACGTGAAGGCGCGTGATCACGCCACTTCGGCGGCGCTGCCGCTGGTGACGCGCACCAGCTCGGCGTATGTGATCGGGAAGACCGCCTGCGGGATCCCGCCGGCCGCCCACACCTCGTCGAAGCGCGCGAGGTCCACATCGACCAGGGTCCGCACCGGCTTGGGGTGCCCGAGCGGGGAGACCCCGCCGATGACCTGCCCGGTGTGCTCGCGCACGAAGCCGGCGTCGGCGCGCTTGAGCTTCGCCAGGCCCAGCAGCGCGGCGACCTTGGCCGTGTCGACCCGGTGCGCGCCCGAGGTGAGCACGAGCAGCGGCTCCCCGCCGGCGTCGAAGATCAGCGAGTTGGCGATCTGGCCGACCTCGATGCCGATCGCCGCGGCGGCCGCGGCGGCGGTGTGCACCGCCTCGGTGAGCACCTTGACCCGGCACGGCCCGCCGGACGCGTCGCGCGCGCCGGCGGCGTCCAGCGCGTCCTGGATCGCCTGGACGTTGGGATGAGGCTGCATGTGCTCCATCTTGCCTTTCGCTCGGAGGGTCAGTTCGGCGTGGACTCGGTTGGGTGTGGACTCAGTTGGGCGGGACACAGCTCGGGTCCGACGGCTCGGCCTTGACCCGGGCGGTCTCGGCCAGCGCGACGCCGGCGAGGATCAGCGCGCCGCCGGCGATCTGGGCCGCGTTGAGGTGCTCGTGCAGCACCAGCCAGGCGACCGCGGTGGCGACCACCGGCTCCGCCATGCCGATGATGCCGACGCTGGTCGGGGGCAGGTGCCGCATGGCCCCGGCGATCAGCAGGTAGGGGGCGATGGAGCCGCCGATCACGATGTACGTCAGCAGCAGCCACACCGGCAGGTGCCCGGTCTGGCTGTTGTCGGTGAGCCTGAAGAGCACGGACGGGTCGAAGCGCCACCACGGGCGGAGCACGGCACCGGCGAGCGCGGAGACCCCGAACGCGTACGCGGTCAGCGACAGCGTGTCCCGGCTCACCACGCCGCGGGCGCTGAGCAGGTAGTAGGCGGCGAGCAGCACGGCGGAGGCCAGCGCGGCGAGCACACCGAGCGTGTCCAGGCGCAGCCGGCCCCAGATCTCGGCGACGCAGGCGAGGCCGGCCAGGCAGGCGGCCAGACCGGCCCAGAGACGCGGCCGCACGGCGTGGCCCTGCACGAACCGGGCCCAGAGCGCGACCAGGACGGGTGCGGTGTACTCGAACAGCAGGCCGATGCCGACGGGCATGCGGTTGATCGCGACGAAGTAGAGCATCGGGACTGCGAAGAAGCCCGCCAGGCCGTACGCGACGAGCATCGGCAGCTCGCGCCGGGTGATCCGCAGCCGGCTCGGGCGCACCGCCAGCACCAGCGCGAACAGCCCGAGCGCGGCCCCGCTGGCGCGCAGGGTGGTCAGCTGCGGCGAGTCGATGCCGGTGGCGGAGGCCAGCTTCGAGACGGTCCCGTTGACGGCGAACAGGATGCTGCCGGCGAGCACCATCGCGACGCCGACGGCGGGGCGGGGCCGGTGATTCACCCGATGAGCGTATCGATCAGGGGTAGTGGTTATTCCGCTCCTTACGGGCGGCGGTTTTTGTCGCACCCCATGGTTAGGGTGCCGAGTATGACGACAGTCCCTCGCCCGGGAGCCGGCGGGCGGTGCCTCGCGGTCGGCGCCGGGGGTGTCGGCGACGCTGTTGATGGGCGGGGAGGTGGACGTGGCCCGCTTCCTCGGTGAGTTCCTGACGACGGCCGGGGCGCGAATCATCCGAACGAGTGTTCGAAATTCTCCCCCAACCATTGCCACCCACCGCCCTTCCCGGTGTAGTCTTAACCCATCGAACGAGTGTTCGAACTGCTTCGGGAGGGCGATTCGCGGCGCTGATCCCGAGCGCGGTCCGCGACACCGCGGAGGCCAGATTTTCGCGGGTCTGGCCTCAGGCGGGGCCGCCGCTCGCCGCCCACGACCCCCGGGCGGCGGGCGGCGACCCAGCCGGCCGGGTGTGGTGTGGGGAAGCTCCACGCCCGGCCGGCGCGTCGTCGCCCATCGCGGGCAACGGCACCCGTTCGACCCGCGTGGCGCTGTGACTCCCCCCACGGCGGCACGGCACGCGCATGCATGCGCACCACAGGCAAAGACCTGCCGACGCACCACAGAGGGAGAGCACCGATGCCGACGAACCGTTCGACCAGCTCGTCCAACGCGTCCAACGTCAGTCGATTTCCGGCCCCTGTGCCGGCTGGCGGTGCGTCTCGCCAGCAGCTTCCGGTGCCCGCGCACGCGCTTCCCCATCGCACCCCGCGGGAGCTGCTGACCCTGGCCCGCCACGGCCTCGAGGAGGCGGCGGAGATCCGCACCGACGGCATGCGCTACGCCACCGCCCACCTGGCGGCCCTGCGCGCGGCCGCCGCGGTGCTCGCCGCCCGTGCGGTGCCCGCAGCACCCAGCCGGCGCAATCGCGTGACCAGCGTCTGGTCGCTGCTCGTGCTCGTTGCCCCGGAGCTGTCCGAGTGGGCATCGTTCTTCGCGGCGGGCGCCAGCAAGCGCTCGGCCGCCGAGGCCGGCATCCCCCGCGTGGTCAGCGCCCGTGAGGCCGACGACCTGATGCGCGCCGCCGAGCAGTTCATCGCCGTCGTCGAGGTCGCCCTCGGCTACTCGTATCAGCCGAGGCTCGAGGGCTTGGCAAGCTGACGCCGCGTCCCCTGCGCACCGGTGCCAACCATCCGCCAAGCCCGAGTCGCCCGCCGCCCAGGCGGCCCCGTGCCCACTGGGCCGCCGGGCCTGCGGGCAGTTGGCTCGGCAGCCATCCGGCTCGCCGGGCGATCGGCCCCATCGCCCGTCACCGAGCGTCCGGCTCACGGCCCTGCTCGCTCATTGGGTGGCCGGCCCACCGGACCAGCCGGCTCGCCGGGCGGCCGGCCCATGGCCCATGGCCCATTCGCCGAGCTGCCGGCCGCGGCCCTGCTCGCCCGTTCGGCGGCAACCACGACCGACCCCGCCAGCCCCGCACCGGTCGGTCATTGCCCGGCGATCGGCCGGCGACTGGCTTGTCAGTCGTGCCAGTTCGCTTGCCGGCGGCCGATTCGTCGAGGCCGCCCGTTCGCGGGTGGCCGCTTCGTCGCCGGGGTTCGGTCCCCTCGTCGCCCGGGTTCGGTCCCGGTCCGTCTGGCCGCGGTCGACGGTTCGTGGACGGCCGATTCGTCGCCGACTTCAGTCGTGTTCCGTCCGTCGGGGCCCGGTCGAGCTGCTGGTGGACGTGGTCCGTGATCCGCCGCGGGGTTCTCCATGATCACGGAGTGAACGTGCTGCTTTTTGTGCATTTTCACTCCGTGATCATGGAGAACGCGGATCGCAGGCGCGGCCAGCGCCGCGTGAACTCGGCTCGCGATGCCGAGCATCCAATTGGCGGTCGCTCTTATGCGTGATTCGGCCTCTGGGTGTTGGCGCCGCCGCTGAGGTCGGGAAGGCAGCGGTTCCCGGCGGGCGAGGAGTGACAGCAGGCATTCTGCCTATGGGCGATTTGCCCGTATTTATATGGATTGAGCACGATAGTGGGGGAGTAGGTGCCGTGGCTGGCATGTCGGCTTCGGCGGCCGCCGAGTTCTATGACGAGGCGTACGACGATGTGCGTTGCGAGGACGACGACTGGGCGTCGGTTGCCGTCGTCGGAGGGCGGGCCGCGCCCCGGTGGCTTGAGCGGCTGACAGGGGCCGAGCCGGTGGATGGTCACCAGGCGCACCACCGCGACCAGCTCGATGGGCTCGGCGTCGAGGGTGCCCGCCCCTTCGGTGGCGACCTACCCGGCCGCACCGGAAGCGAACCGCCGCGTCCGTCTCCGCTCGGCCCGGCGCTCGGCCCCGTGCTCGGTCCGGCGCTTGGCTCGCTGCGCGGTCCGGCGGTCGGGTCGGCGCGCTCCTCGGCGGGTGGCGGTGCGGGGCTGCAGGTGGTGCGGGCCGCGGGGCTGGGCGGTGTGGTGCGCACGGCCAGCGGGCACGGCGCCGCGGAGACGGGGAGTATCCGGACGCTGCCGGTGCTGTCGGGGCTGCGGGCGCTGCTGCCGGGGGGTGGGCTGCGGCGCGGGGCGACGATCGCGGTACACACCTCGTCGGTCCTGCTCGCGCTGCTGGCGGCGGCGTCGCGGGCCGGGTCGTGGTGTGCGGTCGTGGGGCTGCCGGCGCTCAGCCCGATCGCCGCGGCCGAGATGGGGATCGCGCTGGAGCGGCTGGCGCTGGTACCGAATCCGGGCACCGAGTGGACCACCATCGTGGCCGCACTGCTCGACGGGGTCGACATCGTCGTGGCGGCGCCGCCCGGGCCGGTCGCGCCGGTGGTGGCCGGGCGGCTGGCGGCCCGGGCCCGGCAGCGGGGGAGCGTGCTCATGCCGGCGGGGGCCTGGACCGGGGCCTGGACGGGGGCCGACCTGACCGTGGCGCCGGTGCGTGGGGCCTGGGGTGGCCTCGGCGCCGGGCGGGGACGGCTGCGCTGCCGGGAGATGACCATCCAGGCCCGGGGCCGGGGGTCGGCCGCCGCACCGCGCGAGGTGACGTTGTGGCTGCCGGCCCTGGAGGGCGTCCTGCCGCCGGTCACTCGCGCTCTGCCGGCCGCCGCCGATTCGGGGCCCGCGATCGGGGCACTGCCGGATGTCCATGAGGAACCCGTCCGGCTGCGAAGGGTGGGGTGAGGCGGCGGTGCGCACGATCGTGGTGTGGTGCCCGGATTGGCCGGTGATCGCGGCCGAGATCGTCGACGGGTATCCGGCGCACGAGGCGGTGGCCGTCATGCACGCCAACCGGGTGCTGGTCGCGTCGCCGGCGGCGCGGGCGGAGGGGGTGCGGCGGGGGCTGCGCAAGCGGGAGGCGCAGGGGCGGTGCCCGCACCTCATCGTGCTCGAGCACGACCCGGGGCGGGACATGCGGGCGTTCGAGCCGGTGCTCGCGGCCGTCGAGGCGATCGCGGCCGGGGTGCAGATGCTGCGGCCGGGGGCGTGTGCGCTGGCGGCGCGCGGCCCGGCCCGGTATCACGGTGGCGAAGCGGCGGCGGCCGAGCGCATCGTCGAGCAGATCGCCCAGCAGTGCGACGTCGAGGCGCAGGCCGGCATCGCCGAGGGGACGTTCGCGGCGGGGCTGGCGGCGCGGGCCGGGGTCATCGTGCCGGACGGGGAGACCGCGCGGTTCCTGTCGGGGCTGAGCATCACGGCGCTCGGGCGGCCGGGGCTGGCCGACCTGCTGCGGCGGCTCGGAATCCACACGCTCGGGGAGTTCGCGGCGCTGCCGGGGGCCGACGTGCTCGACCGGTTCGGGTTCGACGCGGCGCTCGCGCACCGGCTCGCGGGGGGCCGCGACGAGCGGCCGCTGGCCCCGCGCCGGCCGCCGGCCGACCTCGACGTCGCCGAGACGTTCGACGAGCCGGTCGACCGCGTCGACGCTGCGGCGTTCGCGGCCCGGGCACTGGCCGAGCGGCTGCACGACCGGCTCGGGTCGCACGGCCTGGCCTGCACCCGCCTGGCGATCGAGGCGGTCACCGAGACCGGCGAGGAACTGGTGCGCACCTGGCGCCACGACGGCCTGCTGAGCGTGAACGCCATCGCCGACCGGCTGCGATGGCAGTTGGACGGCTGGCTGCGGGGCAAAGGCAACCAGGCGACGGGGAGCCGGAACGGAGGGATCGCGCGACTGCGGCTGATACCCGAGGGCGTGGTCGAGCACCTCGGGCTGCAGCCGGGGCTGTGGGGCGAGGCCGGCGAGGAGCGCGACCGGGCGCACCGCGCGCTGACCCGCGTCCAGGGGCTGCTCGGGCCCGACGCCGTGCTGACCGCGGTGCTCGACGGCGGGCGGGCCGACCGTAGTCGCATCCGGCTCGTGGCCTGGGGCGACGAGCGGATCGCGCAGGGGGTCGAGGCGCCCTGGCCCGGGCGGCTGCCGGGACCGAGCCCCGCCACCGTGTACGTCGAGCCGATCCCCGCCGAGGTGCTCGACGCGGACGGGCGGCCGGTGCGTGTCGGCGGGCGGCTGGAGCTCAGCGGGGTACCGGCGCAGGCTCGGATCGGCGCGCAGGAGCGCGCCGCCGGGATCGTCGGGTGGGCCGGGCCCTGGCCCGTGGACGAGCGCTGGTGGGCCGACGGCGAGTCGCGGCGCGTGGCGCGGTTCCAGCTGCAGCTGGCCGACGACCGGGCCGTCCTCGCGGTACTGCGGGGCGGAGCCTGGTTCGTGGAAGCACTGTACGACTGATGGGATTCAACAACCCCGACATACCGTGGTCGGAGCTGGAGCGGCGGCTCACCGGCCGCAAGCGGGACGCCAAGAGCTGGGAGCCGCCCGGTCCCGGGTATCACCCCGACGTGCTCTGCGCCGACCACGGCGACGGCGGTGACTCGCCGGCCTGGACGCGCAAGCGCGCCGAGTACGAGGCGCCGCCGCTCGCCCGGCCCGTCGACCCGGTCCCGTACGCGGAACTGCACTGCCACAGCAACTTCAGCTTCCTCGACGGGGCGAGCCACCCCGAGGAACTGGCCGAGGCGGCGGCCCGGACGGGGCTGTCCGCGATCGCGATCACCGACCACGACGGCTTCTACGGCGTGGTGCGCTTCGCCGAGGCGGCACGGGCCCTGCGGATGCGCACCGTGTTCGGCGCGGAGCTGTCGCTCGGGCTGCCGGGGCCCGCCAATGGCGAGCCGGACCCGCTCGGGCGGCACCTGCTGCTGCTCGCCCGGGGGCCCGAGGGATACGCCCGGCTGTCCCGCACGATCAGCGAGGCGCACCTGCGCGGTGGGGAGAAGGGCCGCCCGGTGTACGACCTGGAGGAGGCCGCGGCGGCGCTGCGCGACCACGTCATGCTGCTGACCGGGTGCCGCAAGGGGCACGTGCCGGCCGCGCTGCTCTCGGCCGGCCCGGACGCGGCGCGCGCCGAGCTGGACCGGCTGGTCGCCCTGTTCGGGCCGGACTCGGTGGCCGTCGAGCTGACCTCGCACGGCGACCCGCTCGACGACGAGCGCAACGACGCGCTCGCCGACCTCGCATTTCAGAATAAGCTTCCGGTCGTCGCGACGAACAACGTGCACTACGCCGCGCCGGGGCGCCGCCGGCTGGCCACCGCGCTCGCCGCCGTGCGGGCCCGGCGCAGCCTCGACGAGATCGACGGCTGGTTGCCCGCGGCCGGGACCGCGCACCTGCGCAGCGGCGCGGAGATGGCCGCCCGGTTCGCGGCCTTCCCGGATGCGGTACCCCGGGCCGCCGCCCTCGGCGAGGAGCTGTCCTTCGACCTCAAGCTGGTGGCGCCGAACCTGCCGGCGTACCCGGTGCCCGTCGCGGGCGTGTCGGAGATGTCGTGGCTGCGGCACCTGACGATGCGGGGCGCCGCCGAGCGGTACCGCGGCGATCAGAAGGCCTATGAGCAGCTCGAACACGAGCTGGCGCTGATCGAGAAGCTGAATTTTCCGGGGTACTTCCTGGTGGTGCACGACATCGTCACGTTCTGCGAGCGCAACGGCATCTACTGCCAGGGGCGCGGCTCGGCGGCCAACTCCGCGGTGTGCTACGCGTTGAAGATCACCAACGTCGACGCGGTGCGGTGGGGGCTGCTGTTCGAGCGGTTCCTGTCCCCGGAGCGCGACGGCCCGCCGGACATCGACATCGACATCGAGTCGGACCGGCGCGAGGAGGTCATCCAGCACGTCTACGGCAAGTACGGGCGCACGTTCACCGCCCAGGTGGCCAACGTCATCTCGTACCGTCCGAAGTCCGCGATCCGCGACATGGCCAAGGCGTTCGGGCACTCGCCGGGGCAGCAGGACGCCTGGAGCAAGCAGGTCGAGCGCTGGGGGCCCATGGCGAGCGCGGAGCTCGGCGAGATCCCGGCGCCGGTGATCGACTTCGCCAACGAGCTGCTCACGTTCCCGCGGCACCTGGGCATCCACTCCGGCGGCATGGTCATCTGCGACCGGCCGGTGATCGAGGTGTGTCCGGTCGAGCACGCCCGGATGCGCGACCGCACCGTCCTGCAGTGGGACAAGGACGACTGCGCGTCGGTCGGGCTGGTGAAGTTCGACCTGCTCGGGCTCGGCATGCTCTCGGCGCTGCGATACGCGTTCGAGATGATCGACTCCGAGCTGGACATCGCGCACATGCCGCTGGATGACCCCGAGGTGTACGACATGCTGTGCCGCGCCGACTCGGTCGGCGTGTTCCAGGTGGAGAGCCGGGCCCAGATGGCCACGCTGCCGCGGCTCAAGCCGCGCGAGTTCTACGACCTCGTGGTGGAGGTGGCGCTGATCCGGCCGGGCCCGATTCAGGGCGGTTCGGTCCATCCGTACATCCGGCGCAGGAACGGGCTGGAGGAGGTCACCTACCCGCATCCGCTGCTGAAGCCGTCGCTTGCGAAGACCCTGGGCGTGCCGCTGTTCCAGGAGCAGCTCATGCAGATGGCCATCGACGTCGCCGGGTTCACCCCGGCCGAGTCCGACGAGCTGCGCCGGGCCATGGGCTCGAAGCGCTCGATGGAGCGGATGGCCGCGATCCGTGAACGGCTCTTCGCCGGCATGGCGCGCAACGGCATCACCGGGGCGCTGGCCGACGAGCTGTTCGACAAGCTGGCCGCGTTCGCCAACTACGGCTTCCCGGAGAGCCACGCGATGAGCTTCGCCTATCTGGTGTACGCCAGCGCCTGGCTCAAGCGCTACCACCCGGCCGCGTTCTGCGCCGCGCTGCTCAACGCCCAGCCGATGGGCTTCTACTCGCCGCAGACCCTGGTCGACGACGCCCGCCGGCACGGGGTGACGGTCCGCCGCCCGGACGTCAACGCGAGCGCCGCCGCAGCGAAGCTGGAGCCACCGGAAGACGGCGATGACTCGGAGGTATCCGAAAAGCCGGGCGACTGGGGGCGCGGCGGGCCGGTGGTCCGGCTCGGGCTGCGGTCGGTGCGCTCACTCGGCGAGGCCGTCGCCAAGCGCATCGAGGAGGTCCGGCGCGAGGGCGGGCCGTATACCTCAATGAGCGATCTCGCCCGCCGCGCCGGGCTGAGCGCGACGCACCTGGAGGCGCTCGCGACCGCCGGCGCGTTCGCCTGCCTCGGGCTGACCCGCCGCGAGGCGCTGTGGGCGGCCGGCGCGGCGGCGCAGGAGACGGCGGGGCGGCTGCCCGGCACGACCGGCGGCACCCGCTCGCCGATGCTGCCCGGGATGGACGCCGTCGAGCGCATGGTCGCCGACGTGTGGGCGACCGGCCTGGCGCCGGACGCGCACCCGGCGCAGTTCGCCCGGCCCTACCTGGACACGATCGGCGCCCTGTCGATCGAGGCCCTGCACGGCGTCGGGCACGGCCGGCGGGTGTCGGTCGGCGGGATCGTGACCCACCGGCAGCGCCCGGCGACGGCCGGCGGGGTGACGTTCATCAACCTGGAGGACGAGACCGGCATGCTCAACGTGACCTGCACGCCGGGGCTCTGGCAGCGGTACCGCCGGGTCGCCCGGACGGCGAACGCCATGATCGTGCGCGGGGTGCTGGAGAAGGCGGATGGGGTGCTCAACCTGCGGGCCGACCACCTGGCGGCGCTGACCCTGCCGATCCGCTCCCCCTCCCGGGACTTCCGTTAGGCGCCCGCGTCACGAGGTCGTCAGCCGGTCCCAGTCGGCGGCGAACTTCCGCGGGTCGTACGGGTCGGCCTTGATCGGGATCATGCCGCCGGGCCGCATGACCGAGACGCGCTCCAGCGGCACCGCGAACACGGCCGGCCCGGCGACCGGATTGCGCCCCTCCACCTGGATGTGCAACTGCGCGGAGTACACCGGACGGCCCTGCTCGTCGAGGCTGCCGGCGAACTCGGCGGACAGCACCCGGACCGTGCCAGGCACGCCCGTGGCCAGGATGTGCGCCATGACCAGCGCCGCCTCGGCGGGGTCCACCGGGTCCGGCCCGGCGACCGCCCGCTGGACCTCGGCGGCGCCGGCCGGCGGTGTGAACTCCCAGTCGATGAGGATCCGCTGCCGGTCGTGCGGGTCGACCCGCACCGTCAGAGGCCGGCCGCTGCCCAGCATGCCCAGGGCGATGAACGGCACGAAGTCCTTGATACTCGCGTCGTACGTGCCGTGGCCGGGCGCGGTGACCCGCAGGTCCAGCGCCACCTGCGGCTGGTCGTTGAGGGTCATACCCGTCTGCCGGGCGCCGAGCACCTGCGCGGTGCCCGGCACGCCCCGCTCGCGCAGGGCGCGGGCCCGCGCGGCCCGGTAGTTGAACTTCATGCCGAGCCAGAACAGCAGGAGGCTGCCGAGCATCAGCGCTGCGCCCACCGCCAGCCCCGCGATGAGCAAGCCGGCGCCGACCAGGAACTCGACGGCGGCCACGAGGAACATCATGTTGGCGGGGCCGCGGGAAGTGGTCATGCCGTGCATAGTGGGGCAGATCAATCCCTCGGCGCAGTCGCCTCGGCGACGGGTTCGCGTCGGGAGGTGTGCCAAAGCCAGAACAGTCCGACGAATGGCAGGACCAGCGGCACGTATCCGTACCCCTGGCCGAAGTCCGACCAGACGGTGGCCTCCGGGAACGCGTGCTTGTCCAGCAGGCTGGCCATGCCCACGGCGAGCACGCCGACGAGCTCGAACCCGACCGCCGCCAGTGCGATGCGCCGGGAGCGCGCGCCGGAGCGGGCCAGCGCGACGGTCGCCACGAGGTACACGAGCGCGGCCAGGGCGGACAGGGTGTAGGCCAGCGGCGCCTCGTGGAACTTCGTGGCGATCTGCACGCTCGCGCGGGCGCCGGCGGAGAGGGCGAAGACCCCGTAGACGGCCACCAGGACGCGCCCGGGGCCCTTGTTGAGGGGCCGTGCTTGCGAGCCTTGTGCGCCCTTCGGGGCTTGCGGGGTCGATTCAGCCATTCCAGATCTGTCCGAGTCGCAGGATGAGCACCGGCACGATGAGCGCGGCCGCGCCGATGAGCAGGGAGCCCCACCGCGTGGGCTCCATGCGGGCGAGCACCGCGCCGGCCGGGGGGAGCAGGGCCGCGGTGAGCAGGTACCCGACGAGCGTGACCTGGTCGCCGCCGGCCGACGGGCCCTGGCCACCGGCGAGATGGACCACGAGGACGACGACCTGAACGAGCACGAGCACCTCGACCACGCCGAGGCCGGCGAAGAGCGGCCGGGTCGGCTCCCGGTGCCGGAAGAACTCGGCGAACGCCCAGGCGGCGAGCGCGAGCGACAGCACGTGGATGGCGACTGCCAGCGGCCCGATCACGGCCGACAGCGTATCCGGCCGGCCCCGGACCGCTCGTCGTGCCTACCCAGGTGACGCGCTCGCCGCCGCGAGATCGGTGCGCTTCTGTCGGCTACCCGCCACTGGCATGATTCCGGGATTCTTCGGCGCGACGGTGGCCTTACCGTTTTTCGCAACGCACCGACGACCAAGGGGACAACATGAGCGACGACTTCGACGCCGGCGACAGCGGCTACGACGGCGGCCACGACAGCTACGACGGCGGCCACGACAGCAACGTCGACTACGGCCACTACGCGGCGGGTCAGGAGCACGCCGGCCTCGACCAGCTGCACCAGGCCCAGGGCTCGGAGGCCGACCACAACAGCCAGTTCGGTCAGTACGAGCAGGACCACCACGCGGCGGAGTCGACCAACTTCTCGACGGGCCACCACGTCGAGTTCGACCAGCCGGCCTCGGTGCACTACCAGGCGGACGACTTCACCAACTACAGCCACAGCGCCGAGGTCGACGACCACGTCGCCGGCGCCGAGGGTAGCGAGCACGCCCACCAGGCGAACTTCGGTGAGATCGAAGCCCTGCAGCAGCGCTTCGACACCGCCTTCGCCGAGGGCACCCACTTCCAGGGTGGCGAGGGCCACCTCGGCGTCGCCTCCAACTGACACCCCGCACGAACCACGCAGGGCCCGGCCGCTCGGCCGGGCCCTTTCGCATGCCGCGGGTCAGTGGCCCAGGATGGAGTGGGGCACGTACGGGGCCTCCAGGCGCTCGATCTCCTTCTCGTCCAGGGCCAGCTCGGTGGCGGCGATCGCGTCCTGCAGGTGGGGCAGCTTCGTCGCGCCGATGATCGGGGCGGTCACCGCAGGGCGGGAGAGCAGCCAGGCCAGCGCGACCTGAGCCGGGGAGACACCGCGCTCGGCGGCCACCTCGGCGTTGACGTCCACGACCGCGAAGTCGTCGTCGGTGTACATGTCGCTGAACGGGTCGTTGTTGGCGCGGGTGGTGCGTCGCTCGCCGCCGCGGCCGCGATTGCCGGCCAGCAGGCCGCGGGCCAGGGGGCTCCACGGGATGACGCCGACGCCCTGGTCCTCGCACAGCGGAAGCATCTCGCGCTCCTCCTCGCGGTAGATCAGGTTGTAATGGTTCTGCATCGACGAGAACGGGGTCCAGCCGTGCGTGCGGGCCACGTGCTGCGCCTTGGAGAACTGCCAGGCATACATGCTCGACGCCCCGATGTAACGGGCCTTGCCCGCCCGCACGACGTCGTGCAGGGCCTCCATCGTCTCCTCGATCGGGGTGTGCGGGTCCCAGCGGTGGATCTGGTAGAGGTCCACGTGGTCGGTGCCCAGCCGGCGCAGCGACTCGTCGATGCCGGCGAGGATGTGCTTGCGGGACAGGCCGCCGTCGTTGGGCGCGTCGCTCATCCGGCCGTGCACCTTCGTGGCCAGCACGTAGTCGTCGCGGCGGGCGAAATACCGCGCCAGCAGCCGCCCGGTGACCCGCTCACTCTCGCCGAGCGAATACACGTCGGCGGTGTCGAAGAACGTGATTCCGGCCTCGACCGCGCGCCGCACGAACGGGTCAGCGGCGTCCTCGTCGAGCACCCAGTCGCGCCAGGCGGACGAGCCGTAGCTCATCATGCCGAGACAGATTTCGGAGACCTGAAGGCCAGTCCGGCCCAGTCGTACCTGCTTCATTCTGAAAAGCTATCGCGGTGCACAGCCTCGGACGACTCCATCTTGTCACCGACACCCGGCCCGGCCGCAACACCTTGGACGTGGTGGCCGCGGCGCTGCGGGCGGGCTTCGACGTCATACAGGTGCGGCCCGAAGACGCCGTCACCGACCGGGAGGCCTACGAGCTGACCGTGCGCGTGCTGGCCATGTGCCGCGAGCTCGGCCGCACCTGCCTGGTCAACGACCGGCTGCACATCGCGCTCGCCGCGGGCGCCGATGGCGGGCACGTCGGCGCCGACGACCTGCCCGTGGCCGCGGCCCGGCGGATCCTCGGGCCCGCCGCGATCCTCGGCGCGACCGCTCGCGACCCGCGCTCGGCCCGGCGCGCGGTCGCCGACGGGGCCTCCTACCTCGGGGTCGGGCCGGCGTTCGCGACCGTGACGAAGTCCGGGCTGCCGGCGGCGATCGGCCCGGCCGGGATACGCGCGGTCGCCGAGGCGGTCGAGGTGCCGGTCGTCGCGATCGGCGGGGTCACCGCGGCGCGGGCCGCCGACCTGTTCGCGGCGGGCGCGCACGCGGTCGCCGTGGTGGGCGCGGTCAGCGGCGCGCCGGACCCGTTCGCCGCCGCCGCGGAGTTCGTCGCGTGAGCATGCATCGCACAACCAGCCGCCGCACAACCGGTCGCCCGACCATCGGCATCATCGGGGGCGGGGTCATCGGGCTCGCCATCGCCTTCGAGCTGCTCGAGCGGGGCGAGCACGACATCACCGTCTACGACCCCGACCCCACGCGCGGCGCCGGGCTGGTCGCGGCCGGCATGCTCGCCCCCGCCGCCGAGGCGGTCTTCGGCGAGGAGGCCCTGCAGGCGCTGATGCTCGAGTCGATGCGCCGCTGGCCCGCCTTCGCCGCCCGGCTGCGGGAGCGCACCGGGCGGCCGATCGGCTACCGCACGGAGGGCACGCTGCTGGTCGCGCTCACCGCGGACGACCAGGCCGAGATCGACCGGCTCGTCGGCTACTACCGGCGCGCCGGGACGCCGATCGAGCCGCTCACCGGCCGCCAGCTGCGCGAGCGGGAGCCGCTGCTGTCCCCGCGGGTGCGCGGCGGCGCGTTCGCTCCCGGCGACCACCAGGCCGACCCGCGGTTGCTGCTGGGCGCCCTGCGGGGCCTGCCGCTGCGGTTCGCATCGCAGAAGATCGATGACCTTTCCACAGTACGGGACGATGTGATCATCGTCGCGAACGGCGTCGGGTCGGCGTCGCTGACCGGCCTGCCCGTGCGCCCGGTGAAGGGTCAGATGCTGCGGCTGCGCGGCGCGGAGCCCCTGGTCCGGCACGTGATTCGCGGCGTGGCGGCGGGCCGGCACGTGTATCTCGTGCCGCGCGCCGACGGTGAACTGGTCGTCGGCGCGACCGAGGAGGAGCGCGGCACGGACACCACGGTCACTGCCGGCGGCGTGCTCGACCTGCTCCGCCCGGCCGCCGACCTGCTGCCCGGCGTGGCCGAGCTGGCCCTGGCCGAGACCCTGGCCGGACTGCGTCCCGGCACGCCGGACAACGCCCCGGTCCTTGGCCCACTCCCCGGCGGCCCGCCCGGCGCGCGGACCCTGGTGGCCACCGGGCACTACCGCCACGGCGTGCTCCTGGCGCCGGTCACCGCCGCGGTGCTCGCCGACCTGGTCCTCGACGGCTCTACCACTGTTGATGTCGACGCGTTCGGGGTGGCGCGCTTTACCTGACCCGGCGTCGGCGTTATGGTCGAGGCGTACCCCACGGGAGTCCGGTGCGACCGGGCTGAGAGGGGGGCTGTCAGCCCCCGACCGTCGAACCTGATCCGGATCATGCCGGCGCAGGGAGGCAGGAGTGAGCCTTATGCATCTTGTGGTCAATGCCGTCGCATCGACCGTCGACGACGACACCACTGTCGCCGACGTCGTGCGTGCGCTCGCCGGAGACGATCCGCGCGGGATCGCCGTCGCCCTCAACGGTGACGTGGTGCCGAGGTCGCGCTGGGCGGACACCCGCCCCGCCGACGGCGACCACATCGAGGTGCTGACGGCGGTGCAGGGTGGCTGACGACCTCGACGTCCTAGTCATCGACGGCATCGAGCTGCCCTCGCGGCTGGTCCTCGGCACCGGGGGAGCCACCAGCCACGCCGCGCTCGAGGCCGCGATCCGCGCCAGCGGCACCGCCATGGTCACCGTCGCCCTGCGCCGGCTCGACCCGGCCGCGCCGTCGCTGCTCGGCGTCATCGAGCGCTGCGGCGTGCGGGTCCTGCCCAACACCGCCGGGTGCTACACGGCGACCGAGGCGGTGAAGCTCGCCCACCTGGCGCGGGAGGCGTTCGGCACCGCGTGGGTCAAACTCGAGGTCATCGGCGACGAGGACACCCTGCTGCCGGACGGGGTCGAGCTGGTCGCCGCGGCCGCGGAGCTGGTCGCCGACGGGTTCGTCGTCCTGCCGTACACCTCGGACGACCCGATCCTGGCCCAGCGCCTGGCCGACGCCGGGTGCGCCGTGGTCATGCCCCTCGGCGCGCCGATCGGCTCCGGGATGGGCATCCGCAACCCGCACAACATCGCGCTGATCCGGCAGAAGGTCACCGTCCCGGTGATCCTCGACGCCGGCATCGGCACCGCCTCCGACGCCGCGCTGGCCATGGAGCTCGGCTGCGACGGCGTGCTGCTCGCCACCGCGGTCACCCGGGCCGAGCACCCGGCGCGCATGGCCGAGGCGATGCGCCTGGCGGTGCGGGCCGGGCGGCTGGCGCATCTCGCCGGCCGGATCCCCCGCCGCCTGCACGCGACCGCGTCCAGCCCGACCGGAGGTATGCCGTGGTAGCGCCCGATGAGGCCGCAGCGGAGCCCGGCCTCATCGTCTTCACCGACCGCCAGCAGGCCCGGCGCCCGCTGCCGGAGCTGATCGCGATGGCCGCCGACGGCGGGGCGCGGGTCGTGGTCCTGCGCGAGCACGACCTCCCGCGGCGGCGGCGCCTCAAGCTCGCCGCCGACCTGCGCGCCGCGCTCGACGCGGTCGGCGGAAGGCTGCTGCTGGAGGAGGACCCGGCCCTGCGCAAGTGCCACGACCTCGACTCGCTCTGCGCCGCCGCCGCGGACGACACCGTCGCCTACGCCACGCTCTCGCCGATCTTCCCGACCCGCTCCAAGCCTGGATACGGCCCGCCACTGGGCCTGGCCGCCCTCGCGCGCATGGCCCTCGCCGTGCCGATCCCGGTGTACGCGCTGGGCGGCGTGGACACCCCCGCGCGGGTGCGTGACTGCCTCGACGAGGGCGCGGCGGGCGTCGCGGTGATGGGCGCGGTCATGCGCGCCGAGGACCCGGCCCGGCTCGTGAAGGAGCTGCTGTACGCATGAGTGGAGTGGCTCAGCATTCGTTCACGCGGCCGGACACGAACCCGTCCGTCGCGCTGACCATCGCCGGCTCGGACTCGGGCGGCGGGGCCGGCATCCAGGCCGATCTCAAGACGTTCGCCGCGCACGGGGTGTTCGGCACCAGCGTGATCACCGCGCTGACCGCCCAGAACACCGTCGGGGTGCGGGGCATCTCCGCGGTGGACTCCGGCTTCGTCGCCGCCCAGCTGGAGGCCGTGCTCGACGACCTGCCCGTCGCGGCCGTCAAGACCGGCATGCTCGCCACGCCGGAGACGGTCGCCCTCGTCGCGCGGTTTGCCCCGCGCCTGCCCGCCCTGGTCGTCGACCCGGTCCTGGTGGCGTCCTCGGGCGACCGGCTGTTTACCGCCGACGCCGAGCGCGCGTACCTCGATCTGCTCTTCCCGCACGCCGCCGTCGTCACGCCCAACCTGCGCGAGGCGTCGGTGCTGCTCGGCCGGGAGGTGCTCGACGCCGACGACGCGGTCAAGGCGGCCGCCGACCTGGCTGCCTACGGGCCGCGCTGCGTCGTGGTCAAGGGCGGTCACCTGCGCGGTAGTGCGGAGGCCGTCGACGCGGTGTGGCTCGACGGCCAGGTGTCGCTGCTGACCGCGCCCTGGATCGCCACCACGAACAACCACGGCACCGGCTGCACCTTCGCCGCCGCCACCGCCGCCCGGCTCTCCCGCGGCGACTCGCTCGCCGACGCGCTGGCGGGCGCCAAGTCCTACGTCCACGACGCGCTGGTCCGCTCCGCGGGCTGGTCCCTCGGGGCGGGCCACGGCCCGCTCGCATGGGGCCAATTTTCCTAATATTCCGAGCATTTCGGACCCCTGCGTTCCCAGGGGTCCGCCCCGCCGTGCCCTTTTCCAGGAGGAGCGCCCATGAAACGCAAGGTGCATGTCGCCGGTTCCCGCCCCGACCTTCGCGTGCCGTTCGCCGAGGTCGAGCTGACCGGGGACAACCCGCCGGTCCGCCTCTACGACACGTCGGGCCCGCTCAACGACCCGCCGTCCGGGCTGCCGGCGCTGCGCGCGCCGTGGATCGCCGAGCGCGGGCCCACCGAGCGGACCCAGCTGTACTACGCCCGCCGGGGCGTCGTCACCCCGGAGATGGAGTTCGTGGCGATCCGCGAGGGCGTCGAGCCGGAGCTGGTGCGCGACGAGATCGCGGCCGGCCGGGCCATCCTGCCCAACAACGTCAACCACCCGGAGAGCGAGCCGATGATCATCGGGTCGCGGTTCCTGGTGAAGGTCAACGCCAACATCGGTACCAGCGCCGTGTCCTCCAGCGTGGCGGAGGAGGTCGCCAAGCTCACCTGGGCGACCCGCTGGGGCGCCGACACCGTCATGGACCTCTCGACCGGCAAGCACATCCACGCCACCCGTGAGGCGATCATCCGCAACTCCCCGGTCCCGATCGGCACCGTGCCGCTCTACCAGGCGCTGGAGAAGGTCGGCGGCGACCCGGTGCGGCTGACCTGGGAGGCCTACCGCGACACGATCATCGAGCAGGCCGAGCAGGGCGTCGACTACATGACGGTGCACGCGGGCGTGCTGCTGCAGTACGTGCCGCTGACCGTCAAGCGGGTCACCGGCATCGTGTCGCGCGGCGGATCGATCATGGCCGCCTGGTGCCTGGCGCACCACGAGGAGAACTTCCTGTACACCAACTTCGCCGAGCTCTGCGAGATCCTCGCCCGCTACGACGTGGCCTTCTCCCTCGGCGACGGCCTGCGCCCCGGCTCCATCGCCGACGCCAACGACGAAGCTCAGCTGGCCGAGCTGCGCACCCTCGGCGAGCTGACGCGGATCGCCTGGGAGCACGACGTCCAGGTCATGATCGAGGGCCCCGGCCACGTGCCCATGCACAAGATCAAGGAGAACGTGGACCTGCAGAAGGAGTGGTGCCACGAGGCGCCCTTCTACACGCTCGGCCCGCTGACCACCGACGTCGCGCCCGCCTACGACCACATCACGTCCGCCATCGGCGCGGCGATGATCGCCATGTACGGCACCGCGATGCTGTGCTACGTCACCCCGAAGGAGCACCTCGGCCTGCCCGACCGCGACGACGTGAAGGCCGGCGTCATCGCGTACAAGATCGCGGCCCACGCGGCCGACCTCGCCAAGGGCCATCCGGGCGCGCAGGCGTGGGACGACGCGCTGTCCAAGGCCCGCTTCGAGTTCCGCTGGGAGGACCAGTTCAACCTCGCCATGGACCCCGACACGGCGCGGGCGTATCACGACGAGACGCTGCCGGCCGCCCCGGCCAAGACCGCGCACTTCTGCTCGATGTGCGGCCCGAAGTTCTGTTCCATGCGGATCAGCCAGGACCTGCGCGAGTACGCGGAGCTGGGCATGCGCCAGAAATCGGATGAGTTCACGGCGGCGGGTAGCCAGGTGTACCTGCCACTCGTCGCGACGGTGGAGTCGGCGCAGACCGGGGCGGAGTCTAAGGTCTAGTTCGTGGAGTCTTCTGCGCCCCGCACCGCGGTGATCTGGCAGGTGTTGCGTCACGAGCTTGCCCGGGCCGACCGGTCGCTGAACATCCTCGACGTCGGCGGCGGCACGGGCGGGTTCGCCGTACCGCTGGCGCAGGCCGGCCACATCGTGACGGTCGTGGACGCGAGCCCCGACGCGCTCGCCGCGCTGATCCGGCGGGCCGCCGAGGCCGGCGTGGGCGAGCGGGTGCGGGCCGTGCAGGGCGACGGCGACGGGCTGGCCGACCTGATCGCGCCGGAGAGCGTCGACCTGGTGCTCTGCCACAGCCTGCTCGAGGTCGTGGACGACCCGCACAAGGTCGTCGCCGCGCTCGCCGGGACCCTGCGTCCCGGCGGCGCGGCCAGCGTGGTCGTGGCCAGCCTGGCCGCGGCCGTGCTCGCCCGGGCCATCAGCGGCCACATCGCGGCCGCCGCGTTGCTGGTGGCCAGCCCCGACGGCGGGGGCGACGCCCGCGACCGGCTCCGCCGGCGCTACAGCGCCGAGACCGCCACCGCGCTGCTCGACGAGTGCGGTCTCGCGGTCGAGCAGGTCCACGGCGTGCGCGTCGTCGCCGACCTCGTCCCCGGCACCGTGGCCGAGAGCGAGCCGGAGGCGCTGGCCGCGTTCGAGCTGGTCCTGGCGGGCACGCCGCCATACCGTGACATCGCCACCCAGTTGCACCTGCTGGCCCGCCGTTCGTGACGGGCCGCTGATGGACCCGCTGTCGAGCGTGCGGCCGCGGTACGGCCGCGGCAGCCTCGCCGACGTCATGCCCAGCGTGCTGCACGCGCTCGGCGTGCCCGGCGAGCCCGACCCGCTCGGCCTCGCGCCGCTCCTCGACGGCGTGCGCAGGATCGCCGTCGTCCTGATCGACGGCCTGGGCTGGCACCAGCTGGCCACGGCCGCGCCGCACGCCCCGACGATCGCCGACATCGCGGGCGGCCGCCTCGGCACCGCCCGGGCGATCACCGCCGGCTTCCCGTCGACCACCCCGGTCAGTCTGGTCACCCTCGGCACCGGTGCCGCTCCAGGACGTCACGGGATCGTCGGCTTCACGCTCAACCGGCCCGGCACCGACCGCGTCGTCAACCACCTCTCCTGGACCGACGAGCCCGACCCGGCCGACTGGCAGCCGCTGCCGACCGCGTTCACCCGCGCCCAGGAGGCCGGCCTCGACCCGATGGTGGTCACCAACCCGGCCTTCAACGGCAGCGGCCTGACCCGCTCGGCCTATCGCGGCGCGCGCTTCGGCCCCGGCGTGGCCGCCGACGCCATCGCCGCCGAGATGCTGGCCGCCCTGCCGGACTCGCGTCTGGTCTACGGCTATCTGCCGGACGTGGACCGCGCCGGTCACTATTTCGGCATCGGCAGCGCGCAGTGGAGCACGGCCGCCGCCGACGCGGACCGCCTGCTCGCCCGCCTGATCGGCGGCCTGCCGCCGGATGCGGCCCTCATCGTCACCGCCGACCACGGCCAGCTGGACATCCCCGTCGACCGCCGCATCGACCTGGACCGCGACCCGCGCCTCACCGACGGTGTGGCGATCGTCGCCGGCGAGCCGCGTGTGCGCTACCTGCACACCGTCCCCGGCGCGCAGCAGGACGTCCTGTCCGCGTGGCGCGGGCTCCTGGGCGACGGCGCCTGGGTGGCGACCCGCGACGAGGCCGTGGCCACGGGCTGGTTCGGCCCGGTTCCGGACTCCCACCTCTCCCGCATCGGCGACGTGGTCGTGGTGTGCCGGGAGCGGTGGGTGGTGCTGGCGAGCGCGCACGAGCCGCCCATCCTGAGCGACATGATCGCGTACCACGGCTCGAACACCGCCGCGGAGATGGAGATCCCGCTGCTGATCGTCCGCCGCTGATCGGCCCGCCCGTCTCATCGCGACGGTTTTTGTCAGAGGGTCCCGCTAAGGTTCGCGGTGTGGGGCGAAGTCAGGTTGTACCACGTGGAGGCGCCGGGGAGTTCGGGCCCGACGCCGACGACACCGGCTGCACGGTGCTGCACGTCGACATGGACGCGTTCTACGCGTCGGTGGAGATCCGGCGCCGGCCCGAGCTGCGCGGCAAGCCGGTCATCGTCGGCGGGGCCGGGCCGCGCGGCGTGGTGTCGGCGGCCAGCTACGAGGCGCGCGAGTATGGCGTGCGCAGCGCGATGCCGGGCACGCGTGCGCAGCGGCTGTGCCCGCACGCGGTCTTCCTGCCGCCGGACTTCGCCGCTTACACCGAGGCGTCCCGCGCCGTGATGTCGATCTTCCGGGACGTGACGCCGCTCGTCGAGCCGCTCTCGCTCGACGAGGCGTTCCTCGACGTGGCCGGCGCGCGCAGGCTGCTCGGGCGCCCAGCCGAGATCGCCGCGCTGATCCGCCGGCGGGTCGCGGGGGAACAGCGGCTCACCTGCTCGGTCGGGGTGGCCACGACCAAGTTCCTGGCGAAGCTCGGCTCGACCCGGGCCAAGCCCGACGGGATGGTGGTGATCCCGCGCGAGCGCGAGCTGGAATACCTGCACCCGCTGCCCGTCGAGGCGCTGTGGGGCGTCGGCGAGCGCACCGCCGAGACCCTCCAGCGGCTCGGGCTCAGAAGCATCGGCGACCTGGCATGCGCGCCGGTGGGCATGCTGCGCGCCGCGGTGGGCGCCGCCGCCGCCCACCACCTGCACGAGCTGTCCTGGGCGCGCGACCCCCGACGGGTGATTCCCGACCACGTCGAGAAGTCGATCGGCGCCGAGACGACGTTCGACGTCGACGTGAGCGACCTGTCCACCATCCGACGGACGATGCTGGCGCTGTCGGGCAAGGTCGCCCGGCGCCTCCGCGCCGCCGGCCAGGCCGGGCGCACCGTCTCGGTGAAGATCAGGCTGGCCGACTTCCAGACGCTCAGCCGGTCACGCACCGTAGACGTGCCCACCGACGTCAGTCGCGAGATCTTCGAGATCGGCTGGGCGCTGTTCCAGGCGGCGCGCCTGGGCGAGCGCATCCGGCTGATCGGCGTGCGTGTCGAGGGCCTCGTCCACGCCGACGGCACGCCCCGGCAGATGACACTGGGTGAGCGTGATCACGGCTGGCGCGATGCCGAGCGGGCCGCCGACGCCGTCGCCGCGCGGTTCGGCACCGGCCTCGTCAAGCCCGCCAGCCTGCTGCGCGGTGACGGAATGCGCACTGACGGAAACGGAGCCACACCGGCGGGGGAACGGGCAGGAGAGTCTCGGAGGCGACACAATGGAAGGACATACGAGTGACACTCGTCGGAAAATCGCCACGGCCGGACCAACGTCCCGCTTTCCGACTGGTTGACCCCCTCGTAAACTTGCCAGTACGCAGCCGTCCGGCTGTGCCGGACCGCCGGTCCCTCCAGGGCCGGCCTTCGCGACCGGGGAGGAGTGCCGTGCCGCTCTCGGAACACGAGCAGCGGCTGTTCGAGCAGATCGAGCGGTCGCTAGCCGAGGATCCAAAGTTCGCTTCGGCGGTGCGCGCCACCGACCCGCGGTTCCATGCCAAGCGCCGGATGATCGCCGCAGGGATCCTGCTGCTGGCCGGCATGGCGCTGCTCGTCTACGGCGTGGCAATTCGCATCCCACTCCTGGGCGTGGGCGGTTTCCTGGTCATGCTGTGCGCCCTCGCGTTCGGCGTCCAGGCATATCGCCGCGGCCAGAGCGTCGACCTGCACGCCGTCGGCGGCACGGCCTCGCGCCGCACCCGCCAGCGCCGCGGCGGCCTGGTGGACCGACTTGAGGAGCGTTGGCGCCGCCGCCCGGAGGGCGACCTCTAGGCCTCCGATCCCGTCGGCCACCCGGTGCGGGGTGGCCGACGAGTGGGTACAGCCTGCCCGCGAGCCCGGGTCCAGCCGCACGCCGCTGATCCCTGACCGTGGCACCCTTCCCGCAGCGCACTCGCCGGAATGCCCCGCCGCATGCCTCGCCCGCGGCGTCGCTGCTCCCGCCGCACGCCTCGCTCTGCACCGTGTCGCTGGTTCTGCGGTGTCTCGTTCTGCGGCTTCACCGCCCGGCCATGCCGCGTTCCGCCGCGCGGCTCGTTCTGTAGCGTCGCCGGGTTCTGCCGTGGCTTGTCCTTCGGCGTCCTCGCATTGTGCCGCAGCGTCTTGCCCCGGCCAGGTTCCTGGGCCTGCCGTGCGTCCGAACGCCGGGTTCGCGACGCGGTCGATGGAGCGCGGCTGACATGCGGCGCATCGCCCGGAACACGACCGATCCGAGGCACGGCGATCTTGGCGCGATCGAGGTCCGGGCGGCCCGTCAGGTCTCGGCCGTCATGGGTCGACGCCCGGCCGGCGGCCTCGCCCGGACGTCGCAGGAGGCGCAGTGGTGAGAAAGCGAGTGGTAAAAGCTGGGGGACGCTCCGCACGGAGCGTCCCCCAGTGTTGGCGGAGCGAATCAGCGGCCGGCGCGGCGAGTCACGATGCGGCGCAGGCTCAGGGCGCGCATCAGCGAGTCCCAGCCACGGCCCAGGGCCAGCGACAGGGCGTTCGAGCGCGCACTGAGGCCCGTGCGCCAGCGGCGCATGACCGACGGCGGCAGGAACTTCGCCAGGAGCTGGACCTTGCGGGTCGCGCTCGCGGCGAACGACGACTCGACCGCGGAGAGCGCCGAGCGCAGCTCGCGGCCCGTGAGCGGCTCGCGAGCATACCGGGCGTGCTCCTCGACGGTGCCGAGCAGCCGCGCGCCGGCCTCGGCCTTGTCGCGCAGACGCGCCTTCGTGACGAGGCGGTCGATCGTGGCGCGTGGGGTCTCGGCGTCGACGATCGGGACGCGGTAGTCGATCATCGTGTCGATGAGCTCGTCCCAGGCGCGGTGTGCGTCGGCGCGGGCGGCGACGGACGAGCGTTCGTCGCTCGGCACGACGACCATCGCCGGGCCGTCGCCCGGCACGGGCGTGCCGGCCGGGCCGAGCGTCAGCCGGCGCCGGCGGGTGCGCGCGCGGGCGACGGCCGGCGTGGCCAGGACCAGGGCCAGCAGGGCGACGCTGAAGAGGGTGATGCCCAGGGGGCTGGTCACGGCGCCGAGCACGCGCGCCGTGAGGCTGAGGTCCCCGCCCTCGGTCTGGCCGCCGGTGTCGCCCGGGTTGTCGTGCGTGTCGGCGGTCGCCGGCGCCGCGGACTCCGACGACGAGGGCGCGCGCGGGTTGTTGCCGGGCCGGTCGGGGTCGTCGTTGCCGGCCGCGGTGTCCGCCGTCGGCAGGTATGAGGTCTGCACCGAGCCACCGATCGCCGTCGACGGGGTCGCGTCGAACGGCAGCCAGCCGAAGCCTGGGAAGTACACCTCGGTCCACGCGTGCAGGTTGAAGTTGGTCATCGTCATCGTCTTGCCCGACCTGTTGCCGCCTCGGGCGAAGCCGAACGCGACCCGCGCCGGGATCTTCGCCTCCCGCAGCAGCCAGCCGAAGGCCGCGGCGTACTGCGCGCAGTACCCCCGCTTGTTCAGCAGGAAGTCGGCGATCTTCGTGCCGCTGGTGTCTGCGCCGGTGGTCGTGTCGTAGGTGAACCCGTGGCTCGGCGAGAAGGAGTCGTAGATCGCCTTGACCCGGTCGTACTGGTTCGTCTTGCCCTTGATGAGCTCCTCGACCTTCGTCTTGACCACGGCGTTGGCCGGCGCGATGGCGAGGTCCTTGAGCTGCGGGTCGTTGGCGTTGACCGGGGCGGCGTTGCGCAGCTGTTCGGGGGTGATCTCGGGCCGCAGGTAGGTGACGTTGTAGGACTTCTTGGCCGTCGTCTCCTTGCCGGAGTACACGACGGCGGTCCTGGGGTCGAACGCCCAGCTGTTGCTGACCTTGTCGATCTTGGTGGGCCAGGTGTAGATCGGCAGGTAGTTGATCGCGAGCTCGTTGGTGACCTCGATGCGGGCCTGGTGCACGGAAGCCTTCACACCCGGGTCCCACTCGGGCCGGCCGAAGCCGTTGCCCACGGGCGCGCCGCCGGCGATCGGCTTGGCGCTGAAGCCCTTGGCGGAGAGCTCCTCGAGCACGTTGAAGCGCAGGTAGAACGGGTGCTCGTCGTCGATGTCGGTGACCTTGAGCATCTCGAAGGACTTGGTGCGGTTGAGCTGCCCGGACAGCAGCGCGAACATGCTCACCGACTTGCCGTTGTGGCCGTTGCCGACCCCGGCGCCGCCGCCGCCCGCGCCCGCGCCGAGGCTGCTGAGGAGCCCGCCCGGCATCGCGAACGGCACCAGCGGCACGAGCACCGCGGCGAGGACGCTCAGCGCGCCGAGCCGCTGGCCGGCCGCGGCGAGCGGGGACGGCTCCCACTGGTCCACGTCGCGCCCGTCGCCGGTGAAGCGGCGGCCGAAGCGGCGCACCCGGTCGACGTTGTCGGTGACGAGCAGCCACAGGAAGCCGATGGCGCCGAGCGCGAACGGCAGCCAGCTGGTGCTCTCGGTGTCGACCGTGACCGGCACCGAGTAGATGGCCAGCATCGGCAGGCCGGCCAGCGCGGGCTTGCGCACGACGACGGCGAACAGGTCGACGACCAGCGCGACGGCGGCGACGCCGAGCGTGGCCAGGAAGAGGAACCCGTCCCGGTCGCCGACCGGGGTGGCGTATTCGCTCATCTCCGCCGACGCCGTGCGCAGCAGCTGCCCGAAGTGCACGAACGTGCCCGGCGAGGGCAGGATGCCGAGATACTCCTCGTGGCTGCGGTACAGCCAGGTCAGGGCGAGCAGCGCGGACGCGGCCATCGCCGCGGTCGGCGCCCACACCGGAGCCCGGAGGCTGCGCACCAGCAGCCCGACGCCGCACATGACGGCGACGACCAGCAACGCCCGAAACGCCCACGTGTACTGCTCGAAGACGTTGACCAGCGGCAGCGACGCCAGGAATGCCGAACCGGCCGCGATCAGCGTCAGGTGCTTGCGTTGGTTCACCGGACTCCTCCAGCGACGCTCTCCGCGGACGCGGCCCGCCAGGCGAAACCCTGCGAACCCCGCCCGGTCTGCGGCCACAGCGCGGACAGCTTGGCCCCGTGCGGCACCTCCACGACCCGCCACCCGCTGCGCAGCAGCGCGAGCGCGGCGACGCTGTGCGCCCGGTCGGCCTCCTCGCGCGCGGCCGTCGGCAGATTGAGCCACGTCGAGGAGTCGATGAACAGCGCGACGCAGGTCGCGTTGTTGGAGCGGAACGAGGCGAGCAGCTCGGCCTCGGCCGAGGACAGCAGGCCGAAGATCCCGATGATCAGGCCGCCGTCGCTGCGCCGGCGGACCCGCTCGATGAGCCTGCCGATGTCGCCGCGCTGGGCCAGCCGCACGTCGGCGAGCTGGTCGAGCAGCGGGCCGTCGCCGTCGATCTCGGTCGCGTCGACGTCCACGCCGGCGTCGGTCACGAGGCGCATCTTGTATCCGGCGTGGCGCAGGTGCACCGCGATGCTCGCGGCCGCGGAGACGGCCCACTCGAAGCTCGCCGTGGGGCCCTCGCCGCGGTGGGCGGCGGCGCGGGTGTCGAGCACGACCGTGGCCTTGCTCTCCCAGGGCTGCTCCTCGCGGCGGACCATCAGCTCGCCGGTGCGGGCGGTGGAGCGCCAGTGCACCCGGCGCAGGTCGTCGCCGTAGCGATACTCCCGGGTGGCGGCGTCGTCCTCGCCGTGCACGGCAACCGACCGGGCGCGGCTCTCGCCCGACCCGGCGAACTCGCCGGCCAGGCGCACCGAGGGCAGCGGCACGACCTGCGGGATGACGGTGAGCCGGTCGACCGACGGGAACGCCCGGGTCAGCTCGCACAGGCCGAACGGGTCGGTCAGCCGCACGACCAGCGGGCCGACCTCATAGCGGCCGCGCACGTCGGCGCGCACCGTGTAGGCGACCGAGCTGGCCTGCTGAGCGCCCAGCTTCTCCAGCACCAGGCGTGGCCGGCTGCCCAGCGCGTAGGGCAGCCGGTCCTCCAGCAGCATCGTGCCGGTGGGCAGCCGGGACAGGTTCTGCAGGCGCAGGATGACCCGCGCGCTCGCGCCGACCTGGACGCGGTGCGGGTCGAGGGTGCGGCTGCACGACAGGCGGTAGCGGGTCCGCCCGACATACGCCGCGGACAGCAACGGCAGCGCGGCGAGCAGGATCGCCACGCGGAGCAGGTCGCGCTCGCCGAGGATCAGGGCGGCGAGGAGGGCCGCTGCGGCGGCGGCCAGGAAGCTACGACCCCGGGTGGTGAGCCCCCGCAGCGCCTCTCGCATGTTCAGCGGCCCCCGTACTGCTGCGGCCGCGTGTCGAACGGCGAGCGCTGCTGGCGGTCGGCCGGCAGCGGCAGGCGGTGCACGAGCTCGGCGATGATCGCGTCGGTGGTCCGGCGGGACAGCTGCGCCTCGGCCGTGGGGATGACCCGGTGCGCGAGCACCGGAACGGCGAGCGCCTGCAGGTCGTCGGGGAGCACGAACTCGCGGCCCTCGATGGCGGCGACGGCGCGGGCGGTGCGAAGCAGCTGCAGCGTGGCGCGGGGCGAGGCACCGAGGCGCAGCTCGCCGGACTCGCGCGTGGCGGTGACGATGTTGACCGCATACTGCTTCACCGCGTCGGCGACGTGCACGTCGCGGACCGTGGCGATCATCCGGCGGATCGTGATCGCGTCAGAGACCGGGGCGAGGTCGTCGAGGGCGTCGTGACGGCCGTGCACGTCGAGCATCGCGAGTTCCGCACCCATGTCCGGATAGCCCATCGCGATCCGGGCGGTGAACCGGTCGCGCTGTGCCTCGGGCAGCGGGTAGGTGCCCTCCATCTCGATCGGGTTCTGCGTGGCGATGACGATGAACGGAACCTGGAGCGGGTAGGTCGCGCCGTCGACGGTGACCTGCCGCTCCTCCATGCTCTCCAGCAGCGCCGACTGGGTCTTCGGTGAGGCCCGGTTGATCTCGTCGCCGACGACGACGTTGGCGAACACCGCGCCCGGCTTGAACTCGAAGTCGCGCGTCTCCTGGTTGTAGACGCTGACGCCGGTGACGTCGCTGGGCAGCAGGTCGGGCGTGAACTGGATGCGCCGCACCGAGCAGTCGATCGACCGCGCGAGGGCCTTGGCGAGCTTGGTCTTGCCCACGCCGGGAACGTCTTCGATGAGGAGGTGACCCTCGGCGAGCAGGACGGCCAGGGCCAGCCGCACGGTGGCGGTCTTGCCCTCGATGACCTGTTCGATGTTGGCGACGATCGCATCGGTCGCGGCGCGGAACTCGGGAGCGGGTAGCGGCGCTCCGAGTTCCTCGAACGTGCGGTGCCTGGTCAACTGGCCTCCTCATGATCGTGCCGTGGCCACCGTTAGGTGTAAGACCCACAGGTGAACCGCTCGGTTGCGCGAAAACGTTGTCATCGGATCGCACCGAGCCGTCGTTTCCCCTCAGGCTAGCCGGGGAATTGACACGGCGCCGGACGGGATTCCGTCATTGCGGACATCCCGCCCGGCTCGTCGGCGACTTTCTCGAACGCCCGGTCGTACCCACCCAAATCACTGGTAAACGGTCCATGAGGGTGTCGGCCGCCGTCGATTGCGGGCAGACTGGGCGCGTGGAAGCCGGGCAATCACTCAACGGCCGATACCTGCTCGCCGAACGGCTGGGCGAGGGCGGCATGTCGGTCGTGTGGCGCGCGCACGACCGGGTGCTGGGCCGCGAGGTCGCGGTCAAGGTGCTCGCCGCCCGGCTCGCCGCCGACGCGGACTGGCGGCGGCGCATCTGGCTGGAGGCCCGCGCGGCCGCGTGTCTTTCGCATCCAAACATCACCAATGTCTACGACTACGGCGAGGCGGCGGACGACACCCCGTTCGTCGTCATGGAGTTGCTGCGCGGCCCGACGCTTGCCGAGTGCCTCCGTGACGGCCCGCTGCCGCCCTCCGCCGCGGTGCGCATCTGCGCCGAGGTCGCCGCCGGTCTGGCCGCCGCGCACGCCGAGGATCTCGTACACCGCGACGTGAAGCCCGCCAATGTCATCCTCACCCCGGATGCGGCGAAAGTCCTCGATTTCGGGATCGTCGGCTTCGTGGGCATCCCCGACCAGCCGACCGGCTCGGTGCGCGTTTTCGGCACCGCCGCCTATCTGGCGCCCGAGCGTCTGCTCTCGGAAGAGGTCACGCCCGCCAGCGACGTCTATGCGTTCGGCCTGGTGCTCTACCGCTGCCTTACCGGCCGGCTGCCCTGGGACGCCGAGTCCAACACGCGGATGGTGGCGGCCCACCTGTCGGTCCCGCCCGAGCCGCTGCCCGACCTGCCCGGGGTGGCGCCCGAGGTGCGCGAGCTGTGCATGAGCTGCCTCGCCAAGGATCCGGCGGACCGTCCGGCCGCCGTCGTGGTCGCCGCCCGCCTGGCCCGGGCCGCGGGCATCGTTCCGCGTTTTTCGGTGGTACGGCAGGAGCCGGCGCCCGGCGCCCCCGTCCCGCTCGACCTCGCCACCGACCCGCTGACGCCGTCATCCGGGGCGTCGCTCCCGCCGTCGCCCGCGCCGATGAGGACGTCCGCAGCCGACGCCGAGCCGGTCCGTCCCGGGCCGGTCACTCCTTGGCCGACCCGTTTCGAGCCGGCCAGTTCCGACTCGGTCGGTCCTGAGCCGGTCGGTTCCGGGCCGGTCGGTTCCGGGCCGGTCGGTTCCGGGCCGGTCGGTCCTGAGCCGGTCGATTCCGGGCCGACCCGTTTCGAGCCGGTCGGTTCCGAGCCGGTCGGTTCCGGGTCGGCCGGTTCCGGGTCGGCCGGGCGCGAGCAGGGCGGGCCCGAGTCGGGCGCCGAGCCGGGCGGGCCCCGCAGGGGGCGCGGGCGTGTGCTGGTCGGCGCTGGCGCGCTGGTCGCGGTCGCGGCGTCGCTGGTGGCGTTCGCGGTGAGCCGTTCGGGCGGCGACCCGCGGCTGGAGGCCGGTCTCGCGCGCACCGCACCGCAGGCGGCGGCCCCCGCGACGGCCTCCGGTGACGCGACCGGACCCGCACCGGCCGTGTCACCCACCGCGACGACCGCGGCGCGAAACCAGGGCGGGCAGCGCCGCGGTCGGCAGGAGGACGAGGGCGGCCGGAACGACCAGGGCGGGCAGGACAGCCAGGGCAGTCCGGGATGGAGCGCCAACCTGCCGACCGAGGGCGGGGTGATCGTCGCGGCGTGCGGCCGGAACGGGGGCAAGGTCAGCGTGCGGCAGGTCGTGCCGGCCGACGGCATCGCGCTCGTCTCGGCCGACCTCGGGCGGCACGCCAAGGCGCGCGTCGAGTTCGACCGGGGCGGGCAGCGGCTGCGCTACGTCGTGGCCTGTTCGGACGGGGCGCCGATCGTCATGGTGGCGTAGCGCTGTGTGACCGCCGGGATCGACAGGCGGGAAAACGCCTCGGTGCCTGCGGTACACTGCGGGTATGACCCGGGTGGTCCGGCTTCTTAGCGAGCCGTGCTGACGCACTAGCTGCGACGGCACGGCGACCCCTCCTGCGCGAGGGGTTTTTTCATGCCCGGACAATCCGAGGAAACCCGAGACCTGAGGTGGGGACAGTCATGAGCGAGGCAGTGACCGACGGAGCGGTCGACATCCCGCCGTACCGGTACACCGCGGCGATGGCAGCGGAGATCGAGGCGTGCTGGCAGGACTACTGGTCCGAGAACGGCACCTTCTACGCGCCAAACCCGACCGGCCCGCTCAGCGACCCCGGCCACCCGCGCGCCGGCGCGCCCAAGCTGTACGTGATGGACATGTTCCCCTACCCGTCGGGCGCCGGCCTGCACGTCGGGCACCCGCTGGGGTATATCGGCACGGACTGCTACACCCGGTATTTCCGCATGGCCGGCTACAACGTGCTGCACCCGATGGGCTTCGACGCGTTCGGCCTGCCGGCCGAGCAGTACGCGGTGCAGACCGGCACCCACCCGCGCACCACGACCGAGGCCAACGTCGAGCGGTATCGCACCCAGCTGCGCCGCCTGGGCCTGGCCTACGACGACCGGCGCAGCGTCGCCACGACGGACACCGAGTTCTACCACTGGACCCAGTGGATCTTCCGGCAGATCTTCAACTCCTGGTTCGACGCCGACCGGCAGAAGGCGCGGCCGATCGAGGAGCTGATCGCGGAGTTCGAAAGCGGCGACCGCCCGGCGCCGGACGGCCGCCCGTGGGGTGAGCTGTCCGCGGTCGAGCGCCGCCGGCTGGTCGACGAGCACCGGCTGGCATACATCACCGAGGCGCCGGTGAACTGGTGCCCCGGCCTGGGCACGGTGCTGGCCAACGAGGAGGTCACCCCGGACGGGCGCAGCGAGCGGGGCAACTTCCCGGTCTTCAAGCGCAACCTGCGCCAGTGGATGATGCGGATCACCGCGTATGGCGACCGGCTGCTGGACGACCTGGAGCGGCTGGACTGGCCGGAGAAGGTCAAGTCGATGCAGCGCAACTGGATCGGGCGGTCCCGCGGCGCGCACATCGACTTCCAGGCGACGACCACGACGGGGTCCGAGACGCCGATCCGGGTCTTCACCACCCGCCCCGACACCGTGTTCGGCGCGACATACATGGTGCTGGCCCCGGAGCACGAGCTGGTCGACGAGATCGTGCCGGCGGCCTGGCCCGACGACACCGACGCGCAGCGCTGGACGGGCGGGCACGCCACCCCCGCCGAGGCGGTCGCGGCCTACCGCGCCTTCGCCGCGAGCAAGACCGACGTCGAGCGGCAGGCCGACGCCAAGGAGAAGACCGGCGTCTTCACCGGTGCGTATGCGACCAACCCCGTCGACGGCCGCAAGATCCCGGTCTTCATCGCCGACTACGTGCTGGCCGGCTACGGCACCGGCGCGATCATGGCGGTGCCCGGCCAGGACGAGCGCGACTGGGAGTTCGCCGAGGTCCACCACCTGCCGATCATCCGCACGGTGCAGCCGAGCGAGGGCTTCGACGGCAAGGCCTACCTGGGCGACGGGCCGGCGATCAACTCGACCGCACCTCATGGACTGAGCCTGGACGGGCTGGGCGTCGCCGAGGCCAAGGCGAAGATCATCGAGTGGCTGGAGGCCAACGGCCACGGCGTCGGGGCCATCACGTACCGGCTGCGGGACTGGCTGTTCAGCCGGCAGCGGTACTGGGGCGAGCCGTTCCCGATCGTCTACGACCAGACCGGCCTGCCGATCGCGCTGCCCGAGTCGATGCTGCCGGTCGTGCTGCCCGAGGTGGACGACTTCTCGCCGCGCACGTTCGACGTCGACGACGCCGAGAGCATGCCGGAGACGCCGCTGTCGCGCGCCAAGGACTGGGTCGAGGTCACGCTGGACCTGGGCGACGGGCCGAAGACGTACACCCGCGAGACGAACGTGATGCCGCAGTGGGCCGGCTCGTCGTGGTATGAGCTGCGCTATCTGGACCCCGCCAACGGCTCGAAGCTGGTCGACCCGGCCAACGAGGGCTACTGGATGGGCCCGCAGCGCCCCGGCGACGTCGGCGGCGTGGACCTGTATGTGGGCGGCGTCGAGCACGCGGTGCTGCACCTGCTGTATGCGCGCTTCTGGCACAAGGTGCTGTTCGACCGCGGCTTCGTCTCGTCGGAGGAGCCGTTCCGCAAGCTGTTCAACCAGGGCTACATCCAGGCGTACGCGTACAAGGACGCCCGCGGCGTGTACGTCGAGGCCGAGAAGGTGGAGGAGCGCGAGCCCGGCAAGTACTACTTCGGCAACGCTCCCGTCCAGCGCGAGTACGGCAAGATGGGCAAGTCGCTGAAGAACGTGGTGACGCCCGACGAGATGTGCGAGCGTTACGGCGCGGACACCTTCCGTGTCTACGAGATGTCGATGGGCCCGCTGGACGTCTCACGCCCGTGGGAGACCCGAGCGGTCGTGGGCGCGCAGCGCTTCCTGCAGCGAGTCTGGCGGCTGGTCGTCGACGAGCAGACCGACGCGCTGCGGGTGACCGACGACGCGCTGGACGACGAGACCCGCCGCCTGCTGCACCGCGTCACCGACGGCGTGCGAGTCGACATCGAGGAGATGCGCTTCAACACCGCCATCGCCAAGTTGATCGAGCTGACCAACCGGGTCACGCAGGTCTCCGCGGCCGGGACTCCGCGCGAGGTGGCCGACCCGCTGATCCGCATGATCGCCCCGTTCGCGCCGCACCTGGCCGAGGAGCTGTGGCAGCGGCTGGGCAACGAGTCCTCGATCGCCTACGCCGGCTTCCCGGCCGCCGACCCCGCCTACCTGGTCGCCGAGTCCGTGACGTATCCGGTCCAGGTCAACGGCAAGGTCCGCGGCAAGATCGAGATCGCCGCCGACGCGGACGAGGACACGGTGCGCGCGGCGGCGCTGGACGCGGTCGCGGAGCAGTTGGCCGGCAAGACCCCGAAGAAGGTCATCGTGGTCGCGGGCCGCATGGTCTCGGTCGTGGTCTGACGCACTGACGAGAGAAGGCCGGTCCGTATCTCTTCGGACCGGCCTTCTTCTTCGTGTTGCTTCCCTGCGAGATTTCCGCGCTGCGAAACGGACGGGCTCGGGGCTACTTCGAGGCCGCGGACAGGCGCTCGTTGCGCAGCGCCGTGGGCCAGCGGTCGTCGATCGGCTCCATCGTCTGGCCGGTCGACCAGCGCAGCAGCAGGTCGGCGATGGCGGGGTTGCGGGCCAGCGCCGGGCCGTGCGAATACGTGCCCAGGATCCGGCCGTTCCAGGCGCCCTCCGACTGGCCGTCGTTGCCGATGCCCGTCGTCACCCGCGCCAGGGGCTTCACGCCCGGGCCGAGGTGGGTGCGCCCGCCGTGGTTCTCGAAGCCCGTCAGCGTCGGCAGGCCCAGCGCCGGGTGCATCTCGCCGGTCAGCTCGCCGACCGCCCGGGTCTCGCCGCGGTCCGAGTCGATGTCGAGCAGGCCCAGGCCCGGATACTTCGCGCCCTTCGCGAAGAACGAGCGGCCGAGCAACTGGTAGCCCGCGCACACGGCGAAGACCGTCGCGCCGCGCTCGACCGCGCGGCGCAGGCCGCCGTCGTTGGCCAGACGCTGTGCCGCGAGGGCCTGCGGGCCGTCCTCGCCGCCGCCGATCAGGTACACGTCGCCGTTGGTCGGGACCGGTTGGTCGGCGCGCACCTCGGTGCACTCGACCGGCAGGCCACGAAGGTCGGCACGGCGGGCCAGGATGAGCAGGTTGCCACGGTCGCCGTACGTGGACAGCAGGTCCGGATACAGCCAGATCAGGCGCAGATGGGACTCAGTTGACACGGTCGAGCTCCGCTCGGATGTCCTGGAACGCGGTGTAGTTGGCGATGACCTCGAGCCGGCCCGGCGGTACCAGCGAAAGGGCCTGGCCGAACGAGCGTACGTGCTCGAAGCGGACCTCGTTGACCTCGAGGCGCACGGCCAGGTCCATGGCCCGGTCGCCGGTGATCAGCACGCGGCGGCCGCGCAGCGGCGAGAAGTCGACGTCGTAGAGCCACGACGTGTCGAGGCCGTCGGGGTCCCGGGCGTTGATGGACAGCAGCGTCGGCACGTCCTCGGCCATGTCGAAGGACTCCAGCCAGCCGGCTGGGTTCTTGGCCAGCAGCAGCCGGATGGTGCGCCCGTCGCGGACCACGACCGCGTAGCGGCCGGCGACCGAGGCGACCTTCGCCAGCTCCGGCACCGCCTTCGCCGGCGCTACGCCGAACTGTGCCGCCACGGCGAGCGCGGTCGCCGCGTTCGCGCGGTTCACCCGGCCGGGCAGTTGCAGCAGGACGTGGTGATACGTGCCGGTGTCGTCGACCACGCCCTCGCCGCTGATCGTCCAGTGCGGCGCCGGACGGCTCAGGTTGCCCTCCACGCACGCCCACTGCTCGCCGTTGCGCTCGATCGAGCCGCCGCACTCCGGGCACACCCAGGAGTCGTCGTGGAAGCGCTGGCCGGCGGCGACCCAGGTGACCCCGGTGCCGTCGGCGATCGCCTTGCCCACCGCCCAGACCACCATCGGGTCGTCGGCGTTGGCGACGATGTGCAGGCCGCGGCCGGGCAGCGCGTCGCGCCACAGGGCCGCCATCATCGCGACCTCCTTGGCCCGGTCGAGCTGGTCGCGGCTCAGGTTGAGCAGCGCGACGACCTTCGGCTGGGTCTGGTCCAGCACCTGCTTGAGGTAGTGCTCGTCAACCTCGAGCACCGCATACGGCGTGGCGCCGGCCTTGGCCAGGGCCGAGGTGTGCCCGGTCGGCATGTTGGCGCCGAGGCTGTTGGTCGCGACCGGGCCGAGCACGCCCATGGCCGCAGCGGTGAGCCGGGTGGTGGTCGTCTTGCCGTTGGTGCCGGAGACCAGGGCGATCTGGCGGCCCGCGGCGAGCTCCGCGAGCAGGTTCGGATCGATCATGAGGCCGATCCGGCCGCCGATGACCGAACCGTCGCCCCGGCCGGTGGCGCGTGACAGCGCGGCGGCGCCGCGCGACAGTGAGGTGGCGAGCTTCGCCCGCATCGGCAGCTTGTTGTCCGTCATCTCGCTTCCACGGTGTTCGGCGATGCGCTGACCCTACCCGGACGGCGCGACACTCCCAACGGGACTACGGGCTCTCCGTGACCCACCACTTTCCTCCACCGCGGCCGCGGAAACGCCGCCGCGGGCGGAGAACGTGGAATCCCTGGGCGTTTAGCCCGAATTTTGGCCCTTGGCAACGCCCTCCACCGAACGGGCACGCCCGAGGTCCTCCACCCGGCGTCACCCCTTCTGACGTGGGAATTCTTCACCCGCGCCCCGGGCGGACCGGGTGGTTTTCCGTTGACGGTGGAGGGAAGTGGAGTACAGTGGAGCGCGATGGCGGAGCCGGGGGGCTCGGCCGGCCCCAGGGGGAACCGTTCGCGGTGGGAAGGGGTGGATGCCGCATGTTCTTGGGCACCCACACTCCTCGCCTGGACGAAAAGGGCCGGTTGATCCTGCCGGCCAAGTTTCGGGACGAACTGGCGGGAGGTGTCGTGATCACCAAGGGACAGGAGCGCTGCCTCTACGTGTTTCCCGGCCCCGAATTCGCCCGGATCGCCGAACAGCTTCGCGCCACGCCGATGACGAACAAGGCGGCCCGCGCCTACAGCCGGGTGTTCTTCGCCAGCGCTCACGACGAGGTTCCTGACCGGCAGGGCCGGGTCACCATCCCGCAGCATCTTCGCGAGTATGCCGGGCTGGAGCGCGAACTCGTCGTGATCGGGGCGAGCACCCGGGTGGAGATCTGGGATCGCCAGGCCTGGGACAGCTACCTCGCCGAAAGCGAGGAGGACTTCGCGGGCATCGAGGAGGGGGTGCTGCCGGGAGGGCTGTGAGGTCCAACTGCAGTAACCGACTTTGAGGCCGCCGTATCGGCAGCTCTCCAGCCGCTCAGAGTCTCTCGAAGTCCTGACGCCACTTCCCCGGCGCCAGGGCGGAGGAGCGGATGGGGAGCTGGCGGTACGGCGCTTTCGCACTCAGCAGGGTTCAGCATCACGGCGGGCCGCGGACCCGCCGTCGGCAGGGGGGTCGACGATGGGGGAGCGGGACGTTCACGTGCCCGTGCTGCTCGAGCGCTGCCTCGAGCTGCTCGCCCCGGCCTTGACCCGCCCCGGAGCGCTGTATCTGGACGCCACGCTCGGCCTCGGCGGTCATGCCGAGGCGGTGCTGCGCGCCCACCCGCAGGCCCGGCTGCTGGGCCTGGACCGCGACCCGCAGGCCCTGGGCCTGGCGGGCCGGCGGCTGGCGCCCTTCGCCGACCGGATCCGCCTCGTGCACGCCGTCTACGACGAGCTGCCCGAGGTGCTCGCCGGGGAGCGGATCGACGCCGGCCTGTTCGACCTGGGCGTGTCGTCGATGCAGCTCGACGACGCCGAGCGTGGGTTCGCCTATGCCCAGGACGCACCGCTGGACATGCGCATGGACCAGACGAGTGGCATGACCGCGGCCGAGGTGCTCAACACCTACAGCCACGGCGAGCTCGCCAGGGTCCTGCGTGTGTACGGGGAGGAGAAGTTCGCCTCCCGCATCGCCGCGTCGATCGTCCGGGAGCGGGCGAAGTCCCCGCTGACCAGCTCGGCCCGCCTAGCCGAACTGGTCCGCGAGGCGATCCCGGCGCCGGCCCGGCGCACCGGCGGGCACCCGGCCAAACGGACCTTCCAGGCGCTGCGCATCGAGGTAAACCGCGAGCTCGCGGTCCTCGAGCGGGCGATCCCCGCGGCGCTGGACGTGCTGCGGCCCGGGGGCCGGCTGGTTGTGCTGTCGTACCAATCGCTCGAGGACCGCCTGGTCAAACAGGCGATCGCGGAGCGGACCCGCTCGACCGTGCCGGTCGAGCTGCCGTTCGAGCCGCCCGGCAGCGAACCGGAGCTGCGGGCGCTCACCCGGGGGGCCGAGCTTCCCGGCGCGGCCGAAACAGCGGCCAACCCGCGCGCGGCGTCCGTGCGACTACGCGCCGTGGAACGCAAGCAACGTCCGAATCCAACGGGAGACCGGACAGACACATTGGGGGAGGTGTGATGAACGTGACGACACTGCCGGCCAGCCGGCAGAGCAGGGCTCAGCAAGGCGCACCGCGGTCGGGGGGCCGGACCACGGCGCGCGCCGCTGAGGAGATCGAGCAGCAGCGACGGGACTACCCGATCAACGGTGCGACGGCACTGCAGCCGGAGCACGAGACCACGAATCCGGATGCCGAACCGCAACGGCACGCGCCCGAGACGAAGCAGACATCCGCGCGGCTGCGGGTGGCGCCGCCGGTACCGGTCAGTGCGCCGCGGGCGCCCTTCGTGGCACTCGTGCTCGTGCTGGTGCTCACCGGAGTCGTCGGCATTCTGGTGCTCAACACGCGGATCGCCGAGAACGCGTTCAAGCTCGACGCGTTGAAGAGCAAGCAGAGCACCCTCGACCGCGACGAGGAGCGGGTGCGCAGCGACCTGGCCAACAAGGAGTCGCCGGTGACGCTCGCGTCGCGGGCGAAGCAGCTGGGCCTCGTGCCCTCGCGCACGCCGATGCTCCTGGTGCTGCCCGACGGCACCAGGCTGGAGATGCCCGGACCGAGCAAGTAACGCAGGGAACCATCGAAGTCCATAGCGGACGAACGAACGGAAGTCGGAACGATGGCTGGCGACACTTCTGATCGGCGGAGCGGGACCGAGCGGCGTGGGGGCGCCGAGCGCAGGGATACCGCCGGTCGCGGGGGTGACGCCGGCCGGCAGCGGACGGGTGGTCGCGCCGGCGCGGGGGGTGCCGGTGCTTCCGCCCGATCCCGCACGGGGGGCGGAAAAGCCGAAGAGCGCGGCAACGGTACCGCGGAGTCGCCGGTGCGCGGCACAATGTCCGAGGCCAGGCGGTACACCCCGCGCGGGCGCTCGGTCCGCGACGCCTCGGTCGAGGCGGGCGGGCGCAAGGACCCGTTCCGTCCGGCCCTGGAAGTGATCCAGGGCGGCCGCAGCGAGCAGCCGCGCCGCACCGATCCCAAGCGTGCCGGCGGCGCTCGTGGCAACGGTACGGCACGGACCGCCCCGATCCGCCCGGAAGAGGGCCTTGCCGGCGGCGGTCGTGCGAGCGATACGCAACGCAAGCCTTCGGTCCGCACGGATGGCGGTCGTGCGGGCGTGGGTCGTGCTGGCGGCGATCCCCGGAGCACCACGCAACGCAACGCCTCGCTCCGTTCGGTCAGCGGGCGGACGAGCGGCGGGGAACGGAGCACTCCGGTCCGCACGGGCGTCAGGAGCAGGGCCGGGCTACCGCCGAAGGGAGGCGCCCGCGCCACGGGCGCGCGTGAAGGGGGCGGCGAAGCCGCGACACCCGTCCGCAAGCCGCGGCGGCAGAGCCGGGTCAGGTTGCCGCGGCTCGCGCGCCGCCCGCGGACGCGCAAACTCGCCGAGCCCCGTCGCCGGCTGCGGGTGGCCACCGTTCTGGCGCTGGTCATGTTCGCGACCATCGGGGTCCGCCTGGTGCAGTTGCAGCTCACCGACGCCAGCGCGTATGCCGCCGCGGGGCTCAAGGACCGCCTGGCGCGGGTCGTGCTGCCCGCCTCCCGCGGCGCCATCCTCGACCGCAACGGCAGGATTCTCGTGCACTCGATCGAGACCCGGTATGTCGCCGCGGACCCGATGGCCGTGAAGGACCCCGAGGACCTGGCCGACAAGCTGTTCTCGATCCTGGACAAGTACGGCGTGCTGCGCTCCGACCTGGTCCGCAAGCTGACGCCGCACAAGACCGCGGACGGCAAGACCGACGTACGCTTCGAGTACCTCGTGCACCAGATCGACGTGGCCGACGGCGACCGCATCGCGGCGCTGCGCATCGGCGCGCTCAAGGTGGCCCGCGACGAGCGCCGCGAGATCCCCGGCTACGACCTGGCGTCCAACGTCATCGGGTACACCTCCCGCCCCGATCTGTCCGGGCAGCTGGGCATCGAGAAGCAGTACGACTCGGTGCTGCACGGCGTCGACGGGCTGCACGTCTACGAGCACGGCGTGGGCGAGCTCGACAAGCCGCTGCCTACCGGCTACGAGGAGCTGGAGCCGGCCCGCCCGGGCAGCTCCGTTGAGCTGACCATCGACGCGGACCTGCAGTACTCCGCGCAGGGCGCCCTCGCCGAGCGGATGAAGCCGCTCAACGCCAAGTTCGCCACCGCCGTTGTGCTCGACGCGCACACGATGGAGGTCATGGCGATGGCGAGCTACCCCTCGTTCGCCCCCGCCGACCTCAGCCGGACGCCGGATAGTAGCCAGTGGAAGGATCAGTGCACGGCGACCGTGTTCGACCCCGGCTCGATCCACAAGGCGATCGTCATGGGTGCCGCACTGCAGGAGGGGGTCATCACCCCGAGCAGCGCGATCACGGTGAACTCGAAGGTGAAGAGGGGCGACACCACCTACACCGACAGCCGGCCGCAGAAGGACGGCACCCAGATGACCATCCCGGGCATCCTGGCGCTGTCGTCCAACGTCGGCACCATCGCGGTCGCGGACCGGCTGGGCAAGGACAAGCTGTACGAGTACCAGAGGAAGTTCGGTCTGGGCGAGCGCACCGGCGTCGGGCTGTTCAACGAGTCGCCCGGGCAGCTGCTGCCGCCGGACAAGTGGAGCGGCTCCAGCTCGGGCTCGATCCCGCTCGGCAACGGCGTGGCGACCACGACGATGCAGATGGCGGCGGCGTACGGCGCCATCGCCAACGACGGCCTGTGGGTGCAGCCGACGCTGGTCCGCAAGATCATCGCGCCGGACGGCACCGCGCAGAAGCTGCCGGTGCAGCAGACCCGGCGGGTGCTCGACCCGCAGGTGGCCCAGGAGTTGCGGACCATGCTGGAGGGCGTGACCACGCTGGACGACGCCACCGGGCACAAGGCGGCGATCCCGGGGTACCGGATCGCGGGGAAGACCGGAACGTCGAAGATGCCGCAGAATGGTGGGTACGCTGAGGGCGACGTGGTGTCGTTCGTCGGCATGGCGCCGGCCGATGCACCCCGCTACGTGGTCGCCGTGATCGCGCACGTGCCCGGCAGCGGAGCGGGCGGCTCGGTGGCGGCGCCGGTATTCAGGGAGATGATGGCGCTGACGCTGTCCAGTTACGGTGTTCTGCCGACGGGCACCGAACCACCGAAGCTCACGATCTACCCGTGACACCGGCTCCGGGGCCGCGTGAGCGTGCGGGTAGGGTCTGACCCCGTGCCCGGCTATCCCCGTCCGCGGAATGTCCGACCCGTGCTCATCGCTGAGCTGGGCGGCTCTGGAGAGGTTGCGGTCACCGGGGTTACGCACAGTAGTTCCTCAGTACTTCCCGGCGACCTCTACGCGGCGCTGCCCGGATCCCGGGTACACGGGGCCGATTTCATCCCCGAGGCGCTGCGGCGCGGCGCGGTCGCGGTGCTCACCGACCGTGCCGGGTTTGAGGCCGCAGTCCGCGCGGACACCGGCGTGCCGTTCATCGTGGTGGACCGGCCGCGGGACGTGCTCGGTGACGTCGCCTCCAAGGTGTACGGCGAGCCCACCCGCCGGCTGACCACGATCGGGATCACCGGCACCGCGGGCAAGACCTCCACGGCGTACCTCATCGAGGCCGGCCTGCGCGCCGCTGGCCAGGTCACTGGGCTGATCGGCACCGTCGAGACCAGGCTGGGTGACCTGAGCGTGGACAGCATCCGCACGACGCCCGAGGCGACCGACCTGCACGCCCTGTTCGCCGCGGCGCTCGAGCGCGGCGTGCAGTCGGTCGCGATGGAGGTGTCCAGCCACGCGCTGGAGGTCGGCCGGGTGGGCGGGGTGCGCTTCGCCGCGGCCGGATACACCAACTTCGGCCTGGATCACCTGGACTTTCACCCGTCGGTCGAGGCGTACTTCGCGGCGAAGGCCCGCCTGTTCGACGGCCGCGCCGCGGTCGAGATCCTCAATCTCGACGACGTGTCGGTAATGCGACTGCGCAAGCCTGGCTCGTGGACCTATTCCGTAGCGGGTGAATCCCCTGCCGGCACATCCACCGACGCCCCCGCGGACTTCGGCGTGTCGAACGTGACCGTCGCCGGCTACGGGCAGGCGTTCGACGTGCACTGGCGCGGCCGGACCGTCCGCTCCGGAGTACAGCTGCCAGGGCGGCACAACGTCGCCAACGCCCTGCTGGCCATCGCGTCCCTGGTCGCGGTCGGCGTCGACCTCGACGTCGCGGCCGGGGCCGTCGCCGCCGCGCCCGGCTCGCCCGGCCGCATGGAGCGCGTCAGCGCCCCCGGGGCCCCCGGGGCCCCCGGCGACGTGGTCGGTGTCGTGGACTACGCGCACAAGCCCGACGCCATGATCGAGGTGCTCAAGGCGCTGCGGTCGCTCGCGGCCTCCCGCGGCGGCCGGGTGATCTGCGTGGTCGGGGCCGGCGGCGACCGCGACCGCGGCAAGCGCCCGCTCATGGGCCGGGCCGCCGCGCAGGGCGCCGATCTGGTGATCGTCACCGACGACAACCCGCGCACCGAGGACCCGGCCGCGATCCGCGCCGAGGTCCTTGCCGGCGCCGCGGGCGGGCCGGCGAGCGTGGTCGAGGTCGACGGGCGCCGGGCGGCGATCGGCTATGCGGTGAAGCACGCCAAGCCCGGCGACGTGATCGCGCTGCTGGGCAAGGGCCACGAGCGCGGCCAGGAGATCAACGGCGAGGTGCTGCCGTTCGACGACCGGGTCGAGCTGGCCACGGCACTGGGGCGCCTGGTCCGGGTCGGTCAGCGCGAAGCCTCATCGAGCCGGACTGGGCGGGGGTGACGGCATGATCGAGATGTCGCTGGGAGAGATAGCCCGGATCGTCGACGGCGAACTGCACGACGGCGACGCGGACGCGCTCGTCGACGGCCCGGTGGAGTACGACTCGCGCAAGGTCGGGCCCGGCAGCCTCTTCGTCGCCTTCGCCGGCGCCAAGGTCGACGCGCACGAGTTCGCGCCCAAGGCGATGGCCGACGGCGCCACCGGGGTGCTCGGCAGCCGCCCCGTCCCGGGCGTGCCCACGATCGTGGTCGAGGACCCGCGGCACGCGATGGGGCTGCTGGCCCGCGAGGTCATCGACCGGCTGCCCGGGCTGACCGTCATCGCGCTCACCGGCTCGTCGGGCAAGACCAGCACGAAGGACCTCGTCGCCCGGCTGCTCGCGCAGCACGGGCCGACGGTGGCCACGGTCGGGTCGGAGAACAACGAGCTCGGCACGCCGTACACGGTGCTCAAGGTCGACGCCCGGACCCGCTTCCTGGTGCTCGAGATGGGCGCGCGGGGGGCCGGGCATCTACGGTATCTGTGCGAGATCGCCCCTCCGGACGTCGCCGTCGTGCTCAACGTGGGCGTCGCCCACATCGCCGAGTTCGGCTCCGTCGAGGGCATCGCGCGGGCCAAGGGTGAGCTGGTCGAGGCCCTCGGGCCGGACGGCGTGGCCGTGCTCAACGCCGACGACGAGCGGGTGCGGGCGATGGCCGCCCGCACGAGCGGCCGCGTCGTGCTCACCGGCGAGGCGAGCGACGCCGAGGTGCGGGCCACCGACATCGTCGCGCTGGAGCGCGGGCGGTTCGGTTTCGCCCTGCACATCCCCGGCGCCGAGGCGGTGCCGGTGCGCCTCGACGTGGCGGGGCGCCATTCCGTCGGCAACGCGCTGCTCGCCGCCGCCGTCGCGTCGCACGCCGGCATGCAGCCGGCCGCGATCGCCGCGGGACTCGGCGATTTAGAGGGCTTGTCGACCCGAAGGATGGATGTCTTCGACCGTGCCGACGGTGTCACGGTCATCGACGACTCGTTCAACGCCAACCCGGCGTCCATGGCGGCGGCGCTGCGCGCGCTCGTCGCGGTGGCCGGCGGGCGGCGCAAGATCGCGGTGCTCGGCTTCATGGCCGAGCTCGGCGAGTATGAGCGACCCGGGCACGAGGAGGTCGGGCGCCTCGCCGCGGAGCTCGGCGTTGACCGTCTCGTGGCCGTCAGCGAGCAGGCCGCGCCGATCCTGGACGGGGCGGCCGCCGTGGCGAGTTGGGGAGGAGACTCGGTGCTCGTGACCGATCAGGAGGCCGCCGTGGCGCTGCTGCGCGCCGAGCTGCTTCATCGCGACGTGGTCCTGGTCAAGGGATCGCGATACCGGACCTGGGACGTCGCCGACGCCCTGCGGTCGGAAGGCGTCCGCAAGTGAGGGCCGTATTCGTCGCGGCGTTCGTGGCATTTCTCATCTCGCTGTTCGGTACGCCGATAGCGATCAAGTACTTCACCCGGCTGAAGGCCGACCAGCCCATCCGCACCGAGGGCCCGCAGACGCACCTCGGCAAGAAGGGCACGCCCACGATGGGCGGCGTCGTGTTCATCTTCGCCACGCTGGTCGCCTACACGGGCGGCCACATCGCGCTCACCACGCTGCCCGACAAGCAGCTGCGCCCGAGCGGCCCGACCGCCACCGCCGTGGTGCTGCTCGGCCTGTTCGTCTTCACCGGTCTGCTGGGCTTCCTCGACGACTACCTCAAGGTGGCCAAGCGCAACAGCGACGGGCTCAACAAGCGCGGCAAGCTCATCGGCCAGGCGCTCATCGGCGCCATCTTCGGCGCGATCGCGCTCTACGTGCCGGCCACCGAGACCGGCCGCCAGGTCGTCACGACGGTGGCCAGCCCGAACCTGTCGTGGGTGCACGACATCGACTGGCTGAACATCGGCAAGATCGCCGCGGTCATCTTCTTCGTCTTCGTCGTCATGTCGATGTCCAACGCGGTGAACCTGACCGACGGCCTCGACGGCCTGGCGACGGGCACCTCGATCCTGGTGCTCATCAGCTACATGGCGATCGCGTTCTGGCAGTATCGCCACTGGTGCGCCGACCCGTCGTACAACGCCGACTACTGCTATGACGTGCGTGACCCGCTGGAGATGGCGCTGATCGCCGGCGCCGCCGTCGGCGCGCTGGTCGGTTTCCTGTGGTGGAACACCTCCCCGGCCCGGATCTTCATGGGTGACACCGGCTCGATGGCGCTCGGCTCGCTCATCGCCGGCCTGGCCGTGGCGACCAAGACGATCCTGCTGCTGCCGCTGCTCGGCCTGCTCTTCGTCATCATCGTGGTGACCTGGGTGATGCAGATCGGTTCGTACCGTACGACGGGCAAGCGCATCTTCCGGATGGTCCCGCTGCAGCACCATTTCGAGCTGGCCGGCTGGAGCGAGGTCAACATCGTCGTCCGGTTCTGGATCATCGCCGGCCTCGGCGTGGCGGCCGCCCTGGGCCTCTTCGCCGCAGACTTCCTGAGGGTCATGAGCGGCGCGTCGTAAGCGAGCGCCGGGTGCTGACAGCGCGTCGTACCACGCTTAGGCGTGGTACGGACGGAATGATGGCGGTATGAGGAGCGACGGGGAGGAAGTTCCGGACAGCGGCTGGGCCGGCAACTTCGTCGGCACGCTGCGCGGACTGCTCGACCGTCCGCTGGCGTCGTACTATCTGCTGCTGTCCAGCGTCGGGCTGCTCGTGTTCATCGGCCTGGTCATGGTCTTCTCGGTGACCAGCGTCGACAACTACGCGACCACGGGCAGCCCGTTCACCTCGATCGCCAAGCAGGGGCTCTGGGCGGTGATCGGACTGCTCGCCTTCTGGGTCTGCCAGCGGCTGCCGGTGCGCACCTTCCGCGCCCTGGCGATCCCGCTGCTGCTCGCGTCGTTCCTGCTCATGTCCTTCGTGGACGTGATGGCGTGGCTCGCCGCGCGGCATACGCCGCCCGGTGAGGAGGTGTCGACGATCCATCTCGGGCCGATCTGGGTCTACGACCTCTGGCTGGGTGTCGGCAGCCTGCAGCTGCAGCCGGCCGAGCTGGCCAAGATCGCGCTGGTGGTCTGGGGTGCCGACCTGCTGGTGCGCAAGGGCCGCGCCATCCTGTCCTGGCGCCAGCTGCTCATCCCGCTGTTCCCGGTGACGTTCACCCTGCTGCTGCTCGTCGGCTACAACGACCTCGGCTCGATGATCTGCATGGTCGTGCTCTTCACCGGCCTGCTCTGGGCGGCCGGCGCCCGGCTGCCGCTCTTCGGCTGGCTCGGCGGCTTCTTCGCCGCCGGCGTGGTGGCCCTCATCCTGCTGCCGGCGGACAAGGTCTATCGGTTGGAGCGGCTCAAGGTCTTCTTCGACCCGAGCATCGACCCGAAGGGCGAGCACGGGCGCTACCAGTACCTGCGTGGCCTGTGGGCGGTCGCCGACGGCGGCTGGTTCGGCGTCGGGCTCGGCCAGGGCCACCTGAAGTGGGGCCGGCTGCCCAACGCGCACAACGACTTCATCTTCGCCATCGTCGCCGAGGAGCTCGGCGTGGTCGGCTGCATGGTCGTGCTGCTGCTGTTCGGCATGCTTACGTACACCGGGCTGCGTATCGCCCAGCGGGTCGAGGACCCGTTCCGCCGGCTCGTCGCCGCGTCGATCACGATCTGGTTCGTCGGCCAGGCGATCATCAACATCGGCGGGGTGGTCGGGCTGATGCCGATCACCGGCCTGCCGCTGCCGTTCATCTCCTACGGCGGCAGCGCCCTCGTGGTAGTGCTCGCCGCGGCCGGTATCCTCACCTCCGCCGCCCGGGCCGAGCCGGACTGCGCGCGAGCCATGCATGCCCGTCCACCCCGGAAATGGGTGCGACTACTCTGGGCGCCGTTGCCGCCGCTTCCGCGCCCCCGCGAGGACGGCGACGTTGTGGACCCCTCGACACGCGCGACGGGCCGGCCTTCGGTGAGTCAATCGCCGGACGGGTCGCCCCGCGGAAGGAGCACCTGATGGCAGCGCTGCGCTCGGTGGTGCTGGCCGGTGGAGGCACGGGCGGGCACATCTACCCGCTGCTCGCCTTCGCCGACTGCCTGCGCAGGCACGACCCCGGCGTCCGCATCACCTGCATCGGGTCGCCCAGCGGGATGGAGAACGACCTCATTCCGCAGCGCGGCTACGACCTGCGGCACGTTCCGGCTTACCAACTGCCCCGCTCGGTCAACATGAACCTGGTCCGCACCCCGGACCGGATGTGGAAGGCGGCGCGGGCCACCCGCGAGATCCTCGACGAGGTCAACGCCGACGTCGTGGTCGGCTTCGGCGGTTATGTGTCGGTCCCGGCCTACCTGGCGGCCTGGCGGCGCAAGACGCCGAGCGTGATCCACGAGGTCAACGTGCCCATCGGCGTGGCCAACAAGATGGGCATGCGCTTCACCAAGCACATCGTGCTCGGCTTCCCGCACCAGCGGCAGCAGATGCCGGCGGTGGCGCACGCCGAGGTCGTCGGCGTGCCGTTGCGGCAGAGCATCACCAGGCTGGACCGCGCCGCCCGGCGCGCCGAGGCGCGGGCCCGCTTCGGGCTCGACCCCAACCTGCCGACGCTGTTCGTGTTCGGCGCCTCCTCGGGCGCCCGCTCGATCAACCAAGCGGTGGCCGGCGCCGCGAAGGCGATCACGTCGGCCGGGGTGCAGGTGCTGCACATCATCGGCGCTCGCAACGAGGACTTCGAGGTGCCGGCCGGCCTCGCCGCGCCGTACGTGCGGATCAAGTTCCTCTCCGAGATGGAGCTCGGCTACGCCGCCGGCGACCTGGCGCTGTGCCGCGGTGGCGCGATGACCTGCGCGGAGACCGCGGCGATCGGCATGCCGGCGGTTTACGTGCCGCTGCCGTGGGGCAACGGCGAGCAACGGCGCAATGCGTTGCCGGTGGTCGAGGCCGGGGGAGGCCTGATCGTCGAGGACGGCGACCTGTCGCCCGAGCTCATCTCGGAGACCGTGGTGCCGCTGGTGCGCGACGGCGCCCGGCTCGCCGCGATGAGCCGCGCGGCCGCCGGCTACGGCCGCCGCGACGGCGATGAGGTCCTTCGTCGGTACGTGCTGAAGGTGGTCGGGGAGGCATGAGCAAGCTCACTGCTGAGGAACTTGGCAAGGTCCACCTCGTGGGGGTCGGTGGGGTCGGCATGAGCGGCCTGGCCCGGCTGCTGCTGACCCGCGGCATCCCGCTGTCGGGCAGCGAGCTCAAGGAGTGGCCCCATCTGGCCGCCCTCAAGGCGCTCGGCGGCACGATCTACCGCGTCCACGAGCCGTCCAACCTCGACGGCGTGGACACCGTGGTGTATTCGACGGCCATCCCGAAGGACCACATCGAGCTCGTCACCGCGCGCGAGCGGGGACTGCGGCTGTTGCACCGCTCGGAGGCGCTCGCCGCGACGATGAACGGCCGGCGCAGCGTCGCCGTGGCCGGCACGCACGGCAAGACCACCACCACGTCGATGATCACGCTGATCCTCCAGCACGCCGGGCTGGACCCGTCGTTCGTCATCGGCGGGGAGATCTCCGAGGTCGGCTCCAACGCCCACCACGGCAGCGGCGAGCTCTTCGTGGCCGAGGCCGACGAGAGCGACCGGTCCTTCCTGCTGTACGACCCGCACGTCGCGGTCGTCACGAACATCGACGCCGACCACCTCAACACCTACGGCGACCTGCAGGGCCTCGAGGATGCGTTCGTCGAGTTCTGCGGCCGGGTCGAGCCGGGCGGGTTCGTGGTGACCTGCGCCGACGACGCCGGGGCGATGCGGATGGCGGTGCGCGCCCGCGCGGCCGGCGCGGACGTGGTCACCTACGGCACCGCGCCCGACGCCGACCTGCGCATCAGCGAGGTCCACTCGTCGGCCAACGGCGTGCGCTACGTGGCACACCACGACGGCGTGCCGCTCGGCGAGGTGTTCCTGCCGGTGCCGGGCGCCCACCTCGGGCTCAACTCGGCCGGCGCGATCCTCACCGCACTGCGGCTGGGCGTGCCCGCGCAGACCGCGATCGAGACGCTCGCGACCTTCCCGGGCGTGCGCCGCCGGTTCGAGTTCAAGGGCGCCGAGGCGGGGGTGCGGGTCTACGACGAGTACGCGTATCACCCGGTGCCGATCGCGGCGGCGCTGCGCACGCTGCGCGAGGTGGCCGGCGAGGGGCGCCTCGTCGTGGTCTTCCAGCCCTACCGGGTGTACCGCACCCGGGACTTCCAGGCCGAGATCGCCGCGGGCCTGTCGCTCGCCGACGAGGCCGTGATCATGGAGGTCTTCGGCCCCGGCGAGGTCCGCGAGCCGGGGGAGGGCGGGGTGGCGCTCACCGCCGCCGTCGACCTGCCCGCGGACCGCAAGGTGTTCGTGCCCTCCTGGGAGGACGTGCCCGGTGAGGTCGTCGCCCGGGTCCGCGAGGGCGACGTGGTCGTCACGATGGGCGCACCGCCGATCTCGCTCATGGGCGACGAACTGCTCGCCGCGCTCAAGGGTGAGGGCGAACCCGATGGGTACGTTGGCCGGCACTCCCGGGTCGACGACTGAGGACTGATCGCCTGTGACCCAGACGCGCGGATGGCGGCTCGTCCTGGCCCCTCGCGACGCCCCGCAGTCGGTGCGGCGCTTCGCCAAGCGGGCCAGGCGGCACCGCCTCCGCGCGGCGCTGCCCTGGCTGGTGGCGCTGGGCGTGGCCGCGCTGCTCGGCGGGGCGGCGGCGATCGTCTACCTCACCCCGGCGCTCGGCGTCGAGCGGATCGAGGTCACCGGCGTGTCCGTCCTCGACCCCGATGCCGTACGCCGGGCGGCGGCCGTCCCCGACGGCACCCCGCTCGCCCGGCTCGACCTGGGCGCCGTGGGGCGGCGGGTCCGGCAGCTCAAACCGGTGCGCGCGGCGACCGTCTCGGCCCGTTACCCGCACACGCTCGCCATCACCGTGCAGGAGCGCACGGCGGTGGCGGTGGTGCCCAAGGCCGGCGGGTACACGCTGCTGGACGCCGAAGGCGTGGCGTTCCATCCGGTCGACGTGTCCCCGCCCGGGCTGCCGGTGATCCGCGTCGCCCAGCCCGAGCCCGGCGACGCCACCACGGCCGGCGCGCTGACCGTGCTCGCCGCGCTGCCGCCGGTGGTGCGTGAGCAGATGGTCGCGCTCGTCGCCGAGTCGCCGACCCGGATCCGGCTGGAGCTGACCGACGGCCGGCTGGTGGTGTGGGGCGACGCGACGCAGAACGCGGCGAAGGTGCGCGTGCTGGGGCTCACGAAGATCGAGCCGGGCCACACCCTCGACGTGAGCGCGCCCGGCGTGGTCCTGGAGAAATGAGCCCTCGAGGCCCTCGCGTGGGGGGCGCCGCCAGGACCAGGTCGTGCCGGTCTCGTGGGTGCTTCCGCGGATGATCAAGGAGACTGCCCGTCACAAGGGGCCCCTCGATACCGTTAGGGAAATCGTCGACAGCGTCGTGGCGATTAGCCGACACGCCGAGGCACGGTCCTTGGATCACGACAGTCATGCCTTTACCTTGCGATAAGGCATTAGTTGACATAACTATAAGCCTCTAGTAAAGGGTGAGGGTTTGCGGGACCCCCATCCGGTGCGTTCGCATTTGGCGGACGCCGCCCGTCGCGGGGTCGGGCTCGGGACAGGTCCCACCGCGGGGCCGGACCGGGTTACCAGTTCGACGACTCCGGACAGGAACGGCGCTCGCCAACCTCGAAAGGAAAGGTGGTCCGATGACACATCCGCACAACTATCTCGCGGTCATCAAGGTCGTCGGCATCGGCGGCGGCGGGGTCAACGCCGTCAATCGCATGATCGAGGTTGGCCTGAAGGGCGTCGAGTTCATCGCGATCAACACCGACGCCCAGGCCCTGCTGATGAGCGACGCCGACGTCAAGCTCGACGTCGGCCGGGAACTGACCCGCGGGCTGGGTGCGGGCGCCAATCCCGATGTCGGCAAGAATGCGGCCGAAGACCACCGGGACGAGATCGAAGAGGTGCTCAAGGGCGCCGACATGGTCTTCGTCACCTGCGGCGAGGGCGGCGGCACCGGCACCGGCGGGGCGCCCGTCGTGGCCAACATCGCGCGAAAGCTCGGCGCGCTGACCATCGGCGTGGTAACCCGGCCGTTCTCGTTCGAGGGCAAGCGCCGGCAGGTGCAGGCCGAGGCGGGCATCGAGGAGCTGCGCAATCAGTGCGACACGCTCATCGTGATCCCCAACGACCGGCTCCTGGCGCTGGGGGACCGCGGCATCAGCATGATGGACGCCTTCCGCCAGGCCGACCAGGTCCTGCTCTCCGGTGTTCAGGGCATCACCGACCTGATCACCACGCCGGGCCTGATCAACCTCGATTTCGCCGACGTCAAGAGCGTCATGAGCGGCGCCGGGAGCGCGCTCATGGGCATCGGCAGCGCCCGCGGGGACAACCGCGCGGTCGAGGCCGCCGAGTCGGCGATCTCCAGCCCGCTGCTGGAGCAGAGCATGGACGGCGCGCGCGGCGTGCTGCTGTCCATCGCCGGCGGGTCCGACCTGGGCCTGTTCGAGATCAACGACGCGGCGCAGCTGGTCACCGACGCCGCACACCCGGACGCGAACATCATCTTCGGCGCGGTCATCGACGACGCGCTCGGCGACGAGGTGCGCGTCACGGTCATCGCGGCGGGGTTCGACGGGGGTGCCCCGGCGTACCGGCCGGTCGAGGCGCGTGCACCGCGCCCGACGCACGGCGGCCAGCACGGCCAGCCCAAGGAGGCTCCGGCGCCGGAGCGTCAGGCCCCACCGCCGCCCCGGCGGGTGCTCTTCGACGACGTCGACGTGCCGGACTTCCTCAAGAACGGCGCCTGATTGATCTCTGCTTGAATTAGGTAGGCCGCCCCGGCGGCCTACCTAATCGGCATATTCGGAGGGTTCCCGTGGACGCGCGCACGTCGGAGATCGCGGCCAATCTCGCGGCGGTGCGGGAGCGGATCACGGCGGCCTGCCGGGCCGCCGGGCGTGAGCCGGATTCGGTCACGCTCGTGGCGATCACGAAGACCTATCCCGCCGAGGACGTGGCGCGCCTTGCCGGCCTGGGCGTGCTCGACGTGGGCGAGAACCGCGACCAGGAGGCCGCCCCGAAGGCGGCGGCCGTTTCCGGGGTGCGCTGGCACTTCGTCGGGCAGTTGCAGCGCAACAAGGCGCGGTCGGTGGTGAGCTACGCCGACGTCGTGCACTCGGTGGACAGCCTGCGCCTGGCCGACGCGCTGACCGACGCCGCCGTGCGGGCCGGGCGGGAGACCCCGCTCGGCGCGCTGGTGCAGGTCAGCCTGGACGACGACGAGCGGCGCGGCGGCGCGGTCACGGGCGCGGTGGAGAAGGTGGCCGAGGCGATCGCAGCCAGCCCGGCGCTGCGACTGCACGGGGTCATGGCGGTGGCGCCGCTGGGCTGGGAGCCCGGCGAGGCATTCGCGCGCCTCGCCGCGATCTCCTCCCGGATTCAGCAGCGCTTTTGCGGGCCCGACGGCGTGCCGGACTGGATTTCCGCGGGTATGAGCAACGACCTTGAATCCGCGATTCTGCATGGCTCGACACATGTCCGTGTCGGTAGCGCATTGCTCGGAAAACGCACCCCGCTGGGGTAGCCTGACCGCGGTAACGGAAAAACTACACGGGTGTGGTTCTGCGCCGGCGGGGCGATGTCGCACGACGTGATCGGTGGCACGGACGACCGGGGGGAAGTGCCGCATGGCGGTGGACGGAGGAGCGCGTATGGGTGCTCTGCGCAGGGCGGGCGTCTGGCTCGGCCTCGTCGAGGACGAGGATGATCGTGGCTACGACGACCGTCACTACCGATACGGCGACGACCTCCTCGACGACGACGAGGAGGTCGATGAGGTGCCCGCGCCGCGCGCCCGGACGGCGTCGGAGCGGCTCGCGGCCTCGGAGCGCCTGTCGGTCTCCGAGCGCTTGAGCGCATCTGATCGCCTGAGCGCATCTGATCGTTTGAGCGCGTCCGAGCGCCTCTCGTCCGAACGGCTGTCGGCGTCGGAGCGGCTCGAGGCGAGCGCCGCGAGCCGGACGAGCACCGTGCGCTCGATCACGCGCCCGAGCGCGTCGGTCAGCTATCCGACTCGCGACAATCTCGCGCTCACCCCGTCGAGCTCACTCCGGGAGCGTCCTTCGGTGGAGGAAGACAACGACGACCGCCGTTACGCGATCACCACGCTGCACCCCACGACCTACAACGAGGCACGCACGATCGGTGAGCACTTCCGGGACGGCGTTCCGGTGATCATGAACCTCACCGAAATGGACGAGGCGGACGCCAAACGTTTGGTGGACTTCGCGGCGGGCCTGGTGTTCGGGCTGCGTGGTAACTTCGAGCGGGTGACCAACCGAGTCTTCCTGCTCTCTCCGGCAAACGTCCAGGTCACTGCGGAGGACAAAGCCAAGATCGCCGAGGGCGGGTTCTTCAACCAGAGCTGATGCGAGGACTTCAACGGCCGTGGTGTCCATCACCTTGCAGATCCTGCATCTGCTGCTTTACCTCTTCCTGGTGGTGCTCCTCGCACGCTTCGTGATGGGCTACGTCATCCAGTTCGGACGTCGCTGGCAGCCCGGCCGGGGCGCGGCGGCGGCGCTGGAAGTGGTGTGGAGCGTCACCGATCCGCCGCTCAAAGCGTTGAGGCGGGTGATTCGGCCGTTGCGTATTGGTACCGTGGCCGTGGACCTGTCCTCGCTTGTGCTGCTGGTTATCCTGTTCGTGCTGATGTACGTCGTGTTAGGGCGGCTGATCGAGGCGTTCTCGTGACACGCACCGCTCGGCGGCTTCGCGGCCGCAACTGACCCGAGGAGTTTCGATGCCGCTGACCCCGGCCGACGTTCACAACGTCGCCTTCAAGAAGCCCCCCATCGGCAAACGGGGTTACGACGAGGAGGAGGTCGACGCCTTCCTCGACGAGGTCGAGCGCGAGCTCGCCCGGCTGATCGAAGAGAACAACGAGCTGCGCGCGCAGCTCGAGCGCGGTGGCGGCCCGGCGCGTGTCGCGCCCGGTGGCGGTGGCGATCCCCGCCTCGCCGCGGAGCTCGCCGATCTCAAGACGCAGTTCGAGCGCGTTCAGCGGGAGAAGTCGTCCGCCGAGGCGGCCGCCCGCGGCATGCAGCAGGAGCTCGACCAGATCCGTGCGCAGGGCGGCGCCACGGGCAGTGGCGGCGACGGCGAGCAGCAGGCGCTGCGCGTCCTCATGATGGCCCAGCGCACCGCGGACGACCACGTGTCCGACGCCCGCCGTGAGGCTGACAAACTCCTCTCCGAGGCCCGCACCAAGGCCGAGGAGGTCACCCGCGACGCGCGGGCGAAGGCCGACGCGCTCGAGCGCGACGCCCGCCAGCGTCACCAGGAGGCCATGGGCGGCCTCGACGCGAAGCGCACCGCGCTGCAGAAGCACATCGAGGAGCTCAAGCAGTTCGAGCGGGAGTACCGCACGCGCCTCAAGGCCTACCTGGAGAGCCAGCTGCGCGACCTCACCGGCCGTGAGCAGAGCCTCGAGGCCGAGATGGCCGCGCGCAACGAAAGCGCGGCGCGTCCGGCAGTCGGCGGCGGCCTGGCCGCGGCCGGCCTCGCCAGCGGCTACGAGGGCGCCGGTCGCTGATCGCCGCGAGCCAGGTCCGAGGCGACGCGGCACATCACCCGCACGAGTGAACCGAACAGCACACGGCACACACAGCATACGGCCGGCCGGCACGCGCGGCCGGTCGACGCGACACACGGCGCCCCAGTCGAATTTCGACTGGGGCGCCGGTCGTTTGCCGGAGACTTCCGGCGGGCTCGGTCGTTGTACCGGCTGAGAGACACTCGCCCGGGGAGGCTCCGCACTCGCACCGGGATCGCCTTTTGTGGAGGGACAGGTCCGTGATCGTCGGAAGCGTGCTGCTGATCGTGGTGGCCGTCGGCCTGCTGGTGCTGGGATTGGTGCAGGGGTCGGACGCACTGCTGGTGGCGTCGATCGGCGCGAGCCTGCTGGCCGCGGTGGCGCTGATCGTCGGTGGCCGTCAGGCCGCGGCGGAGCGCTCGGCCGGCACCACCCGCACCGGGCGGCAGGTGCCCGAGGAGCGCTACGACCCGCTCGCCTCCCACCTGGGCGTCGAGGATCTCGACCTGTCGGGCTCCAGCGAGTTCGGCCGGCGCGCCGAGCGGCAGGCGGTCGGCGCGGGCGTCCGCACGGGGACCACCTACGGCACCATCGCCGGCGGCCTGTCCGCCGCGCACGAGACCGCGACGATGGCACAGGAGCCCGCCATCGCATCGCCGGGCGACGACGAGCAGGGCCGATACGAGGAGTACCCGTCCGGCTACGGACGTGTCAACGGAGCCCTCGCGTACGACGACGGTGACGATGACGAGTTCGACGACGAGGACCCGGCGGACGAGCCGCCGATCCAGCACTCCTCGGCGGCAGACCTGGCCCGGATCGCCACGCTGGACGCCGAGGTCCTGGTGATCGACGGCCGCCCGCGCTACCACGTGCCCACCTGCCCGCACCTGCTGGGCCGCGAGCACGAGCCGTTGCCGGCGCACGAGGCGGTTGAGCTGGGCTTCACCCCGTGCAGCGCCTGCGCCCCCAACGACGTCCTGCTCGCCGCCCGCCGCTGACCGGCCCGGCCGGACCAATTTCGCCGGGCGGAGGATCGACCTCGTTCGACTGAAGCCTCACAATGAGGCATGGCCACCATCGCGATCCGTGTCAGGCCGGGTGCGTCGCGCACCGCGGTCGGCGGCAGCCACCCCGGGCCCTACGGGCCGGCGGTGATCGTCGCGGTGGGCGCCCGGCCGGTGGAGGGGCAGGCGACCGAGGCGGCACTGCGGGCCCTCGCCGGCGCGATCGGGGTGCGCCGGTCCGCGCTGCGGCTCAAGGCCGGCGCCGCGAGCCGTGACAAGCTGGTCGAGCTCGCCGATCCGCCCGAAGACCTGCCGGAGCGGGTCGCCGAGCTGCTGGCGGGACGCCGTTGAGTCACGAGCTCAACATCGCGCTGCTCGTCAGCGCGGCCGTCCTGCTGGTGTGCGTCGGTGCGGTGCGGCTGTCGGTCCGGCTGGGGCTGCCCAGCCTCCTGGTGTACCTGCTGCTCGGCCTCGTGATCGGCGACGCCGGCCTCGGCATCCGGTTCGCCGACGCCGAGCTGACCCGCACGCTCGGCATCTGCGCGCTCGTCGTGATCATCGCCGAGGGCGGGCTGACGGCCCGCTGGTCGACGCTGCGGCCGGTGCTCGGGCCGGCGCTGGTGCTCTCCACGCTCGGCGTGCTCGTCAGCGTCGCGGTGGTCGGCGCGGTCGTCCACGCGGCGCTCGGGGTGGGCTGGCAGCAGGCGCTGCTCTACGGCGCGGTGCTGTCCTCGACCGACGCCGCGGCCGTGTTCTCCACGCTGCGCCGGGTGCCGGTGCGCCCGCGCCTGGCCGCGCTGCTGGAGGCGGAGTCCGGGATCAACGACGCACCGGTGGTCATCCTGGTCGTGCTGCTGTCCACGCCGCTGGCCAGCCAGGCGCCCTGGTACGAAGAGCTCGCCCTGGTCGGCTACGAGCTCGTGGCCGGCGCCGCGATCGGGCTGCTGGCCGGGTTCGGCGGTGCCTGGGCACTGCGCCGCGCGGCGCTGCCCTCGGCGGGCCTGTATCCGCTCGCCGCGATCGGGCTGACCGTGCTCGCCTACGCCGCCGGGGCGGTCGCGCACGCCTCGGGGTTCCTCGCCGTGTACGTCACCGGCGTCGTGCTCGGCAACGCCCGCCTCCCGCACCGGCGGGCCATGCTCGGCTTCGCCGACGGCCTGGCCTGGCTGGCCCAGATCGGGCTGTTCGTGCTGCTGGGCCTGCTCGCCTCGCCGAGCGAACTGGGCGGCGCTGTGGTCACCGCGCTGGTCGTCGGCCTGGTGCTGGTGCTGCTGGCCCGCCCCCTGTCGGTACTGCTGAGCGCTGCTCCGTTCGCGTTCACCCGCTCCGGTTTCGGCTGGCGCGACCAGGCCTTCCTGTCCTGGGCCGGCCTGCGCGGGGCGGTGCCGGTCGTGCTCGCCACGATCCCGCTCTCGGCCGGCATGCCCGGGGCGCAGAACCTGTTCAACGTGGTGTTCGTGCTGGTGGTGATCTACACGGCGGCGCAGGGCATGACGCTGCCCCCGGTGGCGCGCCGGCTGGGCGTCACCGCGCCGGCCGAACCGACGGACCTGCAGGTCGAGGCGGCACCGCTGGAGCGCATGCGAGCCGATCTGCTACAGGTCGAGGTGCCTGCGGGCTCGAAGCTCAACGGGGTGCACGTGGACGAGTTACGATTGCCTGTCGGTGCGGTCGTGACGCTCGTGTTGCGCGACGGCGGTGCGTTCGTGCCGGCGCCCGAGACTCGTCTGAAGACCCGCGACAGCCTCCTGATCGTCACCACCGAGCAGGTGCGCGACGCTGCGGAGCAACGGCTGCGGGCCGTGAGCAGGCGCGGAAGACTCGCCCGCTGGTTTGCCGAACATGGCGAGGATCGGCGCCAATAACTGACCCAATTGGCCTGAATGCGTGTGTCGCGTTTGTCGGACGCGTGTACATTCCGTATTCTTGCCAGCCACTGGAGTGCGCGACGCGTGTCGCGCGCCCATTTTGCATCTGGGGGAGCCATGGCCGAGCGGGCTGATGCCGTGCCGAAAGGCCGGTCAGCGAGCGGTGCCGGGCGGGGCAGTGCCACCGATGTGACGGGAGCTACCACTGTGACAAGAACACAGAAAGCCGCTGCTCGGCAAGCCGGGACCACCACCGCAACGTCGTCCCGGGCCAAGAGCGGCAACGTCACGAAAGCCACATCGGCCAGAAAGGCCACCAAGCGGACGGCGGCGCCGGCCGAGAGGACTTCCGGCCGCAACGCCGCGAACGACAGCACCACCAGCACCAGGAAAGCGCCGACCACGTCAATCGCCGCCCGTGCGGCCGAGGGAGCCACGATGGCCAAGACCGCAGAACCGAAGACCACCGCGGCCAAGACCGCTGGGGCGAAGCTCTCCCATGGCACGCGCACCGCAGCCGAGACCGAGAAGATCCGCGTCGCGCTGATCGAGCGCCGCGACGAGCTCAAGTCGGAGCACGACCAGACGCTGCTTGAGATCCACGAGTTGCAGCAGCACCGCCTGACCGACTCCGCCGGGGACGACCAGGCCGACACCGGCACGAAGACCGGGGAGCGCGAGCAGGAGATCACCATCGCCAACAACCTGGCCGAGCGCATCTCGCAGGTCGAGCGGGCGCTGGAGCGGCTCGACGAGGGCGGCTACGGCTGGTGTGAGAAGTGCGGCAACCCCATCCCGGTCGAGCGCCTGGCCGCGTTCCCGTCCGCTACGCTCTGCGTCACCTGCAAGCAGTTGGAGGAGCGGCGCTGACCACCCAGGATCCCACCCAGGATCGGACCGAGCCCGAGCCCGAGCGCCAGGCTCGGTCGCGAGCCCAAGCCTGGGCCGTCTTCGGCTTCATCGCGGTCGCGGTCATCGCGATCGACGTGGCCGTCAAGCAGTGGACCACCTCGACCATCGCCCACGGCGAGCCGGTGAAGCTCTTCGGCGGCCTGATCTACGTCATCTACACGCGTAACAGCGGGGCGGCGTTCAGCATGCTGCCCAACCAGACGTGGATCTTCCCGCTCATCGCGTTCGGCGTGATCGCGTGGCTGTTCTGGATGATCAAGGGCACCGCGTCGGCCGCATGGGCGGTGGCGCTGGGCTTCGTCCTCGGCGGCGCGGCCGGCAACCTCGGCGACCGGTTGTTCCGGGCGCCCGGGCCGTTCCGTGGGCACGTGGTCGACATGTTCAGCTTCCTGGACGACCACGCGGGGCACTTCCCGGTGTTCAACATCGCGGACTCGGCGCTGACGGTCGGGGTGATCCTGGCGATCCTGCTGGAGTTCACGGGGCGCCGCCGCGACGGAACGAGGGCCAGGCGCGATGCGTGAGGTCCGCTCGCTGCCGGTGCCCGACGGGCTGGACGGCACGCGGCTCGACCAGGCGCTCACCAGGCTCTTCGGGTTCAGCCGCACCGCGGCGGCAGACCTGGTCGAGGCGGGCGACGTCTGCGTCGACGGTGAGGTCCGCTCGAAGTCGGACAAGGTGCGCGCCGGGGCCTGGCTGGAGGTCACCCTGCCGCCCCCGCCGAGCGCGGTAGTGATCGAGGCGGTGCCGGTCGCCGGGCTGGTCATCGTTTACAGCGACGACGACATCGTGGTGGTCGACAAGCCGGTCGGCGTGGCGGCGCACCCCAGTCCCGGCTGGACCGGCCCGACCGTGATCGGCGGGCTGGCGGCGATGGGGCAGACGGTCGCCACCAGCGGCGCGGCGGAGCGACAGGGGGTCGTGCACCGGCTCGACGTCGGCACGACCGGGCTCATGGTGGTGGCCAAGAGCGAGCTCGCATACAGCGTCCTCAAGCGCGCCTTCAAGGCTCGCGAGGTGGAGAAGCGGTATCACGCCATCGTCCAGGGCCACCCGGACCCGCTGCGCGGCACGATCGACGCGCCGATCGACCGGCACCCGAGCCACGACTACAAGTTCGCCGTGGTCTCCGGCGGGCGGCCGAGCATCACCCATTACGACACGATCGAGGCGTTCCCCGCGGCCAGCCTGCTCGACATCAGGCTGGAGACCGGGCGCACACACCAGATCCGGGTGCACTTCTCGGCGCTGCGCCACCCCTGCGTGGGCGACCTGACCTACGGCGCGGACCCCACGCTCGCCGGCCGGCTGGGGCTGTCCAGGCAGTGGCTGCACGCCCGGCAGCTGGGATTCGAGCATCCGAGCACCGGTGAGCAGGTGTCGTTCGTCAGCGAGTATCCCGCCGACCTGGCGGCGGCGCTCGATGTGCTGAGCGCCGCCGCGTAACAGGTTCAGACCAGCGTCACGTCGTCGACGTAGATCGTTCCGGTGCCGTACCAGCCGTGCACCCACACCTTGATCGAGGTGGAGCTGCCGGTGCTGACGGTGACGGTCAGCTTGGTCCAGGACGAGCCGCCCTGCGTCCAGGTGCTCACGTCGCCGGACGCCGTGGTGGCGCCCAGGAACGCGTAGCTGCCCTGCACCCAGGCGCTCAGCGTGTACGTGCGGTTGGCCTGGACGGCGACCGTCTGGCCGCACTGCGCGGTGTCCGAGCTCGACGCGGCGGCCTTGAGGGCCTTCGTGCCGCCGTGCACGGGCGTGGTGACGATGCCGCACAGGCTGCCGGACCACGGGGCGAGGCCGCCGGTCTCGAAGTTGCCGTTGACCAGGCCGCCCGCGGGCGGGGCGCTCTGGCTCGGGATCGGCGAGGTGCTGCGGGAGGGGCTCGGCGAGCTCGTTGCCCCGCCGCCGCTGGTGAACGGGGCGAAGACGTGCGAGAAGTCCCAGGTTTTCTGGGAGATGCCGGAGCAGTTGTCCGCGGCCGCACCGCCCGGGCAGCCGCCGTTGTCGCGCTGCAGGGCCCAGAACGACAGCTCGGCGATGCCCTGCTGGGTCGCCCAGCTGTACACGGCGCCCGCGTCGGCGAGGGTGAAGGTCTCACCCGGGCCGAAGTCGTCGACGCCGATCATCTCGGTGACGCCGATCATGCTCCACAGCTGCGCGTTGGTCTTGCCGGGGTACAGCTGCTGCAGTTGAGCGCGCAGCCCGTTCGACGCCGTCTTGGTGTCGTTGGCCATCTGGTGCTGCGGCTGGTTGTCGTAGTAGTCGAACGTCATCTGGTTGACGATGTCGACCCGGGCGTTGTTGGCCACCGCGTTGCGCAGCACCGCGAGGCCGCTCTCGGCGAGTCCGCTCGTGGTGGTCGGCAGGGTGTACACGAACTGGATGCTCCGGCCGTTGGCCGCCGCCCAGTCCTCGACGATCTTGATCGCCTTGTTCCGCCGGTCGATGCCGGCGGTGTTGGTCAGCGAGTTGTCCTCGACGTCCAGGTCGATCCGCGTGACGTCGTAGGTGGTGATGACCTTCTCGAACTGCGCCGCGATCTGGTTGACGTCGGTGCAGCTGTCGGCGATCTCGGTGCCGCCGTTGTCGGCCGCGTAGCCGCCGAACGAGGGGATCACGTCGCCGCCGCGGGCGCGGACGGCGGCGATGTCGCTGCCGAACGTGGCGTTGGCGATCGGCATGCCGGTGTCGCCGTTCCAGTACACGGTGCATGAGCCCTGGCTGGCGGTCTGGATGAACGCCATCGTGAGGTACTTGGCGCCGGACTGCTGGGACAGGCCGTTGAGGCTGTCGCCGTTGTACGCCTGGAAGTACGGGGCGAAGACGTGGGCGGGGATCGCGGCCGCCGCCTGGGCGGACGGCGTGACGGCAAGGGCGATCCCGGCAGCGGTGAGCGCTACCGCGGCGGCTGTGGTCGCACGGATCGTGGTCGATCTGCGCATGGGACCTCTTCTCGGGCGGGTTTCGGTCGGGGGAGGATCTGTTAGTAAACCTTCCTGATAGAAATCCTTCCATGCCTTGATGTCAAGACCCCGTGAGTCGCCCTTAAGGAAGCGCGTGCGAGGCTGACGTGGCGATGAAGCGGCTCCAGCAACTCGACCAGCGCGCTCTCTCGCCGGTCGGCGACGTCCTCGCCCGGATCTTCCGCGGCGCCCAGCGCCTGCGGGCGTTCACCGTCGTCATCGGCGTACTCGCGGTGACCGTGGCGCTGCTCGCGGTGCACCGGTCGGATCGCCCCCGCAGCGACCCGTCGCTGGGCGACGTGCTGCGCGTCGGGGTCGCGCAGGGCGCGTCGATCCCGGCGTATGTGCAGGCCGGCCGCGACGAGCTGACCGCGCTGCCGGGCGACGCGCCGGTCTACGCGCTCGTGTCCTTCGCCACCTACCTGGCGCCCGAGCGGCTCGCCCCGGTGCTCGCGGACGTCGCGGTGTCGAGCGTCTTCGCCCGGCTGCCGCTGCCGAGAACGCAGACCGAGCTCGTCCGGCTCGGCGCGTACCGGCTGCCCGACGACGTGATCGCGGCCATGGACGAGACGGCCCGGCGCAAGCGCGAGGAAGCGGGCCGCTATCGCGAGCTGCTCGCCCGAGCCGGCGACGCGTCCAGCGAGACGCGCGACATGTACGTTTCCGGCGCGAGCGTCGCCGACAAGGAGGCCACCGCCTACAGCGAGCACTGCTCATGCGTGTATGCCGCCGTCGTGTACGCCCCACCGGCCGCCCTGCGCGCCGTCGCCGCCCGGCCCGAGACCCGCGTCGTCGACCCGATCACCGATCTGCAACGCCTCGATCGCACAGTGTTCCTGCCCCCGTTGCCCGAGCAGACCACGATCGCGGAACCGGTGCGCGAGGTGGCCGAGCCGGCGGCCGCGTCCTCCGGTCCGTCCTGAGGCGATATCCCTTCGGCCTGTCGTGCAGTTGATGCGGGGGATGGGCGCGCAGGTGTGGTCCGAATAGTGTTCGGTCCGTAGCCTGGGGTACGACTTTTTGGCGCGCGGGTGTGAGGGAGGGCCAAGCGTGGCTGAGCGCGATGCCGGTTGGGACAGGTCGGCGGAGCCGGCTCCCCGATGGCGCTCGCTGCTCGACCGGGCCCTGCTGGGCCGGGCGAGCCCGAGTGATCTGGATTACGACGGCCGGTTCGAACAACCCGCGGACCCGTATCCGCCCTCGCGGCCCTACGATGACGAGCCAATGCGAACTAGCAACGGCACCCGGCCCTACGACGCGGCGCCCCGCCCCGGCGGGCCCGTGCGGCGCGGCCCCATGGTCGAGTATCAAGCCCGCCCGGCCGACCCGACCGAGCAGATGGTGCAGGTGCTCCGCCAGGAGATCCCCACCCCGAAGGTGCTGGCCTTCGCCAACCCCAAGGGCGGCGTGCACAAGACGACCGCGACGGTGCTGACCGCCGCCACCATCGGCAGCGTCCGCGGCAAGGGTGTCATCGCGTGGGACGACAACGAGCTGCGCGGCACGCTCGGCCTGCGGGCCGGCAGCGCGCGGCACGCCCGCACCATCCGGCACCTGATCGCCGACCTGGTCCGGGTCGAGCACGCGACCGGCTACGACCTCTACGACATGCTCGACGACTACCTGCGGCACGCCTCCGACGGCTCCTACGACGTGCTCGCCGGTGAGGAGAACCCCCGCTTCGCGCAGCGTCTCGACCCGCACACGGTGCGTCGCGTGCTCGAGCTGCTGCGCCGCACCCATGACGTGATCTGCGTCGACACCGGCAACAACGTGGAGAGCCCCAACTGGCAGACCGTGCTGCATGCCGCGGACCAGCTGGTGGTCACGAGCGTGCCGCGCGAGGACGCCGCGTTCACCGCCGACTGGATGCTCGACCTGCTCGACGAGGCGGGCATGGAGGATCTCGTCGCCAACGCGGTGACCCTGCTGTCCTGCCCGACGCCCAACCCGACCTCGCTCATCGACGACCTGGCCGGGCACTTCCGCACCCGGACCAGGGCCGTCGTGGTGGTGCCCTACGACCCGGCGCTGGAGAGCGGCTCCAACATCGAATATCCGATGCTCGCGCCGGCGACCAAGCGCGCCTGGCTGCGGGCGACCGCGGTCATGATGGACCCCTACGCCCGGTGAGCTCGCCGATCGCCCGCGCGAAGACCTCTTCGTGCCGGGCGGATCATGTCGTGGAGTTTCTCGAAAATGTCGTACCCCGGCGATAGGTTCGGGGCCGTGGGGGAGTCCTTCGTACATCTGCACGTGCACACCGAGTATTCGATGCTCGACGGTGCGGCGCGCCTAGGCCCGCTGTTCGCCGAGGCGGCCCGGCTCGGCCAGCCGGCGCTGGCCATGACCGACCACGGCAACATGTTCGGCGCCCACGACTTTTACCACCAGGCCGTCCGGGCCGGGATCCGGCCGATCCTCGGCGTGGAGGCCTACCTGACGCCCGGCACCCATCGGCGCGACCGGACCAGGGTGCGGTGGGCCGACGGCGGGGAGAACGACGTCTCAGGCGGCGGCGCCTACACCCACCTGACACTCCTGGCCGCCGACGCCACCGGGCTGCGCAACCTGTTCCGGCTGTCGTCGCTGGCCAGCCTCGAGGGGTATTTCTACAAGCCGCGCGCCGACCGGGAACTGCTGCAACGGCACGCGCCGGGGGTGATCGCCACGACCGGCTGCCCGTCGGGGGAGATTCAGACCTGGCTGCGCATCGGCGACTTCGAGCGCGCCTGCGCGGCCGCCGGCGAGCTGCGCGACATCTTCGGCGCCGGCAACCTCTACCTGGAGCTCATGGATCACGGCCTCGGCATCGAGACCCGGGTCCGCGCCGACCTGCTGCGCCTCGGCAAGCGGCTCGGGCTCACCCCCGTGGCCACCAACGACCTGCACTACACCTTCGCCGGCGACGCCGACGCCCACGAAGCGCTGCTCGCCGTGCAGTCGGCGACCACGCTCGCCGACCCGAAGCGCTTCAAGTTCGACGCCCGCGACTTCTACCTCAAGTCCGCGCAGGAGATGCGCCGGATCTGGGACGCCGAGGTCCCCGGCGCCTGCGACGCGACGCTGGCCATCGCCGAGCGGATCGGCGACTACGCCGAGGTCTTCGCGGCACGCAGCCTCATGCCGAGCTTCCCGGTGCCACCCGGCGAGACCGAGGACTCCCACCTGCGCGCCGAGGTCGGCCGCGGCCTCGCCCGGCGGTTCCCGGGTGGGGTGCCCGAGCCGCACGCCCGGCAGGCCGACTATGAGCTCTCCGTGATCACCGGCGCCAGCCTCGCGGGCTATTTCCTCGTCGTGGCCGACCTCGTGGCGCACGCCCACCGCGAGGGCATCCGGGTCGGCCCCGGCCGCGGCTCGGCGGCCGGCTCACTGGTCGCCTTCGCGCTGGGCATCACCGAGCTCGACCCGATCGCGCACGGGCTGCTCTTCGAGCGCTTCCTCAACCCGGAGCGCCCGAGCATGCCCGACATCGACATGGACTTCGACGAGCGCCGACGCGGCGAGATGATCCGCTACGCGACCGAACAGTATGGCGCCGACCACGTCTCGCAGATCATCACCTACGGCACGATCAAGGCGAAGGCCGCCGTCAAGGACGCCGCGCGCGTGCTGGGCTTCCCGTTCTCCCTCGGCGAGCGGATCAGCAAGGCCGTGCCGCCGCCGGTGCTCGGGCGCGACATGCCGCTGTCCGGGGTGTTCGATCCGGCCCACTCGCGGCACAAGGAGGGCGGCGAGCTGCGCCGGCTCTACGAGTCCGAGCCCGAGGTGCGCACCGTCGTCGACACCGCCCGCGGGCTGGAGGGGCTCAAGCGCCAGTGGGGCGTGCACGCCGCCGGGGTCATTCTGTCCCGCGAGCCGCTCCTCGACGTGCTGCCGATCCAGCGGCGCGAGCAGGACGGCGCGATCATCACCCAGTGGGACATGGGCGCCTGCGAGGCGATGGGCCTGCTCAAGATGGACTTCCTCGGCCTGCGCAACCTCACGATCCTCGACGACGCGATCGAGGCGATCCGCCACAACCGGGGGGTCGACGTCGTCATCGAGGACGCGCCGCTGGACGACACGCCGACGTATGCGCTGCTGTCGCACGGCGACACGCTCGGCGTCTTCCAGTTCGACGCCACGCCGGTCCGCCAGCTGCTGCGCGCGATGGCGCCCGACAGCTTCGCGGACATCTCCGCGGTCGGCGCGCTCTACCGGCCCGGGCCGATCGCCGCCAACGCGCACAACGAGTATGCCGACCGCAAGAACGGCCGCCGCCCGGTCACACCCATCCACCCCGAGCTGGCCGAGCCCCTCGCGGACATCCTCGGCGACACCTATGGCCTGATCGTCTACCAGGAGCAGGTCATGGCGATCGCCCAGCGGGTCGCCGGCTACACCCTCGGCGCCGCCGACCGGCTGCGGCGGGCGATGGGCAAGAAGAAGAAGGAGATCCTGGACGAGGAGTTCACCCTGTTCGCGCCGGCCATGCGCGAGCGGGGCTATTCCGAGGGCGCGATCCGCACCCTGTGGGACATCCTCGTGCCGTTCTCCGACTACGCGTTCAACAAGGCGCACAGCGTGGCCTATGGGCTGGTGGCGTACTGGACGGCGTATCTCAAGGCCAACTACCCGGCCGAGTACATGAGCGCCCTGCTCACCTCGGTCGGTGGCGACAAGGACCGCTCCGCCGTCTACCTCGCCGAGTGCCGGCACATGGGCATCCGGGTCCTGCCGCCCGACGTCAACTCCTCGCAGGGCCGCTTCGCCGCCGACGGCGCCGACATCCGCTTCGGCCTCGGCGCGATCCGCAACGTCGGCCCCGCCGCGGTCGCGGCGATCATCCGGGCTCGCCGGGAGAAGGGGGCGTATGCCGACTTCTACGACTTCCTGGCCAAGGTCGACCAGGTGGTCTGCAACCGCAAGACCATCGAGTCGCTCATCAAGGCGGGCGCGTTCGACTCCTTCGGCCACTCCCGCCGCGGCCTGCTCAGCGTCCACGCCGACGCCCTCGACGCGGTCATGGACATCAAGCGCAACGAGGCCATGGGGCAGTTCGACCTGTTCGGCGCCCCGTTCATGAGCGCCCCACCGGTCCCGGCCATGGAGTGGGACAAGCCGGAGCGGCTCGCCTTCGAGCGCGAGATGCTCGGCCTCTACGTCTCCGACCACCCGCTGCGCGGCCTGGAGCACGTGCTGCGGCGCTCCGCCGACCGGCCGATCGCCGTGCTCGCCGAGGAGGGCGCCGTTCCCGACGGCGCCGTCGTCCGCCTCGCCGGCATCCTCTCCGGCGTGCAGCGCAGGGTCACCCGGCAAGGGCGGCCGTGGGCGTCGGCGGTGCTGGAGGACCTGGACGGCAGCGTCGAGGTGATGTTCTTCCCCGACACGTATGAGCTCGTCGACCAGTGGGTGGCCGAGGACGCCGTCGTGGCGGTGAAGGGGCGGGTGGACCGGCGGGAGGAGGCGCCGCGGCTGATGGCCATGGACCTGACGCTGCCCGACCTGACCCTGCCCCCGCCGGTCGGCGACACCCAGCCTTCCGGGCATCCTGGATATTCCGCTGGCTCGGCAGGTTTGCCCGATTCCACCGGTTCGCCGGGTTCTGGGGGTGCGGCGGACTCGCTTGCCGGGTCGGGCCTCGCGCCTGGCAGGATGGGATCGTGAGCGTCGCGCCGATTTCGCCCGTCGAAGAGCCGGAGGCCTCCGGGCCGGCGCGCGAGCCGATCGGGCGGGAGGTGTTGTCCGCCCTCGTCGTCGCCGTGGTGATCGCCGGCCTGGGTGCGCCGTTCGGCCTGCTGTGGGCGATGCTCGCGCCGAACGTGGAGCTCGTGCAGACCCAATACGGTCCGTATCCCGTCGAGGGCGAGCCCGAGGGCTACTGGGCCGACGACGGATGGTTCATCCTGATGTCGCTGGCGATGGGCGCCCTGATCGCCGTCGTCGCCTGGCTGCTGCTGCGCCGCTACCGGGGCCCGATCGTCCTGGCCGCCCTGGTGGTGGGCTCGGCCGGCGCCTCGGTCCTGGGCGCGTGGCTCGGCAACAAGGTCGGCTGGGCGCACTACATCGACCTGGCCGAGAGCGCCCCGGTCGGCACCCACATGTTCCGCCCGGTGAAGCTGCGCACGGGCACGTCGAGCCTGCTGTTCGGCTTCATCCCGTGGGTGCGTGGCACGCTGCTCGTCCAGGCCCTGGCGGCCGGCGCGGTGTATACGGGCCTGGCCGGCTTCCATGCCTCCCCGACGCTGCGCTACGACAACATGCCCGTCGAATACCTGGACCAGCCCGCCGGGCCCTACCCGACCGCGAGCCATCCGGATCAGCCTCAGCCGGGTGTCGGCGACCAGCCGGGGCCGGCCCATCCGGGTTCGCCTTCACCGGGCTCGTTCGGTCCACCCGCGCCGGCCTCGTTCGGCTTGCCCGGGTCCTCTCCGGCCTCGTCCGGTCAGCTCGCGGACTCGCCGGACCTGTCGGTGCCCGCGTTGCCGCCGCCGGGAGCCAGCTGGGCCGACCCTGGGGCGCCTCCATCGCCCGAGGCTCCGCGGCCCGACGCCCCGTCCTGGCCGGGGCCCGGCTCGTCCTTCCCGCCGGTCGCGCCCGCATCTTCACATCAGCCCGAACCACCGCGCTCCTGACCCGGACTCGTGTCCCCCGGCCAGGCCTGGCCTCGGGTCTCGGTCTGACCTGGGTTCGCGCCCCTGGCGGGCCTTGGTCTGCCGAGCTGGGTGCGTGGCCGTGGCCGTGGCCGTGGCCTCGGTCTGGTCCGGGGTTCGTGCCTCTAGCGGGCCTTGGTCTGCCGGCCTGGGTGCGTGGTCGCGGCCTTGGTCTTGGTCTGGCAGGGGTTCGCGCCCCAAGCCGGTCTCGGTCCACCGAGCTGGGTGCGTGGCCGCGGCCCGGCCTCGGTCTGACCTGGGTTTGTGCCGCAGCCAGGCCTCGGCCTGACCAAGAGCGACCGTCAAATGGCTGGTAGCGGCCGCCCGCGAGCAACGTTTCCGTGATCATGCGCCTGGCGTCCACGATGCGCGGGGTCCTGCATGATCACGGAGTGAACGTGCCGACAACGCCGTTGCGTTTGGTGATTGGCGGCGGTGTCAAGGGGGCCTGCAGATGCGAACGGGACTTCTGGTAGATCAACTTGTGTCGAGCAACTTGA